>PXFI01000213.1 GCA_003564295.1 Gemmatimonadota bacterium | reverse complement strand
GGGAGGTGGCCCGGCATCTCCTGGCAAACAACCGGGAGGGCGCCCGGGAGGCGGCCCAGTGGTACGCCAACGTCTTCCAGGACCGATACTACCTGGAAGTCCAGGCCCATGAAACGGAGGGTCAGGCCCAGGTCAACCGTCAGATCTTCGATCTGGCCGACGAGCTTGGCCTTCCCGTGATCGCCACCAACGACGCCCACTTCCTCCAGAAGGACGACCACAAGGCCCACGACGTCCTCCTCTGCATCGGCCTGGGCAAGGACCTGAATGACCCCGACCGGATGCGCTACGATGAGGGCCTCTACTTCAAGTCCGCCCCGGAGATGGAATCGTTCTTCCCGGATCGTCCGGAGGTCCTGGAAAACACCCTGAAGATCGCAGACCAGGTGGACCTGAAGCTGAAGAAGCAAGTCCACCTCCCGGAGTTTCCCCTTCCGGAGCCCTATGCCGACCCCAACGATTACCTGGTGCACCTGGCCACCCGGGGAGCCGAAGAACGTTACGGAGCCCCCCTCCCCGACCACGCCCGTGAGCGGCTGGAGTATGAACTGGGCGTCATCGTCCAGACCGGGTACGCCGGCTACTTCCTCATCGTCTGGGACTTCATGGACTGGGCCCGGCGCAACGGGATTCCCGTGGGGCCCGGCCGGGGCTCGGCGGCAGGCTCCCTGGTGGCCTACGCCCTGGGCATAACCAACATCGATCCTCTGGCCTTCGACCTCCTCTTCGAGCGCTTCCTGAACCCCGAACGGATCTCCATGCCCGACATCGACATCGACTTCTGCTTCGAGCGTCGCGGGGAGGTCATCGGGTATACCAGGCAGAAGTACGGCAGTGAGGCCGTGGGGCAGATCATCACCTTCGGCACCATGAAGAGCCGGGCGGTCATCCGGGACGTGGGCCGGACCCTGGGGTTCGAGCCCGCCGAGACGGACAGGATCGCCAAGCTCATCCCCAACGCCCCGGGCTCGGCTTTCACGGTGGAAGAGGCTGTCAAGAAGCTCCCGGAGGTGGCGGCCCTCTACAAGCAGGACGAGCGACACCGGCAGCTCTTCGACCACTCCATGACCCTGGAGGGGCTCTCCCGGCATGCGTCCGTCCATGCTGCCGGCGTGGTGATCGCCCCGGGCCCCCTGGACGACTACGTCCCGGTGTGCGTCCAGCAGACCAGGGGGAGCGGGAGCGCCGCCATCGCCGGGGCCGGCGCCGTAAAGAACGGGAACGGGGGGAACGGTCCGGCAGCCGCGCCCCCGGTCCCGGGGACCGGCGCCAGGGTGGGCAAGGGGTCCGGCGCCGCCTTCCCGGCCGGGACAATGGCCACCAGGTCAGGCAACGGCGACGAAGCGGTGGTCGTCACCCAGTACGACATGAACTGCCTCGAGGACGCCGGGATGCTGAAGATGGACTTCCTGGGCCTCAAGACCCTCACGGTCATCCATGACGCCGTGAAGGCGGTGCAGGCCCGGGTGGGGGACCTCCGGCATCCCGAAACCGGAGAGGTCTATTCGTCCATGGACGACGTCCCCCTGGACGATCCGGCCGTCTACGCCATGCTCTCCCACGGGGGCACCTCCGGCATCTTCCAGTTCGAATCCTCCCTGGCCATGGACAAGCTCAGGGCCATGCGGTGCGACCGCTTCGAGGACCTGGTGGCCACCAACGCCCTCATCCGGCCGGGACCCCTGGACTCGGGGATGACGGACGTGTACATCCGCCGGAAGCTCGGGCAGGAGCCGGTGCGCTTTCCCCATCCGGACCTGGAGAAGGTCCTGGAGGCCACCCACGGAATCATCGTGTACCAGGAACAGGTGATGCGGATCGCCAACGTCCTGGCAGGCTACTCCCTGGCGGAAGCCGACGTCCTCCGCAAGGCCGTAGGGAAGAAGATCCCCGAGCTCATCCAGAAGGAGCTGGAAAAGTTCAAGGAGAAGGCCCAGGCCAGGGGGGTGGACCGCCGCACGGCGGATGAGCTGGCCAACCAGATCGAGACCTTCGGCAGGTATGGGTTCAACAAGAGCCACTCCGCGGCCTACTCGCTGCTCTCGTACCACACGGCCTGGCTCAAGGCCCACTATCCCGCCGAGTTCATGGCCGCCCTCCTCTCCTCGGTCCTGGACAAGACCGACGACGTGGTGAAGTACATCGGTGAGTGCCGGGAAATCCACCGGCACGTGCCCGGGATGCAGGGACCCCTGAAGGTGTTGCCTCCGGACGTGAACGAGTCCGGGTGGAAGTTCACCGTGGTGGAGAAGAACCAGATTCGCTTCGGCCTCGGGGCCGTCCGGGGAGTGGGAGCCGGGGCCGTGTGCTCCATCCTCCAGGCCCGTGATACCGACGGACCCTTCACCTCCCTCTTCGAATTCCTGGAGCGCATCGACCTCCGCCTCCTGAACAAGCGGGCCACCGAGGCCCTCATCGCCGCCGGCGCCCTGGACGCCTTCGGCCACCGGGCCCAGCTCCTGGCCGGGCTGGACACCGCCTACGCCGAGGTGCAGGCCCGCCAGGCCGAGGAAGCCGCCGGCCAGGGCTCCCTCTTCGGGGGCGACGATCCCCTGGTCCGCCGACCCGATCCCACCCTCCCCACTGTCCCTCCCTGGGGCGAGGGCGACCAGCTCACCAGGGAGAAGGAGGCCCTGGGCTTCTACATCTCCGGCCACCCCCTGGATCGTTACCGGGCCGTGGTGGAGGCCTTCGCCCCCGTGGACACCACCAACCTGAAGGCCTACCAGGGGCAGCCCGTGGAGCTGGCCTGCGTGGTGACCCAGGTGGCCCGGCAGGTGTCGCGTCGGGACCGCTCCGAGTGGGGAAAGCTCCTGGTGGAGGACTTCGCCGGCACCGCCACCGTCCTGGCCTTCAAGGAACCCTGGCAGGAGTGCAAGACCGTTCTGCAACAGGACGCGGCTGTCCTCATCAGGGGGAAGGTGAGCGCCCGGGAGAGGGACGAAGAGGATCCGCCCATCTTCCTGGACGAGGCCGAGCTCCTGGAGAGCGTTCCCTCTTCGGGCAGACTGGCCGTGCAGATCGAGCTGGAGCTCCCCGACATGCCGGAAACGGTAAGCTTCGGAAAGGCCAGGAAGGTGCTTTCGGCGAACCCCGGCGCGGCGCCAGTCGAGGTCCTGGTCCAGGCTCACAACGGCCTGGGCTCTCCCCGCCTCCGCTCAAGGTCTCTGAGTGTGGATCCAAAGCCCGAGACCCTGGCAGCCCTGGAGAAGCTCTTCGGTGCCTCCCGCGTAAGGTTGGTGAGAGCTTCCGCCGAGTGAGCTCGTTGAAGGCATTCAAGGAGTGAGCTTCGTGGGAGCCGCAACCGCTTCGGGCGGTAGCTGACGGGGCTCGGTCCGGGCCGCAGCCGCCTCGTCCGGCAGCTGAAGAGGCGCTCGCCCGAACCGGCGCCGTCCCCCTACTTTCTCTTCTCTTTCAGCAGCTTCTTCAGGGCCTCCCGGGGATCCGGCCCCGTCTCGCACTCGGGTGCCGAGGGGCGTACAGGGGGAGGGGGGCCCGGCGGCTTGGGGGAGCAGGGCGGCCTGGGGAAGCTCAGGCCCCGCTTCCGGTCCCGGGGGGCGTGCTGCCGACGATTCTTGGCCATCAATACCTCCTGCGTCCGCGTACTTTCTTCCCTACGAAACGCGGCTTCCGGACGATTCAACCCGCCGGCTCCCCCACCTCCACCAGGCCAATGGGGTTGGCGAAGATCCAGGGGCGCAGCCGGAAGAAGGTGCTGCCCAGTCGCGCTCCATAGGTATACACCTCAACCCGGTAGACGCCCGGGCCGGGGGGTTCCCACTCCAGCTCGGGCCCCCGCAGCCACGCCATCTCCGTCCCATTCCGGAGCACCCGGTAGACCAGCCTCCGCCCCCCTCCATCCTGGAAGCCGCCCCGGAGGGCCACCCCGGCGGCGGCCGGCCCGTCCCGGCCCATCCCCACCACGACTTCCGCGCCGTCCACAGCTCCGAGCCGGAAGCCTCCGGCCCTGCGGTGGCGGCCCAGGGAGATGAAGAGCTCTCCCTCCCGGACCTCTTCCGAGAGAACCGAGCTGGCAGCGACGGGATCCGCCGGCAAGGGCTCCGGACTCACCAGGTGGCAGACCAGGGTTCGGAAGAAGGGTCCATAAGGAGGAAACAGGAAGGGCCCCGGCGCCAGCTTCGGATGCACGTTCAGGCCAGCCGTGGCCACCAGCGGTCCCTCCATCCGAAGAGAGTCGTAGGCCATCAGCGTCGGCGTGTCGAATCCTTCCCGCATGAGATGGAGAAGTGCCCTGTCCCCCAGCCCCAGCGGAAGGCCGGCCAGGAGGGTGAAGAGGTGGTAGGGTGCCCAGGGGCTCCGGAATCGGTGTCGCGCAGCCTCCGAGAGGTCCAGCACCTCCCAGCCCTGCATACCGAACACTGTGGGCTGGACCCACCGTTCGCTACGCCGGGGTCCTCGCCCGTGAACCACGAAAGAGGTGGCGTCGTGGGCTTGGAGCACGGCCACCAACGAGTCGTAGGAGCTCTCCCAGCGCCGGAAGGTGGTGTCCACGCCCATGGCCAGGATCTTGCCGGCTTCGGGGGTCCGGAGCTCCTGGCCCCCCTCCACCAGAACCCCGTCCAGGACCACCGGATCCCAGAACTCCCAGCCCGGCTTCCGGGGGTCGGGCGGGTGATCGCCTACCACCACGAAGTCCAGCCCTGCCCGGGCGGCCGCCGCCGCCACCTGCTCCCGGGTCCCACGGGCATCGTGGGAGCGGTCCGTGTGGACGGAGAAGACTCCGGTCAAGAGGGCACCCTTCATTGTGGGGAGGGGGGCAGTGGTGGTCACCGGGCCCTCCGTCTCCACCCGGCGGAACGCCGTGGTGAGGTATCCCGCAGCCATGTAGACGAGCAGGACCCCAAGGACTCCCCGCACCAGACGGCGCCGTCGCCGGCCGTTCCTCGGCTTGGCCCCCTTCCCTTGCCGCCCCCTCGGCTGCCCACCCCCGGCTGCGTCCCTCATGGGGCGGAAGATCCCTCCACCGCCACGCCATCTCCGTTCGCCATACCGCCTCCATCCAAGACCTGGTGGATGAGCTCCACGTACCGCTCCGTGGCTCCCTTACGCCTGCGGATGACCTCCCGCCCCGCCTCCGCTATGGCTCGCCCCTTTTCCGGATCGGCCAGCAGCTCCCGGACGGCCTCCATGGGACGGTCCGTAATCCAGATACCGCCACCATCCGCCAGTGCCGACACCACCTCCCGGAAGTTTTCGTGCCGGGGTCCCATGATCGTGGGCTTGCCCAGGGCAACCGGCTCGATGGGATCCGAGCCGCCCAAGGGCACAAAGCTCCGGCCCACGATGGCCACGTCGGCCAGGGCATAGGCTTTGGTGAGCTCTCCCATGGTGTCAAGGAGGAAAAGGTCCCGGGCGGGCACCGCCCCGTTCTCGAGCTCCTCCGCCGCTCCAGCTCTCGGCCCCTCCGTCCACCGCATCATGCCTGGAGCGAGGCGGGCAACCTCTTCAAACCGCTCCGGCTTCCGAGGCACGAGCAGGAGCTGGACACCCTCGGGCTTCTCCCTGATGAGGGCCTTCTCCTCCCCGGGCCCCGTGGAGCCCGCCACCACAAGGGGCCGTTGCGGGTCCATCCCCATGAGCTCCCCCAGCTCCCGGGCACCCTCCACTTCATCCACCAGCTTCGCCGTGTCCCACTTCATGGTGTCCATGACCCGCACCCGCTCCGGGGGGGTTCCCAGGTCACGAAACCGCTGGGCGTACTCCTCCGTCTGGGCCGCCACCGCCGCCAGCCCCCGGAACATGGGCTTCATCCAAAACCGAGCCCGACGATAGTGGGGGAAGCTACCATCGCTGAGCCGTCCGTTGATCACCACCAGGGGGATGCCTCTGCCCTGGCACTCCTGGACCAGATTCGGCCACACTTCCAGCTCCATGAGGGCCACCAGGTCAGGCTTTACGGCGTCCACGAACCTTCCCATCATCCATGAGAAGTCCAGGGGAAACCGGACCACCTGATGCCGGTCTCCGTAAAGTTCCCGGGCCCGCTCGAAACCGGTGTCGGTGGTGGCGCTGATCACCATTCTCAGCGGGGGCGCCCCCGGGGATTCGAGGCGGCCCACCAGGTCACGGGTGGCGTTGATCTCCCCCATGCTGACACCGTGGAGGAGGAGGGTGGGGCGGGAATCGGAGGGGAGGGCAGGGGTTCTACCGAGGCGCCCCTTCCAATCGGTCCGCCATGCCCCCGACCAAAGGAGGGCCAACGCAAGGAGGGGACTGGACACCAGAATCCCCATGGCATACACAAGATCGTAGCGTCGCTTCATTCCCTGTCGGGGAGAGGGCCCCCCGGCGGTGGAGAGCCCGGTGGATCGAGGCCGGGGGTACGGAACGCCCGGGCCTGTCGAGTCGTCTATCGTATGTTACTCTCTTCTCGCGAGAAAACGAATGCCCTGGATCAACTGAACACGGCCGCGAGCCTCGGGCTTGCTCGGGAGGTCGGGCCAGGCAGATCTTTAATGGTTTGAGATGGCTGCCGTCTTCCGGCACTCCAACACACCCTTGGACCTCCCATGCGCAAACTCCTTCTTGAGACCTTCTACCGTCTGGCCGCCAGTGGCTATTTTCCCCGTGGCTTGATCGCCGGCACCGTGCCCCCTGTGCCACCGCAGCAGCAGGAAGATGGGCCTCCGCAACTGGAGATCGTCTCCCATTGCTGGCAGTATTCCTGGGTTCTGACCTACCAACTCAGTTCCCTGGTGCTCCACCCCCCGGAGCGAGTCAGGCTGCAGATGACGGTGTTCTACTGCCCGGAGGATGAACCAACCTCTCGCGTGCTCGAATTCTTTGGCAGACATAGCCACCCCAACCTCACCTGGAACTGGCAGCCCCTGAGAAAGGAGCTCCTCTTTCGACGCGCCATCGGCCGCAACCAAGCCGCTCTCGCCACCCGGGCACACTGGATCTGGTTCACCGATTGTGACCAGGTGTTTCACCGCGGTTGCCTCGACTCCTTGCCCGGTATCCTGGCCAGGCAAGACGGTCCCCTGGTGTTTCCCCGTGAGGTCCGCTGCACCGAACTCCTGGGTCTGGACGACCCGCTTTTTCGTGCGGTGGCGGATGGACCCTCGCTGGTGGACATCGATCTCCGGCGGTTTTCACCTGTCACCCATACCCGGGCGGTGGGAGCCCTGCAAATCGTCCGCGGAGACGTTTCCCGGGATATGGGGTACTGCAGAAGCATCAAGTTCTACCAGGAGCCGCTGACGCACTGGCAGAAGACTTTCGAAGACCGAACCTTTCGCTGGCTACTGGGCACCCAAGGGGAGCCCATCGACCTTCCAGGACTGTATCGAATTGAGCACGCCCGCAAGGGACGTCGCAGCTTCCGACGAGGATCGAGCAGCCTCTCGAAACAGAGTCATGGAAGGTGATGACCGGGGACCAGCGCAAGATGGGCTTGAACAGGTGATTCGGAACAAGATGCGTGACAGAATCATCGGACCCTACACCGGACAGCTCATCGAATCATTCGCCTTCCCGGAGCTCATGGTGGCCCTCAGTGACCTCCAGCGTCATCTGATCAGGCCGGACTGCCTTGTGCTGAACGACATCCGTAGCCGTACGGTCTGCGTGCCCTTCCCCGCTCCCGATGGTGGGACTGTCATGGTAGTGGTGAAGGAATTCGCAAGGCCCCCACGGATACGCAGCGAGGCCTACCGCAGGCAGGGCAGCAAGGCTCGGCGCTCCTTCCTGATGGCGCGGTTTCTCGCAGAACATGGTGTGGGCACCCCGTCACCACTGGGATTTCTTGAACGGTGGGAGAAGAGACAGCTGGTGGAGAGCTACTTCCTCTCGGCGTATCAGGCCGAAGCCGTGGAGGCCCACTCAGAGATCATCCGCCTGTTTTCCGACAAGGGGACGCACGGAGAGGGTAAGCGCCTGCTGGAGCTCATCGCCGGCGAAGTTCGCGCACTGCATGCAGCTGGAGTGCAGCACAGAGACCTGGGGCATCAGAACATTCTGGTTCACCCCACAGAAACCGGCTGGAGGGACCTGCAATTCCTCGATCTGAACCGGGCGCGGATCCGTGGCAAGCTGTCCTTTCGACAGAAGGCCTCGGACCTGTCACGCCTGTGGTGCCCCCGCAGTGTGCAACCGGCCTTCTTGTCCGCTTACTTCGACGGACGGGAAATCCCCCGCCGTTTTCTAGCCTTCTTACGAACCTACCGGATCCTCCTATCCATCCGGAAGCGCACCCGTGTGCTCCGGCATCCGCTGCGCTCCCGCCACCGGGGGAAGCCGGGGGGTCCACGTCCCTCGTACCCATCGGAGGCAGCACTGTAGCTCCCAGCTCAGGGGTATCGGGAAGCGGAGGGTGGAAGGGAACCTTGCCGTCTACCGGGAGGTCCTGTCCGGCTGACCCCCGGAGCCGGATCCGGCCCGATCCTGGACAGACCCTGAAGCGCCCTCCACATTTGAGCCTCTTCCGTCCATCCCACTTGCTCACGATCCAACGCCACTCCCTGAGAACGATGTACAGGACGCCACAACCCTCGCCGGCCTCGCCGCCTTCTCCGCTCCGTCCCCTGGTGCTGACCTGCCTACTCGTCCTCCTTCCCTCCGTCCTTCCATCCTGTGTCCCCACCAAGGCCGAGCGCCTGGCCCGATCCGTGGAGATCCGCCGTACCGCCTATGGCGTTCCTCACATCCTGGCGAAGAGCCTGGAGGGAGTGGCCTTCGGGCTGGCCTGGGTAATGATGGAGGACTATCGGGAGGAGGTGCCTCGCCTCGTCCTCCGGGCCAACGGCCGTTTGAGCCTTGCCCTGGGTCGGGACGAGCTGGAGGGAGACTTCCCGGGGCGCCTGGCCCACGACTACGCCATGGAAACCTTTCCCCTCCTCCCCAGGGAGGTTCAGGACATCCTCGCCGGATTCGCCGCCGGGATGAACCACTTCATCCAGGTCAGGGGAGAGGAGCTCCCCGGCTGGGTGACCCCCGACTTCACCCCCGAGGATATGGCCGCCAGGGACATCCGGATCTGGGACCCGGGGGCCGTCAGGAGGTTCGCCGCCCGGAGGGAGGGCATCGGCGCCCCGGGTGCCCCGGCCCCCTCCGACATGCTCCACCAGGCACCGGACATGGAAGGCTGGCCGGCCCCGGCGGGGAATGAGATGAGGTCCGGTTCGGACCCCGAGGCCGGATCAAACGCCTGGGCCTTCTCCCCCAGTCGGACGGCCTCGGGCCACGCCATTCTTCTTCGGAACCCCCACCTCTCCTTCACGGCAGGCTACTACGAGGCCCATCTCACCGTTCCCGGCGTCCTGAACTTCTACGGCGATTTCAGGGTGGGGGGACCCTTCACCATCATCGGAGGCTTCAACGATCGGCTTGGGTGGGCCACAACGAACAACGCCCCGGACCTGGCAGCGGTCTACGCACTCCTGAAGGACCCCTCAAACCCGGATGCCTACCTCTTCGACGGAGAGCCCGTGCCCCTGGAAACCCGCCCAGTCACCGTCCGGTTCACCGAAGGAGACTCGGTGGGGGCCGAGACCCGGGACTTCCGTTTCTCTCCACTGGGGCCCGTCCTCTTCGAGACGCGGGACACGGCGTACATCCTCAAGACAGCCGCCCTGGGTCAGTACAGGCTGGGGGAGCAGTGGCTCCGGATGATGCAGGCCCGAGACCTGGAGGAGTGGAAGGAGGCCATGCGAATCCGGGCCAAGGTCAATTCGAACTACCTCTATGCCGACGCCGACGGAAACATATTCTACATTTGGAACGCCTCCATACCTCTACTCCCCCACGAACCCTCGGAGGACTCGGCACTTTTCGCCGCCGGAGCCCGGGACGTCTGGACCGAGCTTTACCCCTGGGACCATCTCCCTCAGCTCCTGAACCCGGGAGGGGGCTACATACAGAACGCCAACGACCCGCCCTACCACACGAATCTCTATGAGCTGCTCCCCCGTGAGAACTACCCGGCCAACTTCCCGGAGCCGCGCCTGGGCCTCCGCACCCAGCACTCCTTGGAGCTGGTCCACAACGACAGCGTCCTGAGCCTTGAGGACGTGGTGGAGTTGAAACACTCCATGAGGATGACCCTGGCGGACCGGGTAAAGGACGACCTGGTGGCGGCGGTCAGGGCCCGGCACCCGGCGGGGGAGGTGGCCGAGGCCCTGGAACTGCTAGCGGCCTGGGACAACCGGGCAACTCGAGAGAGCCGGGGCGCTGTACTCTTCCAGCTCTGGGCAGCCCGGTACTTCGAGTCCACCGAAGGAGACCAGCCTTACCGGATACCATGGTCTGAAGATGACCCCATCCGGACCCCCATGGGGCTCGGGGACCGGAGCCGGGCGGTGGACGCCTTCCGGTGGGCCGTGGAGGAAGGAAAGACCCGCTTCGGGGCCTGGGACGTGGCGTGGGGGGAGGTCCACCGGATCCGTGCCGGCTCCCTCGACCTCCCGGTGGGAGGGTGCAGCAACCAGATGGGGTGCTTCCGGGTGCTGGGATTCCGTGAGGACGAGGACGGGAAGTACAGGGCCTGGACGGGTGACTCCTGGGTCCTGGCCGTGGAGTTCGGGGCGATTCCCCGGGCCTACTCCGTTCTCCTCTACGGCAACAGCAACCAGGAGGGCTCTCCCTACTTCTGGAATCAGGCCGAACTGTTCGCCAACAACGCCATGAAGGTTATAGCTTTCACCGAAGACGACATCCGAAGAGACCTCGTGACCCAGTATCGGCCCGGGGAAGATCCCCGCCGCTAGACGGGCGTCCCCCTGTTGGCCGACGCGACCCTGCTGAGGGAGGAGACCGCAGACGCCGTGGACAGACCGACCCCCCTGGAAGACCCATTTCGCCCGGACTGGATCCGCGTCACCACCGTGGACGTGCACACCGCTGGAGAGCCTCTCCGGATCATCACTGGAGGGTTTCCTCCCATCTCCGGCGAGACCATGCTGGCCAAGCGCCGCTATGCCCGGGAGCACCTGGACCATCTCCGCACTGCCCTGATGTGGGAACCCCGGGGCCATGCCGACATGTACGGGGCCATCCTGACGGAGCCGGTGTCGGACGACGGGGATTTCGGGGTTCTCTTCCTGCACAACGAAGGCTTCAGCACCATGTGCGGGCACGGGGTCATCGGCCTGGCCATGGCCGGAGTGGAGGCGGGAGTGGTGGGGGGCGCCACCGCCGCTGGCCCCACCCTCGTCCTGCGCATGGACACCCCCGCCGGACGGGTGACGGCTTCCGCTCACCGCCAAGACGGCCGTGTGAAGAGAGCCTCCTTCCTCAACGTCCCTTCCTTCGTATACGCCCTCGACCAGGTGGTGGAGGTGGACGGCATCGGGCCCCTCCGCTACGACCTGGCCTTCGGAGGCGCGTTCTATGTCTTCTGCGCCGCCCGGGATCTGGGCGTGTCCCTGGAGGCCCGGGAGCTCGGCACCCTCGTGGACGTGGGCATGAGGATCAAGCGGGCCGTCGCGGACGCTCTGCCCATCCGGCACCCCTTCGAGCCCGACCTCGGGTTCCTCTACGGCACCATCATGGTGGGTGAGGCAAGGCAACCCTCCAACCACAGTCGGAACGTCTGCATCTTCGCCGATGGAGAGGTGGACCGGTGCCCTACCGGGACCGGGGTCAGCGCCCGGGCCGCTCTCCACCTGGCCCGGGGGGAGTTGGAAGTGGGAAAGCCTTTCACCGTGGAAAGCCTCCTGGGCACTACCTTCACCGGAGAGGTAGTGGAAACCACCCGCGTCGGACCCTTCGAGGCCGTGATACCCAGGATCACCGGGACTTCCCACGTGACGGGGAGGGCAGAGCACTTGCTGGACCCGGAGGATCCCCTCCGCCACGGCTTCATCTTGCGCTAGAATGCTCTTGGCCGAGAGCAACCGCTTCGCCGGCAGGCTCTTACGCTCGGGAGACCGAACCAGGAAGATCCGCTTCGCCGACAGGCTTTGCACCCGACGCACCGAACCGAGGGTCAAGGAGACATGCACGACTCCCCCGCAGACCGCATCCTCGCCGCCTGGGTCGAGCTGGAATCGGCTCTCCGCAGAGCGCTTCCGGCGTGTGCCGTGGCACCTCCCACCCAGCCCTCCGAGCTCCTCTCAGCCCTCCGCATGAACCGGGTCCTGGGGCCCCACGAGGAGGAGCGCATCATGGCCCTGAGGCAGGCCCGGAACCGGGTGGCCCACCAGGCGGAGGAGCCATCCCGGGAGGAAGCGGATGCCTATCTCCAGGAGGTGGCAGCTCTGATGGCAGCCGTCTATGGCGATGCCGGCAAGTCCTGCTGAGGCCGGGCACGCCTCCTGCCGGCACGCATACCGTGACTGACGAGCTCAACGGCTCCGTCTCGAACGGGCTCCATGGGGCTCGCCGCCACCCATGACACTAACCCCGTATCTGCAGAGCACCGTCGGCCTGATCCTCCTCATCGTCGGAGGAGATCTCCTGGTACGGGGCGCGTCCAGACTGGCCCG
>PXFI01000024.1 GCA_003564295.1 Gemmatimonadota bacterium | reverse complement strand
CAGTCCGAGCCTTGTTGATGTGGAACGGCTGGTGAGTTGCGATTGTGGGCACGCCACCATCAGCGAAGCCTTGGACCAGATCCTGGCCGGCACCCGCCTGGAGTACCGGGAGCTGAACGGCCTGATCGTCATCGTTCCCAAGCCCGCCCCTGCTCCGGCCCCCCTGCGACTGCCCGCTGAGTTGCCGAGGCTCCAGGTGACCATGGCGAATGGTTTGTCCGAGAGGATGACTTCAGCTCGGCTCCAGCCCGGCACCATCACCGGCACGGTCACCGATCGGAGTGCCCGCCGGCCCCTCGCCGGGGTTCAGATCTGGATCGAGGTGGGGGGAACGGTATCGGGGGCCCTCACGAACGAGTCGGGTCACTACCGGCTCGAAGACGTGCCTGCAGGGCCGGTGACGGTGCGAGCCCAGATGCTTGGATACGCCGGTGGCCGGCGATCGGTGACGGTCTCTGCCGGGGAGGTGGTGATCGTCGACTTCGCCCTGGCCATGGAAGCCATCGGACTCGACGAGATCGTGGTGACCGGAGCGGCGGGTGAACAGCGGCGCAGAGAACTCGGCACCAGCATGGGCGTGATCTCGGAGCGGGAGCTCGAGATGGCGCCCATTCGTGATATCCAGGACGTCTTCTTCGGCAGGACGCCGGGGGCCAGTCTGCTGGCGAACTCCGGACAGCCAGGGGCCGCCGGTACCCTGCGTCTCCGCGGTGTCAACAGCATCAGCCAGGGGAACATGCCCCTCATCTATGTGGATGGCGTGCGCGTCTCCAATTCCATCATGATGGCGGGCGCCCGGAATGCGGGGGTGAGCCAGGGGATTACCCCGTTCAACAACATCAACCCCGATGATATCGAGCGAATCGAGGTGGTGCGGGGCGCGGCCGCCTCCACCCTTTACGGCACCGAAGCCTCCGGCGGTGTGATCCAGATCTTCACCAAGCGGGGCGTCGAGGGCAGCCCCCAGTGGAGCGCAGAGGTTTCCACCGGCGTCAATCAGATCGGCTACATGGGGCCCAGCGAGGACGAGACGGGGTTGTGGCTCCTGAAGTGTCGCGGTCCGGAGCTGGTGGACTCGGAGGGAGTGGTGTTCGAAGATCCCACCTGTCCCCCAAGCGGCAGTTGGGCCGGTAACGGGCTGATCCAGCAGTACAGCCTCTCGGTTCGCGGCGGGACCTCCGATATCACCTACTATCTATCCGGGCGGTTCTCCGACGAGCAGAGCCCCTTCGACGTGGGGTTCGACCGGGTCACCAGGCTCCGGGGTAACTTCACGTTTCAGCCCCTGACGGACCTCAACCTGAACGTGAACACCGCATACACGAACCGGACGACCCGGTGGGTCCCCGACGGAAGCAACGCCGCCGGCTTTCTGGTGAACGTTTCTCGCGGCAACACCGGTGTCTATCTCGACGGCGACGGAAACCCCCACAACGCCCACGGCCTTGTGCAGCGCAACCACAACTGGACCGATCACTTCGTGTCCGGTCTTACGGCCCGGCTCCAGCGGGGCGACATCACGCATCGGGCAACCGTCGGCTACGACTTCTTCCTGACGAATTCGGAAACCCTTTACCCCTTCGGAAACCTCCACACCCCGGAAGGGCGGATGTACAAGCGAAACAACATCCGCGCCACCCTCACCGCCGATTACGTTGGGTCCTGGCATCGCCGCATGGGGGAGAGCATCAGGAACACCTTATCCTTCGGTGGGCAGCTTTACAGTGACGACCGAAGGGACCAGACCATGCAGGGGCGATATTACGCATCGCCGGCTGAGCCGACCATCGCTTCAGGAGCGTTTACCGACGTCAGCACGGACAGTCCCGTCCGGGCCGTGACCGCAGGAATGTTTCTGCAGAACGTGGTGGACTACCGGGATCGGCTGTATCTGACCGCGGGCCTCCGGATCGATGGGCACAGCGCCTTCGGCCGGGATTTCGGTCTCCAGCCGTACCCCAAACTGGGCCTCGCTTACGTTCTCTCGGATCACGATTTCTGGCCGGATCACTGGTGGGAGGCGCTCAGGCTCAGAGCTGCGGTAGGGGATGCGGGCAAAGCGCCAGGCTTCTTCGACGCTGTGGAGACCTGGCAGCCGGTGGCCGGTGAGGACGGCGCCGCTGGGTACTCACCCTATCGTCTGGGCAACCCGGATCTCGGTCCAGAGCGGACGCGGGAGGTCGAGCTCGGCTTCGATGCGAGCCTCCTTGCCGGCCGGCTCGGTGTCGACCTCACCTACTTCCACCAGGACACCTACGATGCCTTGATCCCGGTTCGCCCACCCGCCTCCCAAGGGTTCACCCTCGCCCAGCTCGAGAATGTGGGACACCTGAGAAACACCGGAACCGAGGTGAGCGTGAGGGCAGGGGTTCTCCAGAGGGAGAACTTCGAATGGTGGAGCACGCTCAACTTCTCCACCAACTTCAGCGAGGCCATCGATCTCGGGGGTGAGGAGATCGATATCGGCTGGCGCCAGGGTGTGCGAGAGGGGTATCCGGTAGGTGCGTTCATCGGCAACCCCGTGATCGTGAACCCGAACGAATACGCCGAGCCCATCATCGAAGAAGACGGATATCACGGCCCGACGGAGCCCACGCACACCGTGGGTCTTCGGACCGAGTTGATCTTCCGCCAGAGGCTGACCCTGGAAGTCATGGGTGAGTACAAGGGAGGCCATTACCAGCAGAACGGGACCGGTTACCAGAACGCCCGCCGGGGCGCCGGTGTCTGGCGGCCTTGCTATGAAGCTCAGGCGGCCCTGCGAGCGGGAGCCGCCGGAGACCCTACGGCGCTGGACAACGTGACCGCTCTGGAGCGAATGAAGTGCGCACTGGATGCGAGCGCCGCCTGGCACTGGTGGATCCAACCGGCCGACTTCTTCAAGCTGCGCAGCGTTTCCGTGGCCTACGCGCTCCCTTCTGCGCTGCTTCCCGGTGGGATTGAGGCGGCATCGCTCCAACTCGCGGGCCGCAACCTCTGGACCATCACCGATTACGATGGCATCGATCCCGAGATCGGCGATGCGGGCGCTCAGGTCTTCGAGCGGCGTGATTACTACAACCTGCCGCCTTACAGGACGTTCACCCTTTCTCTGCGAGTGAATTTCTGAATCTCTAATGGCGAGGGATAACGATATGAAGAGACAGTTGAAGAAAAGCGCGGCCCTCGCCCTGGGTCTTGGTCTCGCAGTCGCGGCGGGAGCCTGTGGGGACCTCCTGGATATCACCAATCCAGGCCAGATCGATGCCGAGGGACTCAACGATCCTTCAGCCATCCCGGGGCTGATCGTAGGGATGTCCGCCGACCTGTCGTACGGCCTGATCGCTGTGGCGGCTGATGGATCCATCGCTGCCGACGAGCACAACAACGGGGCCACCGAGACGGGGCGATCCATGTTTGACGCGGGCATCCTCGCGCCGGAATATGTGAACTCGCACTGGGACCGGATGCAGCGCTCCAGGTGGGTGGCCGAGACCGGAATCGAGCGCATCAGAGAGATGCTGGGCGACGACTTCGAGACCGTCCAGGCGGCTCCCCGGGCCCACCTCTTCGCAGGGTTCTCGAACAGGATCCTGGGGGAGAATTTCTGCGAGGCCGTGATCGACGGAGGTCCGGCAGAACCCCGGACGGTCTACCTGGAGCGAGCGATGGGGCAGTTTTCCGAAGCCCGGCGCTTGGCACAGCTCCAGGGTGAGGGTGCATGGGTGCATGCGGCCCTGGCCGGCATGGCGCAGATCGCCGTGAATCTCGGTGACTGGTCGGCCGCCGTCGGATACGCGGAACAGGTTCCGGTGGATTTCGTTTTCGAGGCGATCTTCTCCGCCAACTCCTCGCGAGAGAACAACTCCATATACCACGACACGCACCGGGCCGCGAATTCGCGTCTAACGGTGGAGGGGACCTTCTGGGATGAAGTGACGGACGATCCCCGGGTTCCATGGGAGATCGACCGGAATCCCGACGGCTCCGTTCGGTTGACCCCCAACCGAGCACGTCCGGCTTACATACAGCAGAAGTACGCAGATCTGGGAGCCAATGTGCCGTTGGCGAAGGGTACGGAGATGCTCCTGATCCGGGCGGAAGCGGCTCTGCGGGGCGGTGACCTTGGTGCCACCACCGACCTCATCAACCAGCAGAGGGCGTTCTACGGGATGGACCCTCTGCCGGTTCCGGGGACGGTGGAGGAGGCGTGGACCTTGCTGCAACAGGAGCGTGGCGCTGTGCTCTGGCTGGAGTCGCGTCGTCTGGCAGACCTGAGGCGGTGGCAAGAGGTGGGTCTGAACGATTTCCTGGCCGACCGGGACGACTGCTTCCCCATCAGCGAGCGGGAGCGGTCGGCGAACCCCAATCTCTCCTGACGCTCTGAGCCGGCGCCCGCCACTCCTCCAGGCGGCGGGGGCCGGCCCGATGGCTTCCCTCTACTGGTAGGTACCTCTCGATGCCCATGGCATCCTCACTAACTCGGCTGCCCATCATGCTGCTCGCGGCGGTGTGGGCAGCCCTGGCAGCACCACTGCCGCTTCCGGGGCAGGCGGTGGAACCCGGAGAGGCGACCCGGGAGCTTCGCACCTGGCCTGAATGGCGAGAGTGCGGGGAGATCTGCGGCTACGAGGAGGTGACGGCCTTCTTCCGGAGGCTGGCCGCGGAGGTTCCTGAGGCCCGCATCCTCCAGGTGGGGGAGAGCCGGGAAGGGCGTGCGATCCACATGGTGACGCTGGCCCGGCCGGCCATCTCCGAGCCCTGGGAAGCCCTCACCGCCGGAAAGCCCATCGTTCTCATGGCAGCGCAGATCCACGGGGACGAGCCTGCGAGTATGGAGGGCCTGATGATCTTTGCCCGGGAGGTGGCTCTGGGACCTCTCAACCGGCTCCTGGACGACCTCATCCTCCTGTTCGTCCCCCAGATCAACCCCGACGGGGCGGAGGCCGGCACCTGGGGGACCAGGGCCAATCGGGCCGGGTTCAACGTGAACCGGGACTACATGAGGTTGGTGAACCCGGAGGCCGTGGCCATGGTGGAGGGGATCATCGTCCCCTGGAGGCCCCACGTGATCGTGGACGCCCACGAGCTCACGGGCTACCGGTGGTACGACTTCTATGCCCTGCACCCCACCAGCCTTCACGTTCCCGAGCCGGTGGCGGCCCTATCGGCTGGTCCGGCCACCGAGGCGGTGCGCTCCGCCATAGAGGGAGCGGGTCACAGCTATTTCTCCTTCCATCGCCAACCCCCCGATCCCACCCGGATTCCAGAGGACGGGATCCTCGCAGCCGGCTACGGACCGCGGCAGCTGAGGGTGTATGGGGGGGGGCAGGGAGCGGTGACGCTCCTCTTCGAGAGGCGCCGGGAGAACGATGCCCGGATAGGGCTCCGGGAGAGGGCCCACTGGCAGTTCCTCGCCATGGAAGGGTTGGCGTCCTGGGTTGCGGACAACGCCGGCACGGTGAAACGGGGGGTGGAGGCGGGAAGAGAGGAGGCGCGCAGGAAAGGCTCCCGCTGGGACCCGGCAGATTCCATCGTGGTACGGGTGCGATCGGAGCCGAGGGAAGAAGCGGTGGCGTATCGCATGCCGCAAGTGGTTGAAGTGGAGGAAGGGAGCTTCGAGCGCACCGGTCAGGTTCTGGATCTGAAGGTCCCCTATGCAGACAGTGCCGTAGCCGTGGTGGCTCGGGTGCGTCCGGTGGGGTATGCCCTGGAACCCCACCGGGGAGATCTGGCCCGTCACATGGTCCGGCACGGACTGCTGGTGGAACGCCTGCAGGAGGGGGCGGAGGTGCGGGTGGAGTCGTTTCGAGTGGACTCGGTGAACGTCTCGCCAGAGCCATTCGAAGGGTATCACCCCCGGGATGTATGGACCACCACCGTTTCCCGGACCCTCGCCCTCCCGGAAGGGACGTGGATCATCCGGGCCGACCAACCCACCGCAGCCCTGGCTTTCCACCTCCTGGAGCCCGAGGACGAGGACTCCTATGCTTCCTATGGAGAGCTGATTCAGGAGGAGAGGGTCGGCGAGTACCTGCCTACCCATCGCCTGGTGGAGCTCCCCCGGACTTCCATGATTCCGGTGTCCCGGTAAGGGAAGAAGAAGCGGGAGGATCGGGAGAAGACAAATGTCTCTGGCTACTCGCGTACTCACGGCCCTCGTCCTCGGGCTGATTGCCGGGGTGGTCCTGGCTCCGGCGGAGACGGGTGCGCCGGCCGTCATCGTGGCCTGGGTGGAGCCCGTGGGGGCCCTCTGGGTGAACGCCATCCGCATGACGGTGATCCCCCTGTTGGTCTCCCTCCTCCTGGGAAGCATCACCTCCTCCGAGGCCGGAGCCGTGGCCCGGGTGGGGGGCAAGGCCGTGGCCTGGTTCGTTGGATTGGTGGCGGGCACCTCCGCCCTGGGGGGGCTGGCGGCTCCGCCCCTGCTCCGCCTGGTGGGAGCCAGCGAGGTCCAGATCCCGGAGCTCGCCGGGGCCGTGAGCACTGCCGAGGTCACCCTTCCCCCCTTCCGGGACTGGCTGGTGGGCCTCCTGCCCCCCAACCCGGTCCAGGCCGCGGCGGAGGGGGCCATCCTGCCCCTGGTGGTGTTTACGGTGATCTTCGGCTTGGCGGCCACCCGGGCGACCCCGGCCCACCGGGACACCCTCCACCGGGCCGCCAAGGCCGTGTCGGAGACCATCCTGGTGGTGGTGGGGTGGATCCTGGCCACGGCGCCCATCGGGGTGTTCGCCCTGACCCTCACATTGGGAGCCCAGACGGGGGCCGCCGTCATCGGGGCCGTGGCGGGGTTCCTGGTGGTGGCGGTGACCCTCCTGGCCATGGCCATCATTGTGGCCTACCCCCTGGTGCGGATCTTCGGCGGATTTCCCATGGGCCTCTTCGCCAGGGCCTGCCTGCCGGCCCAGGCCGTGGGGTTCAGCACCCGCTCCTCCCTGGCCTCCCTGCCACCCATGCTGGAAGAAGCCGAGCGGACCCTGGGAATCAGGCCGGAGGTGAGCGGACTGGTCCTGCCTGCGGCCGTGTCCATGTTCAAGTACGCTTCGCCCATCAGCCGCATCGTGGGGACGTTCTTCGTGGCCTCCCTCTTCGGGGTGGAGCTGGGTCCCCTGGAGATCGCCGCCCTGTCCGCCGGGATGGGAGCCCTGAGCTTCTACTCCCCGGGTATTCCCAGCGGCGGCCTCTTCGTCATGGCTCCCCTCTGGATGGCCTTCGGCCTTCCCATGGAGGGCGTGGGCATTCTCATCGCCCTGGATCTCATTCCCGATATGGTCCTGACCGTGGCCAACGTCACGGGGAACATGGCCGTGGTGGCCCTGGTGGGTGGGCCTGGTAGGGGGTAGGGGTGGCCATGGAACCCCTGCCCCATGACCTGTACAGACCACCGATCCACCCGGCCACGGCCGAGGTGGTGGAACTCACACCGGAAACGCCCTTCGCCCATGCTTTCCGTCAGCTGTCGCAAGGAGCGGCCCTCTGTCTCACGGGCAGCTACGGCTCGGCCATGGCCTTCTACTCCTGGATGAAGAAGCGGATCGGCGCCCGCCACCCCATCCACGACTACGCCAGCTCCCGGCGCCACCGGGACGCCTGGTATGCCTGCAGCGCCCGGGCACTGATCCGCATCAGCCATCATGAGCCGACTCTGGCCAAAGCGCCCCGGAATCCATGGCTCAGGGCGTTCTTTCCGGATCTTCCGGAGTTCTTCATCTCCTTCGCCGACTTCCTGGGCCTGAACGGCGCCTGGCAGTGGTACCGGAAAGGGGTTCGGTATCCGGTGCTTCCCCACCCGATCCACCCCTTCTACGGAACCTATTTCCCCACCCGGCACGACCATCTGCTGCTCTTCGACCGATGGCTCGAGGACACCGGCACCGGACACCATGAACGGGCCATGGACATGGGAACGGGCTCGGGAGTCCTGGCCTTCATCATGCACGCCCGGGGCGTGCCTCACATCCACGCCACCGACATCAATCCCAACGCCATCTACAGCGTCAGACAGGACCTGAAGCGCCTCGGGTCCAAGGCCGAAGAGGGCATCATCCCCGAAGAGGGGGACCTGCTGGGCGGTTTTCAACCAGGATCCCGGGATCTCGTGGTGTTCAATCCTCCCTGGATACCGGGTGAGCCCGAGAAGCCCATGGATGAGGCGTGCTACTACCGGCCCGGCTTCTTCGAAGTCTTCTTCCGTCGCATGGCCCGGCAATGCCCTTCCGGCACCACCTTGGCCCTTCTCTTCTCCGATTTCGCCGTGGCGGCGGGCCTGCTGGAGGAGCACCCCGTCCTTGACGCTCTGGAGAGCCAGGGGGCGGCGTTCACGCTTACGGACCACCTCCGGGAGCCGGTGCGGCAGGCGCCGGCCAGGGTAAACGCCTGGTTGTCGGAGGTCCGCCGGAGGGAGCAGGTGGAGCTGTTGGTGCTTCACCGCATTTGACCCCTGCCAGGCGATCATGAACGAGCGATTCCGGGAGATCTTCTTCCAGGTCTATGAGCCCCTGCCTCGGCAGGGTCCGGGTAACCTGGATTCGGCCGGGCGGGCCTTGGCCCTCTGCCGCCATCTGCCACCATCCCCCATGATCCTGGACATGGGATGCGGCGTCGGGGGACAGACCCTCCACCTGGCTCATCTCTCACCCGGCACCATCTATGCCCTGGACTACCATGCCCCCAGCGTCCGTCGACTCGCCCGGTCGGTCACGACCCGGGGCCTGGAGCATCGTGTCCGGCCCATCGTGGGCGACATGGCCTACCCGCCGTTCCCGCCGGCCAGCTTCGACCTCATCTGGTCCGAGGGGGCACTCTATCAGATCGGGATGGAACGGGCCCTCGGCGTCTGTCACGGGCTCCTGGGACCGGACGGCCACATGGCCTTCACCGACGCTGTCTGGAGGAAGACGGACCCGCCCGCCGAGATCAGGGAGAGCTTCGACCTGGACTACCCTGCCATGACCACGGCTCCTGCCATCGTCTCCCTCCTCGGGCACTGCGGCTTCGAACTGCTGGGCCGGTTCACCTTACCCGACCAGGCATGGTGGCAGGACTTCTATTGCCCCATGGAGGAGCGGATCCGTGAACTCCGGCCCCGGCACCTTCACGACGCCCAGGCCCTGGCAGCTCTCGACCTCCTGGCCCGGGAGCCGGAGCTCCACCGCCGCTACTCCGACTACTACGCCTACGAGTTCTTCGTGGCCCGCAAGGGGACCAAGACTCCGCAGGGTAGGGGATAGCAACCCCGACCCCCGGGAGGCCGGCTTCGCCCTCAGGGCCCGGAAGGTGCCTCCGGACCCTCCACCCTTGCCCCGGGTTCAGTGCTCCGGAAGGTAGCGGAGGTTGGTGAGGGGCGGGGAGGTGGGACGCTGGATGACGATGGCAGCCTTGTCAGCCGGGGCGTGACAGCCGTTGCAAGCCATGGTGAGCTGGTCGTAGGCGGACACAAAGGCGTTGAGGTCCCCCGCGTCCACCGCATCCTCCATGGCCTCGATGGCGGGCACGGTGACATCGGCCAGCATGTCCGCCACCCGGAGATCACGCCAGACGGGGTGGAACTCCCCGATGTCTTCGACCAACTCCTCCATCTCGTGCAGGAAGTAGTCGGTCAGGGGCCAGTTCCGGGCCTCCCCGGCGAACCAGACGGTGGCATGCCGGTGCTGAAACTCCATCATGAGGGTATGGAGTCCCGGCGTGAACTTCTCGGTCAGGCGAGCCTCCAGGGCGGCCAGGGCGGCCTCGTCGGCGGCCCGGGGGACCGGTTGATCCTGGCAGGCGGCCAGGAAGAACACTGCCAGGAGTGGTAAGGAGCGCCACAGGGCGCGGCGGCTCTGCTTCAGGCAGACGGCGGCGGAATGGGGCATGAGATCACCTCGGGTGGAGGGTATGGGGACACGGGTGCTCCCCCTCGTTTCAGGACCCCATGGGTTGGGGCTCAAGCGTAGCGTGGGCCGGAATCAGGTCCCTTCGTATCCCCAGGGCGGCGGCGGCGGATCCACCTCGTCGGTGAGATCGAACTCGAAGGTGGCCCGAGGCTCGCCGTGCCGGGTCAGGTGGTACACGAGTCGCTCTCCAGGATAGATGGTGATGGTCCACACGTTGGTGGCCGCCTCCGGCAGGAGCTCGGCGGTGAAAGCGTCCGCCGGGAAGCTCTGCCGGGTGGGGGTACCGGGCTCGGTGGTGTCGCCCCCGTACTGGGTCACGGGATCGTCGCTCCCGTCCTGGAGGCGATGGTCGTGCTTGAGGCGAAGCCCATCGGCCGTCCGGGTGATGATCCAGGTACGGGAGCGGTTCTCTCCCACATGGAGGGGGATCTGGATCTCATGGGGCTCGCACCGGCGAACGTGCATGATCATCTCGTCCTCGAAGCCGGGGCCGGACACGAGAAGGGCCTCGCCCCGAAAGGCGCGTCCGCACAGGGCCGTAAGCTGAGCGAAGAACTGGTCTTGAGGGCTCTCGGCCACTTCGGGCGGATCCGCTTCAGGCGCCGGGGCTCGGTCGCAGCCAGAGGCGGCGGCGGTGGTGAAGGCCAGGAGGAGAACAGGGGCCAGGCGTGTCCAGTGTGGCATGACAGGCTCCAGATTTCGGATGGGGGACGTTGCGCCGAACCCCTGAATCGTGGGCCCCTTTGGAGCGCCCGTCAAGAAGCCCCCCCTTTGCACCGCTCCCACCGCCGCACCGGGTGCACCGGATGACGGTGCCCCTCCCCAAGCCACCGACCTTGCTCAAGCCGGGGGAGGGCGCTGGTGATGATAGGCCCGGCGTCTAACCTTGCGCGGTGAAGGTCCTTTCGCGAGCCTTCTTCCCGGGGCCCATGGCCATTTTGGCCACTCGGTTCGGCAACTCTCCCGACCCTGCAGCGCGGGGCCCATGGCCATTGTGGCCCCTCGGTTCGGCAACTCTCCCGACCCTGCAGCTATTGCGAACCGATGGTTCTGGGGCCGGAGCGGGAATAGCCTGCTGAACCGGAAAACCCCCCCCCAAGTTGACAACCTGATCAAGCGGGTTGGACGCCTGGCGGATTCGGGGTCCATATGACTCTCAAGCCGCCAAAGGACTCGCCGGGGAGGAGGGCCTTGTCACCTTGAGGGCCTATTTGCCTCCCAACCCGGCCGGCGACGGTCAGCACTGTCCAGCGTGGCAGATTGGGGGGTGACGGCTCTCCCTCGCCACCTTCCGTCGGGGGATGGCCCGGACCTGGAACCATCCGGGGGCTTGAAAACCGAGCTGGCATCCTTCAAGATTGAGTGGTGAAGTCCGAAGGAGAAGCGCCCTGGTAATGCCCGGCCGACTCCCGGATCCGATACCGACTCCTCCGATTGCTTCCCCCGGGACGGTTGTCTGAAGGGTGCAGGGCATGAAAAGAGGTGCCCAAGTTGTGCCCAAACCGGGGAAACCGGAGGAGTAAGCAACTCCTTCTGGGGCAGGCTAAGTACAATACAGCGTTACAGTTACGTCCCCGTAGCTCAGGTGGATAGAGCGACTGCCTCCTAAGCAGTAGGCCGCAGGTTCGAGTCCTGCCGGGGACATTGGTCAACTCTTTGCCTTGCTTGATCTTAACAGATCGGACGGGGCATTCATCTTGAAGCTATCCGAAGAAAGTCACACAGGAGTCACATCGCGCGATCTCGTCGTGGCCTGTTCATGGCCTCGCACCAAGGGTTCCGGCACGCGCGGGCAGCGCTCCGGCGCCGGCGACCGAACCCGGCCGCCTGAGCCGGCCGGAGTGGTGATACAGGTCCCTCGTTGATCCGTATCCCCGTACCACCGCATCCCCTCATCGGCTAACCAGCACCACGTCCATCTCCCTCAATTACCGGCACCGCAGCTCAGGGCTTCGCGGTGTACCATCCTCCGAAACCGTACCAACCTGACAGGCTGTATCACCGATCCGGTGGTGGGGGGTGGAGCCGATACGGGGGTGCGGAGGGCCGCATCTTGGCCGTTGCCTGCGGGCGTCCACTCCGTGAGCACCGATCCTTCCCCCATCCTGGCCATTGTCAGTGGGGAGCGCTCGCAGTAGTAGACGGAACCATACTCCGATTGCTGGCTACCGGAGAGTTGATCAATCCGTGCCACGGCGAGGAGCCTTTCGAGGCAGACCCGTGTCAGGCCGTCGGCGGCGTGGGCCACGAGCTGGGCCACCTCTTCCGCCTGCCCCACACCTGCCAGCGCTGGCCCCAACCAAACTGCCAGCAGTCGATCATGGACGCGGGCTGGATCCGCTACCCCAACTCTATCCTTGTGGAAGAGGAAAGAGTCGAGTTGGCGGCAGGGTCGTTCTTCGCGCTGGACGAACGGCTGAAGCTGACCACCTGTTCGGCGGGGTGATTCAGAAGGATTGGCGCTGGGCGGCCTAACGCCATGGCGTTATGATGCCACATACTCCTTCCGGACCTTAGGCGACCGGGCGCCCCGCCTCTCTTTCCCCTGCTTCTTCTGACGTCCATCCTTGCCGCACGCAACCCGATATCTTTATCTTTACATGGTGCGTCTTACGTTTTCCTCATCGCTCATGGAGTAGTCTGGTGTCTGTGGT
>PXFI01000199.1 GCA_003564295.1 Gemmatimonadota bacterium | reverse complement strand
GCTGTGGAATACGTGATGCACAGGTGTGGGGCCTGCGCTGACGATCCCCGCAAGCTGCGTCTCAACCTCCGTGTGGGACTGACGGAGGCTCTGGCCAACGCCATGTTGTGTGGGAACTGT
Organism: Gemmatimonadota bacterium; assembly: GCA_003564295.1. GTDB lineage: Bacteria > Gemmatimonadota > Gemmatimonadetes > Longimicrobiales > Gaopeijiaceae > PXFI01. The sequence goes on along the minus strand of PXFI01000199.1, from coordinate 12,395 downwards.
CTTGACCCCTCCAAGCGGGTGAAGGTGGAGGTGGCTTTCCAGGGGTCAATGATCACTGCCCGGATCACCGATGAGGGTGGGGGATTCGACCCGTGCTGCGTACCGGATCCCACTCTTCCGACCAACCTCCTCAAGCCGGACGGGCGGGGGATCTTCCTCATGCGGCAGCTCCTGGATGAGGTCCATTTCAACGACATGGGGAACAGCGTGACCCTGGTCCTTCGCCTATCTCCCTCCCAGGGCGATGGCGGGCCGGATCGCAGTGCAACTGCATGACGCCCGAGGTCCCTCCTCTTCGTTCCCTCCCCGATTCCGTTCAGCAGACTCTCCGAGATTTCGAAAGGGGCCTCTCCCTGAAGTTTCGAACGTGGTATGTGGAGGGTCCCGGGGATCCGCGCCCGGCCTATGTATCGTCCGGGGTCTCTACCGGCTTCCACGACCCCCCTCCGGATGGCGGAGTGGTGGTCTCCAGAATCCTGCGTCCCCGGGAAGGGCCCGCCCTGGAGATCGAGATCCTGGGAACTCCGGAGGGGAGAGAGGAGGCTTGGGCGGACCTGGTGGCGAACCTCATGAGTCGGGCCTTCGAGTTCTCGCAGGAGGTTCGTTTCTTCACCTACGAGCTGAGCGAGCGGTACGAGGAGATCAATCTCCTCTATTCCATCAGCGAGACCCTGGGATCGCTCCTCCGCCTGGACGATGCTGCCAGGGTGATCCTCGGCGAGGTCTGCGACGTCCTGGGGGCCGGGAGGGGATCCCTGTGGGTCTTCCAACCCGACGAGAACCTCCTGGAACTGGTGGCGGCGGTGGGGGAGGACGGGCTGACGGGGCCTCTTCCGGTAACGGACCCCGAGTCGATTACCGCCCGGGTATTCCGTGAAGGTCGTGCCCTTATAACCAACAGCCCGGGATCTCCCAGGGAGTCTCTTCATGATCTTTCCTTCGGCGGGGATTGCCTTCTTTCCGTTCCGATTCGCTATACCCCCCCGGCGGGGGAACCCCGCACGGTGGGTGTCATCAACCTGATCGGGCGGCGGCGGGGTGGGCGTTTTACCGCAAGCGATCAGAAGCTGCTGGCGGCCATTGCGAGCCAGGTCGGATCGGCCCTGGAGAATCACCGTTTGATTCGGGAGAGCCTGGCCCAGGAGAGGCTGGCCCGGGAGATGGAGCTGGCCCACAACCTCCAGATGAAGCTTCTCCCAGTGGCGGAGCAGTTCGAAGGTGCCCAGGTGGCGGCCAGGGTCGAGCCGGCAGAACAGGTGGGAGGTGACTTCTTCCATCTTTTCCATCTTCCGGAGGGCCGCATCGGAGTCATGATAGGGGATGTATCCACCCACGGGTTCCCCGCGGCCCTCATCATGGCACTCTGCATGAGTGCGGCCTCCATCTACGCCCTGGAGGTGGGCCGGCCCTCCGCGGTCCTGCGCCGCCTGGACGACGCCCTCAGGGACGAGCTGGAGACCACGGAGATGTACCTGTCTCTCTTCTACGGAGTCCTGGATCCGGGCCATGGCGAGCTGAGCTATTCCAACGCCGGTCATCCCCATGCGTTCGTCATCCACTCGGACGGGGCGTACGAACGCCTGGAGGCGACGGATCCGCCTGTGGCCATCGCGGGCCCGGATTCCTTCGGAGAGAAATCGGTGCCCTGGCGCGCCGGGGAGGATCTTCTCCTCCTCTTCACAGACGGCCTCTCCGACACCCTGGCCGAGGGGGAGCGGGCCAGCGGTGAGGCCATGGTCTTGAAGGCTGCGGTGGAGGGACGCATGGGGGACCCGCAGGACGTGGTGGAAGACCTCTTCCGGCAGGCTGCAGAGGCGGAACCCTCCATTCCGGCGGATGACCGAACCATCCTCGTCATGAGAGTGTGAGTGCCCCAGGATGGCCCAACACCGGCCCAAGCGATGGTTGGGACAGACCTTCCTCGTTGACGGCAATCTCCAGCGCAAGATCGTGGAGGCCCTGAACCTGGAGCCCGGGGACCGGGTCCTGGAGATTGGTCCGGGAAGGGGAGCCCTGACCCGGCACCTGACCGGCAGGTGCGGAGGGCTGTTCCTGGTGGAGCTGGACCGGGATCTGGCCCGGTACCTGGAGGAGGAGTTCGGAGGGCTTCCAGGAGTCCGAATCATCAACGAGGACATCCTCCGGCTCCACCTCGGACAGCTTACCGAACGGGTGGGCGACCTGAAGGTGGTGGGCAACATTCCCTACAACATCACCACCCCCATCCTCTTCCACCTCCTGAAGCGGCCCCGACCCCGGGAAATCGTCCTCATGGTCCAGAAGGAGGTGGGTGAGCGGGTCCTGGCCTCCCCCGGCACTCCGGAGTTCGGTGCCCTGACCGTGGGGGTGCGGAGCGTGGCCCGGGTGGAGCGGGTGCTGAAGGTCCCCGCTTCCGCCTTCCGTCCGGTTCCCGCCGTGGCCTCCGTGGTCCTGAGAATCCGGCCCACCCGCCCCGAGCCCCTTTGCCCGGAAGAGGAAGAGGCTCTCCGCAACCTCACCCGCCTGGCCTTTCAGCAGAGGCGGAAGCAATTCCAGGTCATCCTCAGGGGCCACCCGGACACGGCTCTCAGCCATGAGCAGGTCCGGGAGCTGGAGGTCATCACCGGATTCGACCTGAGGCGCCGCCCCGAAACCTTCTCGCCCGAGGACTTCGTCCTCCTCTCCCGGGAGCTGGGGAAGCTGGCCTGAGGGGATGGGCACTCGAGGTCCCTCCCGGCTGCCGTTGCGGCCCCACTGGAGTCCTTTGATCCCCCCCGGTTCACGTTGCAGCACCTGCTGCGTCTCCGTAGCTTGGTGCAGGCGAAGGCTTTCTGGGCTGTGTCCGGGCAACAGGGGTATTGGTTTGGGAGCTGCACACCGACGCGGATTCTTCTCTTTCTGCCGGACGCGGATCCCCGGTTTCAGGTCGATGTGGAAGGCTGGTAGTCCCTGTGGGGGAAAGGCCACGATCCGTTGAACCCCGGGCGGCCCATCCCACGGTCCCACGGCGATGCCCTGGCCACGGCCCGGATCCTCCTGGGGCTTCTGGACGAGGCCAGGGCCCTGGGCGCTCGGGATCTCACCTCCCTGCGACTCCTTCTACAGCGAAAGGGATCTCCGTGAGCGTTTTGCCATCCGTGCAAGCCAGCGATCTCCCCCTGACCAGGACTCTCACCCTGGGCGGCATGCGAGTCCATGCCCTGGAGGCAGGCATCCAGTGGCTGGATGGGGGAGCCATGTTCGGGGTCGTACCCCGGCCCCTGTGGGAGAAGAAGATCCCTCCCGACGACCGGCACCGAATCCCCCTGGCGCTCCGGTGCCTCCTGGTGGAAGGGCCCAACGCCCTGGTCCTGGTGGATTCGGGTGTCGGAAACAAGGAGTCGGAGGATTTCCGGGAGATCTACGGGGTGGACAACGAAGGGAGCCCCACCCGGCTGGAAGATGGCGTGCGAGCTCTCGGGTTCGAGCCGGAGGACGTGAACGTGGTGGTGTGCACGCACCTCCATTTCGATCATGCCGGCGGGAACGTGGTCCGCCGGGCCGATGGGAGCCTCGGGCCTTCCTTTCCCCGGGCCCGCTACGTGGTGCAGAAGGGCGAGCTGGAGTTTGCAGGCTCTCCCAATGAGAGGGTTCGGGCTTCGTACATGGCCAAGAACTACGCTTGCCTGGTGGAAGCCGGTCTCATGGACACGGTGGAGGGAGAGGTCCAGCTCACGGAAGGTCTTCGGCTCCTCCCCACGCCGGGCCACACCCCCCACCACCAATCGGTGCTCCTGGAGAGCCAGGGGGAATCGGCTGTCTTCCTGGCGGATGTCTGTCCCACCGTTGCCCACCTCCCCCTTCCGTGGATCATGGGCTATGACCTGGAGCCCCTCCGGACCCTGGAAAGTAAGAGAGCTCTCTGGACAAGGGCTCGGGAGGAAGGGTGGCTGCTGATCTTCCAGCACGACGTCCATGTGCCCTGGGGGAGGATGGACCCGGGGGTTGAGAGGCCCGTCCTCCTGACCCCGGAGGAGGGAGGTGGCGACAGGTGACCAAAGAGGTGCCTCATGAGAGGAAAGGGCGTATGTTATCCGGCCGACACCGGCGGGAGGGTGGCCCCCGGCCCGCATGAGACCAACGTGACAAGAGGAGACGAGGACCCATGACGGACAAAGCCAGAATCCCCGTGATTCTTTCCGGTGTCCGCACGCCCATCGGACGGTTCCTGGGAGGACTTTCCCCCCTTTCGGCTACCCAGCTCGGCGCTGTCGTGGTGGGGGAGGCGGTGGGAAGGGCGGGAATCGAGGCCGGGGTGGTGGAGGAGGTGATCCTGGGGAACGTGGTGGGGGCAGGAGTGGGCCAGGCTCCCGCCCGCCAGGCTGCCATCGGTGGGGGCATCCCGGCCTCCGTTCCCGCCATGACCATCAACAAGGTTTGCGGGTCGGGCCTCAAGGCCGTGATGCTGGCTGCCCAGGGCATCAAGGCCGGTGATCTCCAGGTGGCGGTGGTGGGGGGATTCGAGTCCATGTCCAACGTTCCGTTCTACCTCCGAAACTACCGTGGGGGGGTGAAGTTCGGGGATCAGACGGTGCAGGACGGCCTCATCTTCGACGGGCTGTGGTGCTCCTTCGGGAACTGCCATATGGGAGGGCATGCCGAGTACACGGCTGACAAGGCCGGCATCACCCGGGAGGAGGCGGACGAGTTCGCTTTCCACTCTCACATGAAGGCCGTGGCCGCCATGGAGGCCGGGAAGTTCGAGGCCGAGATCGTTCCTGTGGAGATCCAGCAACGGAAGGGCGTCGCCATTGTGGACGTGGACGAAAGTCCTAGGGCCGATACGACGCTGGAGGTCCTCGGGCGGCTTCGGCCGGCGTTTCCCAAGGACGCTCCCGAGGGGATCAAAGACCTGGTTGTGACGGCGGGGAACGCCCCGGGGCTCAACGACGGTGCCGCCTCCCTGGTGGTGGCATCCCAGGCCTTTGCCGAGGCTCACGGCCTTCCGATCCAGGCCTTCATCAGCAACTACGCCGTGGGCTCCACGGAGCCCAGGGAGCTCTTCTTCGCTCCCATCGACGCCATGCGCAAGCTCATGGAGAAGGACGGCAAGACGGTGGCGGACTACGCCATCTACGAGCTGAACGAGGCCTTCGCCGTGCAGGCCATCGCCGACATCCGCGAGTTGGGGATCGACTCGGACCGGGTGAACGTGAACGGTGGGGCCGTGGCGCTGGGGCACCCCATCGGTGCCTCTGGAGCCCGGGTCCTGGTGACCCTCCTCCATGCCATGAAGGACCGGGGGCTATCCACGGGAGCGGCGGCTCTGTGCCTCGGAGGTGGGAACGCCGTGGCCCTCTCCGTGGAGATGGCCTGACATGAGTCCGCTGGCTCCCCACCGTCCCGGCTGGCTTGGCCCGGCCTCGCTGGTCCTGGCTCTAGCGTGGGAGCTCCAGCTTTTCGGCCTCGGACGCCCGTAGCGTCCGAGGCGTTTTCTTTCCGAGGAGGGTTGTGGGAATCTTCTGGACCGATTCAGGGAGATTGCGGCTGATCTGGAGGATGCTCCTGTTCATCTTCCTTCTGGTCCTGTTCACGGCCCTGGGGAGCATGGCGGGTCTCCCGGGCCTGCCGGGCCAGACCCTTCCCATCCTCGTGGCTGCCTTGCTGGCTGGGTGGATCCTCCTGAGAATGGATGGACGAAGGCCCGGGGCCCTGGGCTTCTACCTGGGGCGTTCGGTGGGCAGGGAAAGCCTGGGCGGTCTGGGGTTGGGCATCCTGGTGGCCGGAGCCGTGGTTCTGGGGATCGTGGCTCTGGGAGGTGTGCGTTGGGCGGGAGACGCCGGAACGCTGGATGAATACCTCCTGGCGGGAGTGGCGGCCCTCTGGTTGTTCGCCATTCCTGCCGCCGCCGAGGAAGCCCTCCTTCGCGGCTATCTCTTCCAGGCACTGGCGGAGGGTTGGGGGGCGGTGCAGGCCCTGTGGCTCACCTCCCTGCTGTTCGGGTTGCTCCATCTGGCCAACCCGAACGTTGGACCCCTGGGATTCGCAAACATCGTGTTGGCAGGATTGTTCCTGGGGGTGGTGTACCTGAAGACGGCCAGCCTCTGGTGGGTGTCGGGTGCCCACCTGGGTTGGAACTGGACCCACGGATTCCTTGCGGACCTTCCTGTTAGCGGATTGAAGCTGGTGGAACCTCCCCTGCTGGAGGCCCAGATCCGTGGGGCTGACTGGGTAAGCGGAGGGGCCTTTGGGCCAGAGGGATCGGCAGTCGCCACTGTGGTCCTGGCTGTCGCGGCCCTGGTCCTGTGGAGAGCCTCCTGGCTCAGACCGGGAGCGCGAGCGATCGAAGTCCGACCTCTCATCCTGGCCGGGGAGGATGAAGGCCCTCCCGGGGGCATGGACGAGGGGACCTGGCAACCCCTTGACCGGGAGAAGAGACCATGAAAGTCGAGCGCATCGCCGTCATCGGTGGCGGGACCATGGGGAACGGTATCGCCCACGTGTGCGCACAGGCCGGGCGAAGTGTGACGCTGGTGGACATGAACCAGGATCTCCTCCAGAGAGCCCTGGACACCATCGCCAAGAACCTGGATCGCCAGGTGAAGAAAGAGGTAATCAGCCCGAGCGACAAGGAGGCGACGGTGAGCCGCATCTCCACCACCACATCCGTGGAGGAAGGGGGTGCGGAGGCCCATCTGGTGGTGGAGGCGGTTCCGGAGGAGGTCGACTTGAAGGAGAAGGTCTTCAGGGCCCTGGACGGTGCGGCTCCGGAAGAGGCCATCCTGGCCAGCAACACCTCCTCCATCTCCATCACCCAGATCGCCGGATTCACCCGGCGGCCCCACAAGGTCATCGGGATGCATTTCATGAACCCCGTGCCGGTCATGAAGCTGGTGGAGGTGATTCGGGGGCTGGCCACGGACGATGCCACCACCGACACCGTCATGGAGCTTTCCCGGGAGCTTGGGAAGACCCCCGTACAGGTCAACGACTTTCCCGGCTTCGTGTCGAACCGGGTCCTCATGCCCATGATCAACGAGGCCGTGTTCGCCCTCATGGAAGGCGTGGCCGAAGCGGAGGCCATCGACACGGTGATGAAGCTGGGCATGGCCCATCCCATGGGTCCCTTGACCCTGGCGGACCTCATCGGCCTGGACGTGTGCCTGAGCATCCTGGAGGTGCTCCACCGGGACCTGGGTGACGACCGCTATCGCCCCTGTCCTCTCCTGAGGAAGTATGTGGCGGCGGGCTGGCTCGGCCGGAAGTCCGGCCAGGGCTTCTTCGCCTATGGCGGGTGACGGGGCGCTCCCCAATAGAGAAAGGCAAGGATGGCGGTGACCTTTCGGCTTACTGAGGAGCAGCGCGAGATCCGGGCCCTGGCCCGGGAGTTCGCCCTTGGGGAGATTCGCCCCCACGCAGCCGGGTGGGATGCCCGCCGGGGCTTGGGTCCGGAAGTCTTTAGCAAGCTGGCGGAGCTGGGATTCCTGGGAATGAGAATCCCGGAGGCCTTCGGAGGCCTGGGGTTGGACCTGAAGACCTACCTGCTCGTGTTGGAGGAGCTTGCCTGGGGGGATGCCAGCGTAGCCCTGGCGGTGGCGATCCATTCAGGGCCCGTGGGTCACCTGCTGCTCCGCTACGGCACGGAGGAACAGCAAGGGCGGTACCTGCCCCGGTTGGCGGCCGGTGAGATCCTGGGAGCTTTCGCCCTCTCGGAAGCCGGAGCCGGGAGCGACGCTCGCGCACTGGAAACCCTGGCGCGACGAGACGGAGGGGGCTGGGTTCTCCAGGGGAGCAAGAAGTGGGTCACCAACGGTGACTTGGGGGGGCTGGTTCTGGTGTTTGCCCGCCGGGAGGATGGCGAGGGAATGAGCGCTTTCCTGCTGGAAGGCGGTACCCCGGGATGGGAGGTGGGGAAACGAGAGGTGACCATGGGTCTGGCGGCCTCCGAGACGGTGGAAGTGGAGCTGACCGGCGTCCGGCTGGGTGCCGACGCCCTCCTGGGGGAGGAGGGAATGGGCTTCACGTATGCCCTGGAGGCCCTGGACGTGGGGCGCGTGGGAATCGGGGCTCTGGCCCTCGGCATCGCTCGGGCCGCCTTCGAGCATGCCCGGAACTACTCCAGGGAGCGTATCCAGTTCGGACGCGCCCTGGCGGACTTCCAGGCCACCCGCTTCAAGCTGGCGGACATGTCCGCCAGGATCACGGCCGCCCGGGCTCTGATTCACGAGGCGGCCAGTGCCCTGGAGCCGGAGGGCGACGGGGCCTCGTCCATGGGGGAGCCGGATCCGGAAAGCCCCTCGCCGGGTGCCCTGGCGGCCATGGCGAAGCTCACGGCTTCGGAGGCGGCCGTCTGGATCGCCGACGAAGCCGTGCAGATCTTCGGCGGCTACGGATACATGCGGGATTACCCCGTGGAAAAGCTCCTCAGAGATGCCAAGGGTATGGAGATCTCGGAGGGGACCAGTGAGATCATGAGGCTTGTCATGGCCCGGGATGTCTTCCGGGAAGATGAGACCTGATGAGATCGTCAAGAGAAATGGACACTCAGCACCGGGAGGAAGCTCGGATGGAGATCTTTGAGAGGATGAGCCGGCGGGAGCACGAGCAGCTGGTTTTCTGGAACGAGCCCCGCATCGGATACAAGGGGATCATCGCGATCCATGATACCACCCTGGGGCCTGGGCTGGGCGGTACCCGGTTCTGGAATTACTCAACGGATGCCGAAGCCATGGAGGACGCTCTGCGCCTGGCCCGGGGCATGACCTACAAGGCGGCTCTGGCGGGGCTGAACCTGGGTGGGGGCAAGTCTGTTATCATAGGCGACCCCAACACCAGGAACAGGGAGATGATCTTCCGGGCCCACGGACGGGCGGTGGAGTCCCTGGCGGGCCGCTACATCACGGCGGAGGACGTGGGGACCTCTCCGGCGGACATGGAGTTCGTCCGAATGGAAACCAGCCACGTGGTAGGGCTCATGGGCAAGTCGGGGGATCCGTCGCCCGTGACGGCCTACGGCACCTATCAGGGAATGAAGGCGGCGGCCTTCTACAAGTATGGTGACGACTCTCTTGCGGACAAGCACGTGGCCGTTCAGGGGGTGGGGCACGTGGGCTACTACCTGTGCCAGGATCTGGCCGAGGAGGGCACACGCCTCACCGTCACGGACCTGGACCAGGAGAAGGTGGACGCGGTGGTGAATGAGTTCGGCGCCACTGCTGTGGCACCGGACGAGATCTATGGGGTGAAGGCCGACATCTTCGCTCCCTGCGCCCTGGGCTCCGTCATCAATGACGACACCTTGAAAGTTCTGAATGTGGACATCATTGTGGGGGCCGCCAACAACCAGCTCGCGGAGTCCAGGCATGCCAAGGAATTGGAGGCCAAAGGGATTCTCTACGGCCCGGACTACCTGGTGAACGCCGGAGGTGTCATCAACGTCAACGCCGAGATCGAGGGGTGGCCCCCCGAGAAGAGCCTCAGGAAAGCAGGTGAGATCTACAACACCTTCCTGAAGATCCTGGAGTTGGCCGAGGCGGAGGGGATCAGCACCGCCGAGGCATCGGACAAGGCCGCCGAGCGGAGGATCGAAGAGGTCCGGTTCCTGCATCGGACGGAGCTCGGGTGCCTTAGCTACGGGATGTAAGGGGCCAGGCCGGGGACTTGCCTCGCCGCCCGGATGTCCCCCCAACGAACGAGTATGACCCATGCTGCAACATGTGAAGGTCACGGACCCCGACGCGTACGCAGCGATTCGGGCCGAAGCGCGCCGCCAGGCGTCCCAGCTGGAGCTCATCGCCAGCGAGAACTTCGTGTCCCCCGCTGTCCTGGAGGCCATGGGCACCGTCCTCACCAACAAGTACGCCGAGGGGCTCCCCCACAAGCGCTATTACGGGGGATGCGAGCACGTGGACACGGTGGAAGATCTGGCCAGGGAGCGGGCCAAGGCACTCTTCGGGGCCGACCATGCCAACGTCCAGGCCCATGCCGGGGCCCAGGCGAACATGGCGGCCTTCCTGGCCTTTCTCAAGGCCGGTGACAGGATCCTTGGCATGAGCCTGAGCCACGGGGGCCACCTGACCCACGGCTCGCCTGTGAACTTCAGCGGTATGTTGTTCGAGGTCGGAGCGTACGGAGTGCGGGATTCGGACGGGCGTATCGACTACGAGGCCCTGAGGGACCAGGCTCGGGCCTTCAAGCCGATCCTCATCATCGCCGGTGCCAGCGCCTACCCCCGGATCATCGACTTCCAGGAGTTCGAGTCCATTGCCGGGGAGGTGGGGGCCATTCTCCTGGTGGACATGGCCCATATCGCCGGACTTGTGGCCGCAGGAGTCCATCCCAATCCCGTCCCGCACTCCGACGTTGTGACCTCCACCACCCACAAGACCCTCCGGGGCCCCCGGGGGGGGCTCATCCTCTGCAAGGAGGAACATGCCAAGGCCATCGACAAGGCTGTGTTTCCCGGGACCCAAGGCGGTCCGTTGATGCACGTCATCGCCGCCAAGGCCGTGGCGTTTCGGGAGGCGCTGGAGCCCGAGTTCCGGGACTACTCCCGCCAGGTGGTGGCCAACGCCCGGGCCCTGGCAGATGGCCTGATGAGCAGGGGCCTCAAGCTGGTGAGCGACGGGACGGACAACCACCTCCTTCTGGTGGACCTCCGGCCCAGTCACCCCGAGCTGTCCGGGAAGGATGCGGAGCACGCCCTGGAGGAGGCGGGTATCACCGTGAACAAGAACACGGTTCCCGGCGAGACCCGCTCTCCTTTCGTCACCTCTGGGCTCAGGATCGGCACCCCGGCTCTTACCACCCGGGGGATGGCGGTGGGTGAGATGGAGCGGATAGCGGCCTGGATCGTCCGGGCTCTGGACCATCCGGGCGACCAGGATGGGCTCCGGGCCCTGCGGTCCGAGGTGACGGAGCTCTGTGCCGGGTTTCCGCTGTATGAGGACTTCACCTGACCCGGCCTGGGAAGCTGGTCTCGGGCCCCACGGAGGGGTGCCGGCCAGGCCGGGGAAAGGCTGGCGTCCCCGCGGGAAGGCGATAACTTTCTGTGTATGAGCGACCTGCGCTTGGCCGAGGGGATCCTGGATGGGCTCATGGAGCGGAATCCACGCTTCCATGGCAAGGCCTATCTGTTTCTTCTCACCGCCCTCCACGCAGTACTGGACAGTCTGGAGGAGCGCAGGCACATCTCCGGTGAGGAATTGGCCGACGGGGTCAGAAGGCTTGCCCTCCAGCAATACGGACCCATGGCGAGGACGGTCCTCGCCCACTGGGGCATCAATTCCACCGAAGACCTGGGCGAGATCGTCTTCGCCATGGTGGAGTGCGGAATCCTGGAGAAGCAGGAAAAGGATCGCGTGGAAGACTTCCGTGCTCTGTTCGACTTCGAGGAGGCCTTCGAGCTCGATTACCCCTGGGGGTGCCGGTTCTGACCTCCAGGAATATGGAATGGGGGCTACCTGGTGAACGCCGGGCCAGGCCCCTTGACCTACCTGCTGTTGGGAGGGGTTGATCATGGTGGAAGACAACGGGTTTCCCAAGTGTCAGAAGTGTGACAACGGGCTTCTCCTTCCCCTTTCGGACTACGGACGGGATGGAGCTCCCATCCGCTACAAGGCGTGGGTCTGCTCAAACCCCGAGTGCGGGTTCAACATCCGGATCGACAACGGGGAGATCACCTTCGGCCGAACCATCGGCCAGAGCTACAAGTAGCATCCCGTTGGGGCCTGGACCCGGGTCTTCCGGGGCCCAGGCTGCTGGAGAATCTGTCGCCCCATCCTCCCTCCACCCTGGGGGATCCCGATGAATGCGTCCTCAAACTCTCCCCTCCGCCCATTCGGCCGAGCCCTGGTTGGTGCTCCCACCGGCCGGGAGAGCGCCGAGTTCGATCGGATCGCAATCGAGGAGATGGGTGTCCCCCAGACCACCCTCATGGAAAACGCGGGACGCTCTTCGGCTCTCGTGCTTCAGCGCCTCTTTCCCCGGGGACAGGTCACGGCTCTGGTGGGAACGGGCAACAACGGGGGGGATGCCCTGGTCCTTCTCCGCAACCTGGCGGCCTGGGGGCGGCCCGTCACGGCGATTCTGGTCGGTGAGAGGGCCGACGACGAAGGCCTGCTCCATGGCTGGGGGATACGGATCCTGCAAGACGCCGATTTCCAGCAGCACCAGGAACGGGTGGATGGGGAGCTGGCCCGAGCCGACGTGGTGGTGGACGGGGTCCTGGGTACCGGCATCACCGGGCCCCCCAGGGAGCGGCAAGCCTGGGCCATCGGGGCGATGAACCGTGCAGAAGCTCCGGTGCTGGCTCTGGACATACCCTCCGGGGTGGACTCCGTCACCGGAGCCGTTCCAGGGGACGCCGTGGTGGCGACCGTCACGGTGGCCTTCGGAGGAGCGAAGCTGGGCTCCCTCCTCCATCCGGGCCGAAAGCT
>PXFI01000122.1 GCA_003564295.1 Gemmatimonadota bacterium | reverse complement strand
TCTCCACCTCCATGAGGTGCCAGTGGTCGTCCTGGAACCAGGCCAGGAAGCTGCCTCCCGGGGACAGGCTCATGGGCGCCCCCGAGATCCCGATCCACCCGTTGGCGGTGCCGCCGGCTCGGCGGTACCGCTCCAGGATCAGGGTCTTCTCCCCGGAGACCATGTCTACCAGGTAGACGTCCTCGGCGCCGCCGGTCCAGGTGCTCTCCTTCAGGTATGGCACCCAGGATCCTCCCAGCGCCCACCGGGGGTTCTCGAGAACGGCCTGGACTTGGACCAGGGTGTCGGCAAGCTGTACGGCCCTGCCCTCCCGGAGGTGGTAGACCGCCGTGAGGGTGCGGTTCTGCTCCCTGTTCCAGACCTGCTTCTGGTTGGAGTTGATGAGGGGGTCATCGGTGTGCCACACGTCCACTTCCCGGCCCTCGAGGATGGCATCCAGGTCGAAGGGGAGGAAGGGATCCTCCTCCGGCTCCGCCGCCTCCTCCCCGGCCTCGGCTTCCGCCGCCCGCTCCTGCTCGGCCTGGTTCATGGGCCGGGTCCCGTAGAAGAGCCGATCTCCGTCCAGGCTCCACTGCAGGCGATTCGCCGCCGGAAGGATCCAACCCTCCGGGAGGTCCGCCGAAGCCTGGGCTTGCACCACCTCGTCGCCGTCCCAGAACGCCAGGGTCCCGGGCCCCGCGTGGCCCTTCTCGTCTTCCTCCGCCATCACCCAGGCCAGCCGCCCTCCCTCCTGCCACCAGGAAAGGGACTCGGCCCGTGCGAACGGACGAACGTGGAGCTCCCAGGAAGTGGCTCCGGGGGTGAGGGCCCGCAGATGCACGCCGTCCCCTTCTCCGTCGGGGGAGGCCACCACGTACGCCATCCAGCTCCCATCCTCGTCGAAGGCGAAGCTCCGGACGTGCTCGATCTCCAGATCGGTGCCCGTGGCCAGCTCCCTGAGAATCAGGGTGGTGCCGGGGTTGTCCCGGGTCCGGGGCTGCTCTCCCTCCATTTCCTGGCCGCCCTCGCCCGATTGCACCCCATCTCCCCTTTGCGCCCCGTCGTTCCTCTCGGGAGCGAGAAGGTGCCGAGCCAGCCACTTCCCGTCGCTGGAGAGGGCGAAGCGCTGGATCCGCTCCCACTCCGCCACCTCCCCGGACCGGGTATCCAGGAGGGCCAGGCCCGGTCTGGGTGTGGCACCGCGGGCCGCCGTCTCCCGGGCCTCGAAGGACGGCTCCAGGCGCATGGCCACCCACTGGCCGTCCGCCGAGATGACGGGAGCGGCGCCCATGGGAACGGCCCAGCGCACCCGCCCATCCACCGAGTGCACCAGGACCTCCCCGTCTCCCCGGTCGGGCACCGCCGCCAGGGCCACCCACCGGCCGTCCGCCGAGATGGATGGACTCTGGACCTGCCGGACCTGCATGAGGTCCCTGAGTGTGAGCTGGGCGTTTTCCTGGGCCCGGGCGGTATCGCCATGGGCGACGGCCAGGACACCGGCCACCAGGAACAAGAGGCTGGTCCGCCATATGGACCGGAGGATGGCAAGTGGATGCTCGTTCATGGCTCGAAGTCCTGAGATAAGGAGCAGGAGGCCTGCGCCGGGCAGGCGTGGTCCGGACCAGGTCCCCCCCCAATGGGCTGGGACTGTGGCCAACCCGGTCAGAATAGACCCCGCTTGAGCCGGGCTCAAGGGCTGGAGAAGAGGGCAAGGTTGGTCGGCGCTGGTGGAGCCCCTGGCGCCTGAAGCCTGATGGATCGGGAGGGCTTTCGCCTGTCATCAGCTTGTTCGGTATTTGGGACCGAATCGTGACCGAAAGGTGTGCGTGCGCGTGACGCCCCTCTCTGACATTCCAGCATGAGATTCGTACGCTCTCGCTACCGGACTGAAGGAGGCGCGCTGTGCGCATCGCCTTGATGACGGACACCTATCCTCCACAGGTCAATGGCGTGGCCAGAACCCTGGATCGACTTGTCAGGCATCTGGTGCACGCTGGGCATGAGGTCGCCCTGGTCTCTCCGGCACAGGACAGGGCGCCCGGCGCTTCCACGCTCCCGCCATTCGTACCCTTGTTCCCAGCCACCCCACCCTGGCCCTCCTGCGAAAGCGGGGATTCCATCGTCGGATGCAGCGCTGGTCCCGAGGGGTGGATGGGGAGCGGTTCGCCCCCGTGCATCGGGATCCTGCGACCCGCTGGGAGCTGGCACCCGGGGCCGATGTCATCCTCCTCTATGTGGGGAGATTGGCACCGGAAAAGCGCTTCCCCCTGCTGCTGGAGGCCTTCGCCCAGGTTCGGCGTCGGGCTTCGGTGCGGGTGGCCCTGGTGCTGGTTGGGGGCGGCCCCATGGAGGCCACCCTTCAGGGCGACGGAAACGGGGGAGAGCCACCGTCCGGGGTCCGCCTGGCCGGTTATCTGGAGGGAGAAGCCCTGGAAAGAGCCTACGCCTCGTCTGACATCTTCGCCTTCCCCTCCGACACGGAGACCTTCGGCAATGTGGTGCTTGAGGCCATGGCCTCAGGGCTCCCGGTGGTGGCCGTGAATCGGGGTGGGGTTCAGGACTCGGTGCGGCACGAAGAGACCGGATTCCTGGCCGCGGCAGGCGATCCCCAGGCCCTGGCCCACCGTCGGACCTGGTTCCTCAGCCGCTTCTTCCGGCTCTACACCCACCTGGGCGACGCGCCGGTCCCCGTGGGCTTTGCCGCCCTCCTCCTCTTCGGGGGGATTCCAGCCTGGCAGCCATCCGCCGGGCACAGCACGGCAGCGCTGGTGGTGGCCTTCCTCCTCTCGCAGCTCGTGAAACGGATCGTCACCAGGCCCCGGCCCCGGTTGCCCGAGGGGT
>PXFI01000195.1 GCA_003564295.1 Gemmatimonadota bacterium | reverse complement strand
GTTCGTAGACGAGGCGGGCTTCTATCTGCTCCCCCGCGCTGTGCGCACGTATGCGCCGCAGGGCGAGACGCCGGTGCTGCGCTACCGCTACTGGGAGCACCTGTCGGCGATCAGTGGTATCACGCCGGACGGGAAGCTGTATACGATGACCCGCACGGAGGCGTTCGATGGCCGGGCAATGGTGGGTTTCCTGAAGCATCTGTTGCGGCAGATTCCAGGCAAGCTGCTGGTGGTATGGGAGCGTCTCCCCGCGCATCGCAGTCACGTCATCAAGGACTTCCTGAGTGCTGGGGACGCCCAACGAGTTCATCTGGCGCAACTGCCGAGTTACGCGCCCGATCTGAACCCCGATGAGGGGGTGTGGAACTATCTGAAACGGGTGGAACTGGGCAATGTCTGTTGTCATCATCTCACTGAGTTACGGGACGAGCTGCGCAAGGCGATGGCGCGCCTGCGACACAAGAAATCTGTCATTCGAGGCTTCATCCGCCAGGTCTATCCAGATCTCGAGGAGGGTATAGATGGTTAGTTCCCCTGTAAAAAGGTAGGCACGTCAGCGGCACACCCTGTATATTGTGTTTTGTAGACACAAAACGCATATGTGGTGGGCAAAGTTGAGATTTTTCGTACTTCTCGACTTTTTTCAGTAAAGCCATGGTTGCTTTGTCAGACACAGTGTAGCATTGTGTCTGAGAGGTGGGAGTTGATTCAGATACGCATTCAGGAGGTAACAGCATGAAGATGGACCCAACAAACAACGTCAGTCGTCATCTGGCAGTAGCGTTAGGAAGCCTCGCGGTTGCTTTCCTTATGTGGGCGCTGGGGTATGACGTCCAGCGCGTGGTCGCGGCCGTCCCTTATTTCCTGCTGTTTCTGGTGATGATCATAGGTCCCAGCGTGAGGATATGGCCATCTATCATTAAGTGGTTCAAAGGGCCGTTTCCTGTGAACTGGAGGGCGGAGCTTGGGATCTGGTTCACGATCTGGTCCGTTGTTCACGTCCTTTTTGTCTTTGCGGCCAGAGACTGGGATGTTATTGGATATTTGGTGGATATGAGTCCCTGGGCCTTTGGCGCTCTTGTCGCAGTGATCATAGCGATTGTGCTCGCCTTCACGTCGAATACGCCGGTACTACGGTTCATGGGTCCTAAGGCCTGGAAATGGCATCAGAGCCACGGCACCTACGTGATCTTCTGGCTGGCTGTCGTACATGTCTACGACCGCGCCTATCTTAGACCCTATGGACGCGTTGGCTTCCCGTCAGATGATCCGGTCCACTGGCTCTATCTGATCACGATCGCTGTTGTTGTTCTACTCCATCTGACGGCTTTCGTGAAGATTGTCGCTCATTATCGGGAAACGGGGAAGTACCCGGCAGGATTGTGAGAGGGCGGTGTTCTGTCTGTAGGGATAGTAATTGCAGAGTACAATCTCGACATGGTTCAGAAAGCCGGAGAGTTAGATTGACACTTCTCTTCCCTGTGACACGCATCAATTGGTCCAAAGTATCCGCCTATGTGGCCAAGAGCGCCGTTCTGTGGCGTTACCCACCACATGTGATGAGTAACGCCTTATCAGAAGTGTCAATCTAACTTAAATCATGCCACAATCTCACTTTCTGATGCTGACACAAGAACTTAAATGGCACCAGTCTGGTAGCCTGGAGGTATGAATACCGAACAAGAATGCAACGAGACCCCCGACACCTTCCGCAACCACTGGGAGTGACGGCGCTTCCGGGCGTGGGAATTGCACGAAGAGGGTTGGACCCAAGCGCGGATTGCTGAAGCGCTGGGCGTTACGGCAGGCGTGGTTAGCCAGTGGTTCAAACGGGTTCATGATGAGGGGCTGGATGCGTTGCGCAGCCGCCGGAAGAGAGTGGACGCAGGCCAGGCTTGACGGCCGAGGATCTGGAGCACCTGAAGCAGCGTCTGGAACTGGGACCCGGAACGTGCGGCTGTCGCGAGGAGGTATGGACGCAATCTCGCGTACGAGATGTGATTCGGAGGGAGTTTGACATCACGCACACGCCGCGCTGCGTGGGGCTGTTACTGAAGAAGATCGGGTGAATATGCCAGAAGCCAACGGAACGGGCCGACCAGCGAGACGAAGCTACTGTCACGGAATGGTGCGAGGAGACGCTGCCAGAGCTCAGAAGGAGCTGCCCAGGAAGGACGCATCCTCGTCTTCGTGGATGAAGCCGGCTTCTAGTTGGTGCCTGGCGCCGTGAGCACGTATGCGCCCCAGGGCGAGACGCCGGTGCTGCGCTATTGCTAATGGGAGCACCTGTCGGTGATCAATGGTATCATACGGGGGAGAAACTGTACACGATGACGCGCAACGGTGCCTATGATGGCCCGGTCGGGCTTGGCTTCCTGAAGCATCTGTTGTGGCATATTCTGGGGAAGCTGCTGGTGGTGTGGAATCATCGCCGCGCTCGCCGCAGTCACGCCATCAATGACTGCCTGAGTGCTGGGGGCGCCCAACGGATTCATCTGGCGCCGATGCCGAGTTGCGTGCCCGATCTGAACCAAGGGGTATTGGACTACCTGAAACGGGTGGAACTGGGCAACGGGTGCTGTTATACTCTCCCCGAGTTGCGCGATGAGCTTCTCAAAGCTACTGTATGCCTGCGCCACAGACCATCTGTCATTCAAAGCTTCACCCGCGAGGTCTATCCAGAGCTTGCCTTTGGTTAATTATGTCAGGATCAGTAAGTCTCTGCCTATGATACGCTCAGCTACCGTCTTTAAATGGTTGTTGTTACTGGGGCTGGCGCTGCTGGTGGCGGTTGCGGTGGTTGCCTGGATTGCAGACAGCGCAGC
>PXFI01000096.1 GCA_003564295.1 Gemmatimonadota bacterium | reverse complement strand
TATATTGGGGTCAAACCGGATCAAAAAACCAAAATAGCGGCCCACGCCTGGGTGATCAGCCACGGCACCGAGGTCGTGCCCCGGTCAGGAGAGTATAAGGTTTTGATGGAAGGTTAACAATACAACTTTATTTGGAAAATTAACTTAAAATATCTACCTTTATAGATTGATTTTAAGAAAGATCAATACAAAACACACATAAAAATGGAAACAAACAGGAAAAAACCCTGGCAAACGCCTGAAGTGAGCAGGTTGTCGGTCAAAAGCCTGACCCTGACCAAAGCGGCGACCCACCAGGTGGAGACTCCCGGTAGCAAACAAGATGGAGACGCCTGGGGTAAAGGGCATTCATAGAAACCTTTGTAAGGCCCTGAACAGATACATCACTTATTTCCATGCAGCATGACCTGCAATGCTGATTAGCCCTATCTCTCCCCTATGATTTACGGTTGCATTCGTTTTGATAAGGATCTTTCTTTATCAGAAAAAAACCTGTTGGCCATTTCAGACACCCTGAAATGGGATGGCTGCATTTCAAAAACAGTGGAATGGGGCGCATTTTCAGGAGGGATCTTACTGCACGAAAACCTCCCTTGGCATCCTTCGGACCATTTTTATCCTGATCAGCAAAACAGGATTGTGGTATTTATGGACGGGGTGATCTACAACCGCGAAGACTTGCTCCGCGACCTCCCGGCCATTGATCAGGAATGTAAAGACCCCCAATTGGTCTGCCGGGCCTTTTTGAAATGGGGCCCTTCCTTTGCAGAACGGGTCAACGGCGATTTTGCCATCTGCCTGTACCGGCAAAACCAAAACCGGGCCTTTTTCTTTCGCGACCATTTGGGCATCAGGCCCCTGGTCATATCGCGCAACGGACAGGCCGTGTATTTTGCCACCGACATGATGGGGCTTTGCAAAGCCATGTATAACAACGGAAAAATTGATCCGGATTACCTGTTGAACCAGTTTATATGGGAGGGATACGATTATGACCTGTTGCCGCACAAAAAAGCAAAAAAAGTCAAACCGGCCCATTATTGCCAAATAGATGCAGAAAACGAACAATGCATCCGGTACTGGCATCCGGAAACCATAAAAAAAGACAAAAAACTACATGCGGGCCAGGTAATCCAGGACCTGGAAAAGATCCTCACCGATGCGGTGCATATCCGTGCCGACAAGCGCTTCAATGCCTCCGCCCATGTAAGCGGGGCCCTCGACAGTGGCGTGGTGGCCGCCCTGGCCAGAAAAGCATACCCGCATCAGGAAAAGTTCCCGGGTTTTTCGTGGACACCGCTGAGGGCAAAAAAAACAGACCAGATGCCCTACGATGAGCGCGATTTGGTAAAAAAAACCGCGGCCATCAACAACATAACCCCTGTTTTTGCCGATTACGGGCCTGAAGATTGCATCCAAAAAAAGGAATTCGACTGGAGAAGCTCCGCCAGCTACCTGGCAGAAAGAAAGGTGATCGGGCTTGCCCAAGATCATAAAGTGAACCTGATTTTCAGCGGCTGGGGCGGCGATGAGTTCATCAGCATCGGCCACCGGGGCATCGATGCCGACCTGGTCAGGGAGTTTGACTGGACATATTTTTTGAAAAAGTATCCCCTGTCAAAGCCCCGCAAAGCCATGTCTGCCCTTTTGTTCAGGGGATTGTTTCCGGGGGTGCTGAGAACACACGACAAATACAAAACCTACGATGCCATACACCAGTACATCAAAAAAAAGCTGGGAAGCAATGTCGTACCCCGTAAACAAAGATTCCGTTACCGGTCGCGCCGTGAGGTGCACCTTCAATTGCTTTGGCTGGGACACCTGGGCCAGCGAACCGCCGACTGGTATGTTGCCGGACGGCGAAACGGCATTGAATACCGCTATCCCCTGCTGGATAAGCGCATTGTGGAATACATGCTCAAAGTACCTTCGCGCGCCCTGGTGGGAGGCCTTCATTACCGGGTCATCCTCCGTGCGATCGGCAAACACCTTTTGCCCCCCGAGGTGGCCAACAACATATCGAAAGAGGACCCCGTAGGAAATGCCTATCACGTATATCTGGCCAAAAAAGTAATGCCCCACCTGATGGACCAAATCGATTCCTTTGCATCCAACCCCGACCTGGATTTTGTGGATTTTGACCTGTTGCGAAAAAACATGCCTGACATGGTACTTCCGGAAAGCATGAATTTTACGAAGAAAGATGCAAGCATATTTCCTTACCTGAAAGGAGCCCATGACTTTACAAAAGCCTATTATGCAAAGCCCTGAAGCGGAACAGGCCATCTGCATCGCGTGCGGGTTCTGCTGCGACGGGACCCTGTTTGAGAACGCCAACCTGCAGCCGGGAGAAAAGGGCAACCTCCCTGAACTGATTGAGCAGGCCTGGTTCAAAAAGGGGGATAAGGAGGCTTTTAAACTGCCCTGCCTGTATTTCAAGGGGAAGTGCAGCATTTACAGCCAGAAAAAAGCCCATATATGTTCCGCTTACCGATGCAAGGTATTGCGCGATGTTTCAAAAAACAAGATCAGCCAGGATGAAGCCAAACAGATGATCCGGAATGCCGCCAGGCAGCGGGATGCGATCCTGGAGCTGGCCAAAAAGGTGATGAAAACTGATGAACACAAGCCTTTCAGGCATATGGTGCTCGAACTAAGGCAGTGGGCAGACACACTCGACCAGGAGGAACCGGACAACAAAGACCTGAAAACACTTACCGCCCATTGCAATATTTTTGAAGCCCTCCTGATCAGACATTTTAAGCCGGACAAGGATTTTGAATCCATGCGGGTGCCCCTGTTGTCGCGTGAAACACTGCATAAAC
>PXFI01000192.1 GCA_003564295.1 Gemmatimonadota bacterium | reverse complement strand
GATCCCCTCGCAGACGGCGGCTTCAATTTCTCCCCGCGTGATCATGGGAGCCTCGCACATGCACCAGCCCGTGGGTGGTCTGCCACCCGGGCGAAAGCCGGAAGTCCCCGGTGAAGCCCTCTTCCGGCGTATCCTGGCAACATGATAGCCGGGGGGTTTCTCCAAGGCAATGGAGGACGGACGAAACTTGGGCCTCAGACCGTCGGTACTTCGATGCAACGCGTTGATTGTCAAGCACTTGCGAAGGGGCGGCCATCGGGCAACGCCCTGGGGGCCGGCTGCGGTGGCCACCCGCATGGGCTGGCCGAGGGGTGGTCTCGATTTCCCCCCGGCAGGCAAATCGCCCCTTGCTTTCCCGGTTCGCCCCGGTAGAATGCAGTTGTGAGCGGAAGCCAATGAGGCCGCCGCAAAACAACTTGCTTTGGCGTTGTCGGAAGACTAGATAAAGAGCATCCCCCACCCCAAGTGGGGGGGGCGGCTCGTTGACGAGTAAGCCGGCGTGGTCGAACACCTCCGGGTGTTCCGCCATGCCGGCTTTTTTTGTTCTTGCCGGTTGCCGTAATGCCGAGCAACGGCCTTTCGCAGCGTGGTTCGATACCGCGACTTGCCCGGCGCCGTGACGGCACCCTGGGCAACGGCGAACAGTTAAAACCGCGTCGCATGCGGTCGTGGGGCGTTGATGCAAGAGGGTCCTCGCTTTTCGAAGGAGCAACGGACATGAAGAACGGTACTGTACTTTCGGAGGCTGGTAGCCAGTACGCCAAGGCGTACGCCGCGCACTACACCGCCCGCGATCTAGCGGTGGCTCTCCAGACTTACATGAAGATCGTGGCCTCGTACCCGGGCACACGGGAAGCGAGTAACTCCCGTGCACAGATTCAGAACATCGTCAACACCGTGGTGCCCAAGCAAGAGCTGATGGATGCCCAGGTCGAACTGGCCCTTGCCCACCTCGGGCATGAAGGCCTGCCCGATGCCGGACGAACCCCTGCCGAATCAATGGCTTAGGAGCCGTCCGCCCGGCGCCGGGATCGGCAGCCGATCGAGGCGGAGATGGAGGTCCTGTCCACGATGGGCGTCACCGAAGGTTGGATACAGGCGAACGTGAAAGCCGCGAGTGCAGGCGACGCGCGCGGTATAGCCAACGACGCAGGGAGAAGTCTCATGACAACACTCGACCCAACCATGGCGCAGCGGGTTGCCCGGGCGATCAGCGTCTTCCAGGAACAGCGGACCGGTTATCCGCCCAAGGCCGTGACCGTGGTCCTGAGCGATGACACGCTGGTGGTTACGCTCCACGACGCGCTCTCGCCCGCGGAGAAGGAACTGGCCAGAACCCCGGAGGGCGCCGCCCAGGTCCAGGAGTTCCACCGCGAGCTTTTCAAGAGCTCCGTCCACTTGCTGCGCGAGGAGCTCCGACGCATCACGGGCGTAGCCGTGGCCGAAGCCGCCGCGGAAGTGGAGACGATGACGGGTGCCCTTGTGCATGCATTCACGAGCGGCACCATGGTGCAGGTGTTCCAGCTCGCCGGGAAGATTTCCGCGGACACCTGGAACGGGGTCGGGCTGAGCAATCCGGCATACAACAGGGAGGGTTCGTGACGCGATTCCGATCGAGGACGAGCAGGGAGTGGGCCGCTATCGGAGGCGTCGATCGCTGGCATCGCCTCCTCGAAGTCACTTTGTCCCGCATTGGCGGCACGAACGTGAAAACGGGCTTCCAGCTCGATTCCGCAGTTCCTGTTCATCATGAGGCGATTTGGGAATCAAGCAACGCAAGCGCGCCGTCGGGCGGACGCCTGCTGCTGAGGTAGAAAGGAGTTGCGGGATGGAACGATCCGACTGGGGATGGGCCGACGAGGCCCTGCGTGACAATCGATGTTCGGCTGAGTTCGCGCGGGAGGCGGCGACGCGCTGCGAGGCGTTGCGAAAGCAACGCGACGACTTGTCGGAGGCGTGCTCGGCCCTAGTCCGCTGGTGTAGCGATCCGAGCATTGCCGGGACGATTCCCCAAGATCAGGCGTCCGCATTCGAGGACGTAGTTCGCCGTGCAAAAGAGGTTCTTGCCTCGGGCGGTGACATGAAACGTTTTGAGTGAATCACTGCCGCGCCCCGGAGATTGCCATGGACACTAGAGAAATCGTCGCGCCCGTCCGGTCGGCACCGGTCTTCCGTGCGTTCTCCGGGGGTCAGCTCCAGCAGATCGCCCCGGCGGCCGGCGTACGGGCGTGCGAATGCGGGGGGCTCCCGCCGACCATCAAGTACGGCTGTTTTGAGTTGTCACCGACGTGCGCTGCTGCCAAATCGCGGAACGGGGCACCCATATTCCCCTTGCTCTCAAGGAGCATTCGACCATGCCCGAAACCATACCCATCTACGCATTGATCGCCTTGGCACTCGCGGCGATCGTATTGATCGCGACCATCACGGCGCTGATTTCCACCTTCTTCACGGTGGAGCAGCGGACGACTGCCGTCGTGCAGCGCCTGGGGAAATTCGTGCGCGAGGCCGGGCCGGGCCTGAACGCCAAGGTCCCCTTCATCGACCGCGTGGCCGGGCGCATGAACCTCCGCGTCCAGCAACTCGACGTGAAGATCGAGACCAAGACGGAAGACAACGTGTTCGTGCAAATGGTGGTGGCCGTGCAGTTCTACGTGCTGCCGGAGAAGGTCTACGACGCCTTCTACAGGCTCGACGACGCCCGCCGCCAGATCACTTCGTACGTCTTCGACGTGGTGCGGGCCCAGGTGCCCAAGATCAAGCTCGACGACGTCTTCGAGAAAAAGGACGACATCGCCGACATCGTCAAGACCGAACTGGCCCAGGTGATGGAGGGCTTCGGCTACGGG
>PXFI01000069.1 GCA_003564295.1 Gemmatimonadota bacterium | reverse complement strand
CGGCGCGAAAGCCGGCCCACCAATCGGTGGGGGAGCCCAATCCGCGTGGATTTCCGGGGTTCTACGCCATCCCATTGAACGTCGCATAATAGATATTATGTAAAGTTGCTAGTCGTCTCGCACCACTTCTACACATGACCCGGGGGGTCGAGACCCTTCCCCGCAACCGAGGAAGCGACCGTCAGGCCGGCTGGGTGGACCCGGTGGAGCTCGAAGGGTCCGGCCTTGGAGGTGACCCGGTGGCCGATCCCCCAGACTCTCCCATGAGGGACTCCAGCGCCAGCCGGAGGGCCTCGGCCGCTTCCGGGAGCATGGCGTCCCGCTCCCGGCGCCGGTCCATGGCCGGCCATAAGAGGGCTGGCCCGAACTCCACTCTCACCTTCCGTCGACGAATGGTCCTGCTCCACCTCGGCCAGACGTCGTAGGAACCGCTGACCCCGCATGGGATGACGGGAACGCCCGCCTTCAGGAGCAGCCGGATCGTGCCTCTCCGGAAGGGCTGCAGCGCCCCATCCCAGGAGCGCTCCCCCTCAGGATAGACACCCACGCCCTCCCCGCGAGCGAGACACCGGAGGGCCACACGAACAGCTTGAGGATCTATACGATAACGTCTTGTGGGAATTGTATTTAGCCTGGGCAGTACCCAACCCATGACGTATCCGGCGAACTGAGTGCTCTTGGTGAGGGTGTGGAGGGGCCTGGGACACACGACCTGGACCAGGATGGGGTCCAGGATGCTCTGGTGGTTCGGCACCAGGATGAAGGAACCGGATGGGGGAATGTTCTCCTTCCCCACCACCTCCACGCGGGCTACGGCGTGAACGAATGGCGTCATGAGAAGCCGGAAGAAGCGGTACCAGGTCATGTGCGCGTGGATATCCTGGGCTGGAACTCGGTGATCTCCCCGAAGCCTGCTCGGTGGTAAGCCTCTCTCAGGGCGAGGTGGAGAAGCTCCTCCCACCGTCGGGGCGAGTCCGCCGGGAACCGGAATTCGATCAGCCCTCCTTCCCGGGGAGAAACCTGCAAGGAGCTGGAGCTGGCCTGGACCGCCCGGATGTCCAGGAGGGGCCATCGGTCCACTGCTCCACCCGAAGCTGAAAGGACCAGAGCCTCAGGGGAGATCTCCAGAACCCCGGCCACCGGATCCCCCAGGATCTCGGCGAACCCCAGAAGCTCCCCCTTGAACCGGACGGGTGCTTCTTCCCGGGCCACTCGAACCTTCACCTCCGCCTCGTAGCGGATCCTCCCCTGGGGGTCCCTGGCCCGGGGCTCCGGGCCCCCCAGGGCATCGATGGCCTCGGTGAGGACGTGGGTGCTCACCTCCCAGACTCTTCCAGATGGCTCCTGGATGCGGATCCCACACCTTCCATCACCTCGGGTGAACCGGGTGCCGCAGGCGGGGCACAGGGCATGGTCCTTGGCTCCTCCCATGGGATCGTGACCACAGCGGGGGCACCGATAGAGGAGATGTATCAGGGGCATCTTGGAGGCTCTGCCACACCGACCCCGGAAAGGAAGGCAGGGAGCATGCTGCTCACTCCCTCACAGCCTGCCGAAGAGATCCAGGAGCCGGAGCTTCCAGACCTTCCACACCGCTTCCAGGACGATCTTCTTGGACATCTTGGAATCCCCCGTCTCCCGCTCGGTGAAGACGATGGGCACCTCCACCGGCTGGAATCCCTTCCTCCACGCCCTGAACTTCAGCTCGATCTGGAAGGCGTATCCGTTGCTCTCTACCCGGTCCAGGGAGACGGCCTCCAGGACCTCCCTGCGCCAGCAGTTGAATCCACCGGTGGCGTCCATGACCGGAAGACCGGTGATGACCCGGGCATAGAAGCTTCCGAAGACACTGATGATGAGACGTGAGAGAGGCCAGTTCACCACGTTCACCCGCCGTCCCACGTAGCGGGACCCCAGCACCACGGGATGAGTCCGGGAGAGCTGGATCATGGCCGGGATTCTGTCGGGAGGATGGGAGAGGTCGGCGTCCATCTCGAACAGGATGTCATAACCGCGCTCCAGGCCCCACTTGAACCCGGCAATGTAGGCTGCACCGAGTCCACCCTTCCCTTCCCTGTGGAGGGCGTGCACCCGTGGGTTGTCCCGGGCCAAGGCCGCAGCCAGCAGCCCCGTGCCGTCGGGGGAGTTGTCATCCACCACCAGGATCTCGACCTGGGGATGGCTTTCCAGGACCATGGAGACGATTCGGGGCAGATTGTCCCGTTCGTTATAGGTGGGAATCACAACCAGGACTCGGTCCTCGGACACCTCAAATCTCCCCTTTCCCTGTTGAGCGTAGATACCCCCCGGCCAGGGCCAGAGCAAGGAGGAGCTCCATGGCCGTTGACCAGAGGCGGGCCATGACCGCCGCGGCAGCCGCATCCACACTCCCCAAGATCGGCCCCAGGAATGCGATCAGAAAGCCCTCCCGTACTCCGATCCCCGCCGGGGCGAAGACGGCCACGTACCCCAGGGCGTAGCCGGCGGAGTAGGCCACCACGCCGTGGAATACGCCCAGATCCAACCCGAAGCCCCGGACCAGCATCCAGAACGCAAGGCCCTGGAGCACCCAAGCCACGGCGTAGAGACCCAACCACCGAACTCCGAACGCCTGATCGGGACGGAACCCTCCCGGCACCTCCGCACGGGCCAGGCGGAACCACAGGGCCAGGACGCCCCTCAGGACTGCCGGGAAAGTGGCGGCCACCAGGAGGACCAGGAGGACCGCCGCTACCCATCCCCCTCCGAATCCCGGTCCCAGCTCACCCCCCACCAACACGCCCGCGCCTATGAGGGTCGCACCTGCAAGGGCGAAGGCCTGACCCAAGACAGCCGCTCCCGTGGCCGTGCCCGAAGGAACTCCCTCCCTTCTGGCCAGGTAGGCCAGGCTGGCCACCTGCCAGAGCTTGCCGGGAACGTATCGGGCCAGGTTGGCCGTGAAGAAGGCCCGCAGGGAGGCTATCAGGCCCACCTCGTACACCCCTATCTCCCGGACCATGACCCCCCAGAGAGCTGCCGAATAGGCATAGGCCGCCAGGAGCATGAGGCACGAAAGGGCGAGCAGGGGCCAACGCAGAGTCCACAGTGAGAGGTCCAGGGTCCGGAACGCCTGGAGATCCAGGCCTATTGCCCTAAGGATGAACCAGGTTACCAATGCCGTAAGGACGAGCTGCAGGAGAAGCTTCCCGGCCTTGACGGGACGGGCCGTTCGAGGAACCGATTCCTCCCGAGGATCCTTTGCCGGAATCCTCATGCCGTGGCCCCGTGGCCTCCCTCCCCTTCCACCACCTTTCTCGACTCACTCCGGGTGACGGCGCCCCTGCCCAGCACCCCTGCGAAGCCGGCAACGATGACGAAGGCGAGAGAGACCAACGTCACCAGAAGGGGTCCCCGGAGGGCTCCCAGGTCGTAATAGACCTCCACCACCTGGTCCCCGGCCTTCACCGGAACGGCCCGCAGGGTGTGATTGACCCGCAATACGGGCGCCTCCTCCTCCCCCACCCTGGCCTTCCAGGCGGGATACCAGTTCTCCGAAAGGACCAGAAGGGCGGGATCCTGGCTTTGAACCTGGAGCCGGAGCCGATTCGGCCCCCGCTCCAACCACTGCACCTCTCCCTCAACCGTCCTTCCCGGGAGGGCCACAGGAGCTTCCTGGTTCAGGACCACCTCTTCTTCCGGCCGGAAGTCCGGCGAAAGCAGGTATGAAACAGTCTCCTCCTCGGGAAGGACCACCGCCTCACCCACCAGCCGGGCCCTGGGGAGCGTGGGGATCCGGAAGACCGCTTCGTAGGGGCGACCCTCCCCCAGGGTGGTGCCCATGACCACCTCACCCTCCTGCAATCCCCCGAACTGGTGCACGGGCCAGATGACGTACCGGACGTTCAGGATGGAGAGGACAGAAAGGTTGAGCCCACCGGTCTCGGCATGAAAGAAATTGGCCGGAATGCCGCTTCCCACCATCCCGATGAGCTCCCGGTACCGGGCCAGGTCGTTGGGGTGGTGGCCGGCGGCGAGCTCCAACCCGAACATGCCGGGCTTCACGTCCTGGCCCAGGCCGAATTGCCCACCCATGGACAGCACCCGGAAGGGCTCCTCGACCTCCCTCCGCTCCATCAGGTACCGAATGTTGGGATCGGGGGCCGCCCACTCCCGGAAATCCAGGGTCTGGATGAAGGGATCGTTCACCCTGGCCAGGTCCAGGACGATCAGGAGCCCGATCCCCCCAACCAGCACCGCTCCCGACACCTTCCTGTTCTGGAACGCCCAAACCAACCCCCAGAGGGCCGCGGCGAGGAGTGTGGCCACCAGAAATCCCCTGGCGATGAAGGGTTCGGCCCGGGCCAGGGCCTGGGTCTTGGCCGGATCCAACGTGGGGCCCAGGACGGACGTCCAGGCCGACGTCAGTGCCCCGGTGGAAGCCAGGAATGTCCCCAAGAGGAGCACCCCCGAAGCTGCCAGGAGGAATCTTCCCACCTTCCTCCCAACCTCCTCCCTTCTACGACTTGGGGCTGTCTCCCCACCGAGCTCCAGGACCCGGTCGATCCCGAAGGCCATGAGGGTCACCGCCGCGAAGCCGAAGAGGAACGCTGCGATCGAGGGAGCGCGGAAGAGGGAGATGCCGGGGACGACTTCGTAGAAGATCCTCCACACCGGAGTGTGTGTCCCCAGGGCATAGAGTAGTGCCACCCCTCCGATGCCCAGGAAGGTGAACCTGAGCCCCCGGGAGGGAGCCCCGAAGAAGGCCAGGCCCGCCAGAAGCAGCACCACCAACCCAGCGTACTCATGGTTCAGCTTGAAGGGATTGCGCCCCCAATACGTGCCCGTAGCCCAGTCGGCCCCGCCAGCGCTGTTCCCCACGAACTCCGGCACCACCAGGGAGGCCACCTCCTCGGGGTGGAGCGACCAGGAAGAGGAATAGGCCACGCTCCCCTCCTGGGTGGCCATAGTGGTGGTGGCCGTACGCCGGGAAGCCTCGGTGACGTAAGCCACCGCAGGAAGCAACTGGACCGCTCCCACCCCCGCACCCACCACCGAGAAGGCCAGGAACAGACTGAATCGACCCCCTGCCAGTGCAAGGGAGAGCCCCCCTCTCCAGAGCTGGACGGACCGCACTACGGCGTAGACCCCCACAGCCCCGAAGAGGAAGTATCCCTGCTGGAAATGGGTGGTGAAGAGGACCAGACCGATGATCAGGGCCATCCCCGCGAAGGCCCGAAGGCGGCCACCCGCCAGGGCCCGTTCCGTTGCCCAGAAGAGGAGAGGCGTGAGGGCCGTGACGAACAGCTTCCCGTCATGGCCGGGAAAGACCAACGTCACCATGAAGGGGGCCAGGAGGAAGGCCAGACCGCTGAGGAAGGCCGCCGTCTGGGACCGGCCCAAGGAAAGAATCCATCCGTAGGTGAAGAGGCCCGCCAGAAAGACGTGCAAGACCAGTTTCCAGCCAAGGGCCCGATAGGGCTCCATGACCAGCAAAAGGAGGGAGGTCGGATACAGGGAATCTCCACCTGCCAGGGAGTCCAGGAAGGGCGTTCCCCCCAGGATGATGGGGTTCCAGAGGGGAAAGACCCCCTGGCGCAGGGCCTGGGCGAAGAAGTCCCTCGCCATGAAGCCGAGGGAAAGGGTGTCCTGCCCCAGGAGCATCTCCCCGGAGAAGACGAACTTGCGAAAGAGCAGGAGGGTCACGGCGGCGTAGACCACCGGAGGAAGCCAGGGGGGAAAGGACGGAGCCGGGCTTTCCCGAGTCCCGGCACCAGGGCCCCCCCCCGCCTGACGCTCCGTGGCCCTTGCCGTCCTGGCCTCCCCCCCTTTTCTCTGCTTCGTCATGGACGTCATCCTCCTCGGCCCAGGAGCTCCCTGTAGATCTCCAGATGCCGGTCCGCCAATCGATCGTTGCTCCACCGATCCACCACTCTTTCCCTCGCCCTGGCCCCCAGGGCGACCAGATCCCCGTCCCCCAGGAGCTCCACCACGGCCCGGGCCAGGGCCTCCGGGTCACCGGGCTCGAACAGTCGGCCCACCTCCTCGTCCACGATCTCCGGCAATCCTCCCACCCGGGAGGCCACCACGGGAAGCTCGCAGGCCATGGCTTCCAGAGCTGCCACCGAGGTGGCTTCCATGAGGGAGGGGATCACAGCCAAAGTCCCCGAGCTGAGGAGCCCCGGCATATCGGCATGGGGTCTCTTCCCAAGAAAGGTAAGACTGGCCCCCACCCCCAGCTCGGCAGCCAGAGCTTCCAGCCGCCCTCGTTCCGGTCCGTCCCCGATGAGGACGGCGTGCACGGGCGTCTCCCGTAAGATGCTCGGCATGGCCCGGACCAGGTACTCAACGCCATTCTTCGGGAACAGTCGTCGCGGCACCATGATCCTGGGCACGCCAGGATCCGGCAGTGAGGGCTCCACCCTGCGGAAGAAGCTGGTCTCCACCCCATTGGCCAGTGCCTCCACCCTGGTTCCCGGAGCCAGGTCCTCGGCCACCCGGGCGATCTCCTCGCTGGCGGCCAGGGCGTGATCCGGGAGGCGTACCAGTCTCTTGAGGACCGGACGCCAGAGAGGCTTCCGAGCCCGGACCAGGAAGTGGGAGGTGTGGAACGTAGCCACCAACGGGGCCCCGGAAGTCCAACGCCCCACCACCCCCGGCACCACGGAGGGAAAGGCCTGTGCGTGGATGACGTCGGCCCACCGGGCCAGGGTGGCGGTTCGGCGGAGGGAGCCCAGGGCGTGGACGGTCCATCCGACGGGGGTCCGGGAGGGGAACCAGGTGCGTACTATCTGGATGCCCTCCATGTCCTCCTCACGCGGCACACCGGGAAGGGAGCGAGAGGTGACCACGGCCACCTGGTGGCCACGGCCCACCATGGCCCTGGCCAGATAATAGACATGACTCTCCAGCCCCCCCACCTCGGGAGAGAAATAGACGCAGTGGAATAGGATCTTCACGCCCCGTCCCAATCCCTGGTTACCCGGGGAACCCCGGCAAGCTCGGAGGCCACGATGTCGGCGATGCGCTCCCCTGCCCTGCCGTCGCCGAAGGGGCTCCGCCCTCCGGAAGGTCCGGCCGACGGCCGGGAGCGGAGCAGGGCCAGCGCACCCTCCACGATCTTCCTCCCGTCGGTGCCCACCAAAGAGGCCACCCCCGCCTCTACCCCCTCGGGCCGCTCCGTCACCTCCCGAAGGACCAGCACCGGTGCCCCGAAGGTGGGGGCCTCTTCCTGGATGCCACCGGAATCGGTGAGGACCAGGGCCGCCTTCTCCAAGGCCGACACCAGATCCAGGTAGTCCAGAGGCTCCGTGAGGTGGATCCTGGAATGACCGGAGAGAAGCTCACGGGCCGGATCCAGGACCCGGGGGTTCGGATGGACGGGATAGAGGATCTCGATCCCCTCCTCCCGGTCGGCCAGCTCCCGGACGGCCCCGAAAACTCTTCTCAGAGGCTCCCCGAAGGATTCCCTCCGGTGGGCGGTGAGGAGCACCAATCGGCTGCCTCCCTCCAGGACCTGCCGCAGATGGGGGTTCGTGGGGATCCGGTCGAGACGGGACACGGCCAGAAGGGCGTCCACCACCGTATTCCCCGTGAGGTGGATGCGGCCTCCAGGAATCCCCTCAGCCAGGAGGTTGTCCCTGGCCCGGGGGGTGGGAGCGAAATGGTAATCCGCCAGGACGTCGGAGAGGCGCCGGAACATCTCCTCTGGATAGGGTGCCCATTTCTCTCCGCTCCGGAGCCCGGATTCCACATGCCCCACCCCAACGCCCTCGAAGAAGGCCACCAGGGAGCTCAGAAAGACACTGGCCGTGTCCCCCTGCACCAGGACCAGATCGGGCTGGAATTCCCGGGACACCTCCCGGAGCCCGTCAAGGCAGGCATGGGCCAGATCGTAGAGATCCTGACCTTCCCGCATCACGGCCAGATCGAAGTCCGGAAGGAGCCCCAGGTCCGGAACCAGATCAAAGGCCCGAAGAACCTGCTCCACCAGCTCGTCGTGCTGGCCCGTGAGCACCAGGCGGGATTCCAGGAGATCCGCCCTCCGGACCAGGGCCCGGGCCACCGGCGCCATCTTGATGGCCTCGGGTCGTGTTCCCACGACCATGAGGACCCTGGGCTTGGCTGTCGACACTCGGCCCTCCGCCATGGCAGCCCTACCTCAGGCGGCGACGAAGAGAATCGACTTCGTGATGGAGCTGGGCGATCATCTCCGCCATCAACCCCACCCCCACCAGGACGACACCCACGGTCTCCATAAGGATCACAAGGTACAAGAAGGGGCGGAACCCAAGTCCATGTGCGAAACGAAGATAGAAGGCAACCCCACCCACGGCCAAGCCCAGGAGAATGAGGGCGAAACCAGTGAACCCGAAGAGGAGAAGTGGCTTTTTGGAAAAGAGGAGAAGGAACCAGACCGACAGGAGATCCATGAGCCCCACTACGATCCGGAACCGGCCCGAGTACTTGGAGGACCCAGCCCGACGAGGGTGAAGCTGGATGTCGATCTCCGAGACGGAATAGCCTCGGGCGTGGGCCAGCACCACGAAGAAGCGGTGCCAGTCGTGTCGCAGGGGAAGCTCCTCCACCACCTTCTTGCGGAAGGCCTTCATGGAATTGAGGTCTGAGACCGGAACCCTGAAGATCCTGCGACTCAGGGAGTTATAGATCCCTGACACCAGTGGCTTCTGATAGTCCCCCAGCTTCCGGCCCGTCACCACGTCCCAACCCTCCTGGAGCTTGGCCAGGAAGCGGGGGATCTCTTCGGGAAGGTGCTGGAGATCCGCATCGAACAGGACCAGATACTCCCGGTCCGTGGCCGCAGCAGCGGTAACCAGGGCTTCCGTCTTCCCCAGGTTCGTCCGGTGGCGAAGCACTCGCAGGTTGTCCCAGCCCTCCCCTTCCCTGGCGGCCAGCTCAGCCGTGCCATCGGTGGAACCGTCATCCACCAGGAGGACCTGGCCATCGAGACGGTACTCCTGAAAGGCTCTCCTCAGGGCCTTGATCAGGTCCGGAATCACCGGCGATTCGTTGAAGGCCGGCACCACCACGGCAAAGTCCCGGCGCATTTCGGGCGTGAGGTTCGCGGCAGCCTCCAGGGCGTTCATGCTCCTCAGACCCGCTTCCGCATCCGGGCCGGGAGAATCCCCAACTGGTCCCGGTACTTGGCCACCGTCCGGCGAGCGATGTTCACACCTTCGGCCTTCAGCAGATTCACGATGGCCTGGTCGGTGAGGGGGCGCTTGGGGTTTTCGTGGCCCACGAGGTTCCGGATCTTGTCCTTCACGCCCCGGGCCGAGATGTCCTCCCCGGAGGAGGTTGAGAGTCCACTGGAGAAGAAGTACTTCAACGGGAACACCCCACGGGGGGTCTGGACATACTTCTCGTTCGTGACCCGGGACACGGTGGACTCGTGCATTTCGATGTGCTCCGCCACCTCCCTGAGGGTCAGGGGCCGCAGGTGTTGGACCCCCTTCTCGAAAAAGGCACGCTGCCGGTCCACGATAAACCCCGTGACCTTGAGCATCGTCTGGCGCCGCTGCTCAATAGCCTGGATCATCCAGTTCGCAGAGTTCAGCTTCGAGGAGATGAAGTCCTTGCTTTCCCCCGCGAACTTCCCTTTCTCCCTGACCACCTCCCGGTACGCCCTGGAGAGCCGCAGCCGGGGAAGGTTCGTGTCGTTGGCGAAGACCATGTAGTCTCCATCGATCTTCTCCACGATGAGGTCGGGGATGATGTATCGTTCCGGGTCCGAGGAGTGCCGCAGCCCCGGTTTCGGATCCAGCTTGGCGATCTGATCGGCGGCGTCCTGGACCTCCCCCGGTGAGATGCCTCGGACCTTGGCGATCTCGTTCCAGCGATGGCTGGCCAGGTCCGCGAAGTGCTCCTCCACCAGAGCGGCGGCCAGGGAACCCTCCATCCCCTTCTGGCGGAGCTGTATGAGAAGGGATTCCCGCAGATCCCTGGCGGCAACTCCCGGGGGGTCGAACCCCTGGATCTTCTCCAGCATGGCCTCGGCTTCCTCCAGGTCATAGGGGTGGAACAGAGTCTCGAGCTCAGCCTTCTCGGCCTCCCGTTCTTCCGCGTCGTCCACGCCCTCCAATCGGTCCAGAGCCACCTGCCGGATCTCTTCCAGCAACATGTTCAGACTCGAGAAGACCTCTTCCAGGGCGCAGGAGAGTGAGCCGTCGTCGTCCACGTTTCCGATGATCTCTTCCCCCAGGCGGCGCTCCCGCTCCGAGAGGTCCAGGAACCGCAGCTGCTCGAGGAGGTGATCCTGAAGGTCCGGCACCTCCAGCGGAGTGGGCTCGAAGTACTCCCGGTGCTCGTATTGCTGCCTCCGACCCCCGGCATCGAAGCCGTCCAGGAGGATCTCTTCCCAGTCGATCTCCTCCGTCCGCTCTTCCTTTCCCTCTTCGTCCAGCTGAACCTCCTCCTGGACGTCACCCTCCGTCATCTCCAGAAAGGGGTTCTCGGCCAGTTCCTGCTTCAAATGCTGCTGGAGGTCCAGGAGGGGCATGTAGAGCAACTCCATGGCCTGGTAGAGGCGAGGGTTGATCTTCATCTCCTGCCGGAGATGGGCGCTCTGGACGAGGCGGGTGTTGAAGGAGGTCATACGGTCGCCGATGGCCGCGGGTAGCGTGCCCGCATGCGAGCCGTCAGGGTGGGACCGAAGTAGATCTCGGCCACCTCGTCGTTCCACACCAGCTCGGTGACGGTGCCACTCACCCGAATCCGCCCCTCGTACATGATGTAGGCACGATCTACGATTTCCAGGGTCTGCTCCACATTGTGGTCCGAGATGACCGCGCCGATCCCACGTCCCTTCAGTCCGTGGACGATCTGCTGGATGTCGTTCACCGCGATGGGGTCGATGCCGGCGAAGGGCTCGTCCAGGAGCATGAATTTCGGCCGCTGGACCAGGGCCCGCGTGATCTCCAGGCGCCGCCTCTCCCCCCCGGACAGAGAGTAGGCCTTGTTATGCCGAAGGTGGGCGATGGACAGCTCGTTGAGAAGGTCTTCCAGCCGCTCCTTTCGCTCCGCCCGGGAGAGCTTCAGGGTTTCGAGAATGGCCATGACATTCTCTTCCACCGTCAGCTTCCGGAAGACGGACGGCTCCTGGGCCAGGTATCCCACCCCCAGGCGGGCCCGCCGATACATGGGCACCTCGGTGATCTCCAGGTCGTCCAGAAACACCCGTCCCGCGTTGGGAGGAATCAGCCCCACGATCATGTAAAAGGTGGTGGTCTTACCGGCCCCGTTGGGGCCCAGGAGCCCCACGATCTCACCCTGCCTTACGGAAATCTGGACCTCATCCACCACCTTCCGCTTCCGGTAGATCTTGGTGAGACCCTCGGCGTAGAGCTGGCTTCCACCCGGCAAAAGGCCAGGGGACTCCCAGGATTCTTGGCGCCTCTGGTGGAACTCTTCCACCGCGGCTCCCACCGCCCCGAGGAAAGCATCCCGGTCGCCCTTTATCTCTTCCCAGACCTCCGGGGCCACTTCAAGGGTCCCTCCCCCATCGCCCAGAGCATCCCTCCGGAGGATGCCGATTCCCTCCAAGCGAGCCAACACCTGCTCTCGCAGGTACTGGCGGAGAGCCTCCTCATCCTCGGGAAGTGTGTAGGAGCCTGCGCCATCCCCCTTGACTCCAATGGCTTCGAACGCGCCCTTGACCGACACATACCAGGCCTCCAGTGGGACCCTGCCATCCTCGTCGGCCCGGGTGAAGAGCTCCTTGATTCCCACACCCACGCTCAGGTCGTGCGCCGGCAGACGTCCCAGGAAGTCCAGGACTTCATGGCGGGACTTCATCTCCCCCTCCCTCCGCCCCTCCCCGTGGGAGGGGCTCCACCCGCCGGTTCCCCTTCGCGCCGCTGGCGCGCCACCGGCTCCAGGTGTATCCCCCGCGCGTTCTCCACCTCCATGCGCTCGATCTCACCCTGGCTGAAGACCATGACGATCTGGTCCCCGAGGACATAGTGCACCGCCAGGCGGCCCTCTTCCCTGGCCGTGGAATCGGTGGGCTCCATTCGGTAGAGGCTCCGGGCTTCCACCCGGGCCACCAGGCGGTCGAGACGGTACCGGGCCTCCCCCGTGTCCGGCAGGACCTCAGTGTCCTCCGGAAGAAGGGGGTCCCGATCCGGACTGAGGGTGTCCGGCACAACCATCGTCGGAATCCCCTCCACGAGGATCGTGTCCGCCACCACCTCCGCCGGAGCCCCTGCCCTGGTGAAGGTCGCTACGATGGTGTCTCCCTCCAACCAATCGACCTGAGCCAGGGAAGGTGTATCTGGCGTGTTCAGTGAATCCCGCCCCGTGGCTTCCCCTCGGGCCCGCCCCATGGCCCAGACCTCATCGAGGACTTCACCCGGCGCCCGGACCTCGATGGAATCCGCCAGAAGCATGAAATCCTCGGCCAGGGCGAGGGGCCTTCGGGGAAAACCGGGAAGGCCCAGCTCCCGGACCACCTCCGGAAGGAGGGTCGGAAGAGCCTCGGGATCGAGAGGCTCTCCCTCTTCCTCCTGGGCCACGAAAAGAGAATCGGCCACCGCATCCCTTACTCCCACCAGGAGCTCCAGCTCGCCCTCGGTGAAGTACAGCCGGAGGATGGGAGCCAGCATTCTCACGTCCTCGCTCTCCAGGACTGCGTTGCTCCTGGCGTGAACCTCCCGGATCTCAT
>PXFI01000218.1 GCA_003564295.1 Gemmatimonadota bacterium | reverse complement strand
GACCTCTCGGAACTCATAGCTGAACAATCACTTCCGCAGGACACGAAGAAGCGCGTGAGGGAACGCCTTCGGCCGCTCGCGCGTTTTCCCTCGATGGGCTCCCCGCTTGAAGGACGCTGGAACGGCTCCCGGTTCCTCTTGGGTCCCTGGAGGTGGATGTTGCTCATTTACGAGCACGTTGAAGAGCTTGACACCGTGTTCGTCACGACGATCCAGGACTCTCGCAGAGCCGATTCCGCAAGAAGCTCTGAGTCGGGCTGAAGAAGCCGCAACACCTGTTAAGCGGAGTAGGCGTAGATGGATACCCCGGTCGTAGGAATCGGGAACCAGCCCGTTTCGACCGGCAGGCCCCCCCTCCCCGTCCCCTGTTACCCTTCCTCCCCTGTCAGTCTCCCGCCCGCAGCCAGCCGAAGCTGCTCTCCACCGGATTGCGTCCAAGTCTCTCGGCATGGGCCATCCAGCCCAGCAGAGCCTGCACGTGGGCCCCCACGTCCGAATGCGCCATGGAGGACGGGTAGAAGAGCACCCCGGGAAAGGGGTCCTCCTTACGGGCAAGCGCCTCCACGAGGGGCGCGAAGTCGCAGGAGTTGCGGGTCACGATGACGCGCCCCTCCCGGATGGCCCAATGGAAGATTGCCGGATCATCCGCTCCGGATAGTCCTACCTCTCCTACATGGAGAACGTCCACCCCGTATTCTCGGAGCCGCCGGAGGGCAGGACCGCTCACATGCTGGTCGAAGAGGAAACGAAGCTGGAGACGCCCACCCGGAACGGGCTCCATCACCCTTCCCCACGCACCAGGCGCTCCAAGCGGCGATTCATGGCGATCCAGCGGTTCACCTCGTCAGGAAACCGGGCAGCGTACGCCACAGCCTGATCCAGGGCTTCAGGAGCGACGAAGGGGGCGAAGTGCCGGTGGAAGCCCTCCACATCCTCGCCATAGTCCTCTGCCACCGACACCACTTCCCACACGTCGGGGCCACCACGCAGATACGCACGCCGGCCCGAAACCCCATCCCGGAAGGCAATGGCCGGGAACTCCTGCGTGGCCCACCACTCCTCCGCCACCCGCCGGAGTCCCGCTGAGGGGCCCTCGCCGTGACCCTTCCAGAACTCCTCGATCTTCTCTTTCAACCAGTCGTCCACGCGAGCACTCATGGTGGCCATGATGCCTCCCCTGCCCTCGGGCCAGCCAGCGGTTCTAGACACCATATACATTGTATACAGCGCATGCAGCGTCATCAGTTTATTCGATATCGGCCTCTCCGTCAGCGACTGTAGGCAGATCGCCCGCCCCTCCTACCCCCCGTGGTACAATCGATCCAGGTCCACAAGCTCAGTGTCGGCCCGAGCCGAGGCTTCCGCCAGGAGGTTCGAGGTGAAGGCCGGCGCGAAGAGGAGGAGCTTCGCCGCTGATGCTCTTACTCCCAGGGCGCCCCGGACCCGCTCCAGCGCCCGGAGGCGACCCCTCCCCATGGTTTCCCCCGCCTTGGCCTCGCCCATGGCCAGGACGCGGCGCTCGGAAGGAGCCGTCATGCCTGGGTCCGACGTCGCTACCACCACGTCCAGCTGCCGCTCCATTCCGTCCACCACGACCCTGGCGGGGCCCACCTGATCCGGATCCCCTCCCAGGGTGGAGGGTTGGGCGTGCCGGCGGACCCAGGAGCGGGCCTGTTCCTCGAAGACCGGCCCCCGCACGAGGGAGCCGTACGTGGCCGACAAGCGACGGGTCCAGGTTCTCATGGGATCCTGCTCCCGCAGGAGCGGCCCGTGGGGATCGAGGATCACGTAATGGAACAGAAGGAACGGGTCCGCCAGCGCATAGGTCGGGCGCTGGGCCCGGAGGGGGTCTTCGTGCCGGATCACGAATCCTGCCGAGATGAGGCGCTTGAGGGCAGGATCCAGGTTCGGCACCGGGCGGCGGAGCCGATTGGCCAGGGTTCCGGCGGTGACCGCTCCGTTGGCGATGGCCCCCAGGATGCTGTGATGAAGGGTGGGGCTCCCGGCCGAAAGGGTGGGATCCTCCGCCAGGAGTGTCGTGGCCTCGTGATGGAGGTCCGAGGCGGGAGAGAGTACCCGGTCCGCCACCCACCGGTCGAAGTCCCCCGGGTCCGCCGGGAGGTCGTGGTCCACCATGTCGGTGGCATAACCGATGACGCCGCCGATGACCGCATGGACGCGGACGGCGAGGGCCAGTGAGTGGTCCAATCCCTGGAGGCGGGAAGAGGCCCGGTAGCCGAAGGGCTGCATCACCAGTTCCAGGCCGGCCCGTCCACGCAGTGGCGCCTGGCCCACCGTCAGCGACCCCATCATGGCCATGGCGGAGCCGCACAGAAGCAGTCGGGCTTCGCCCGGGTTGGCCTGCCGTTTCGCAGGGCCCAGAGCCGCGGCCACCACAGAATCCAAAGAGGGATCAGCCTCCAGAAGATAGCCGAACTCGTCGAGGATCACCGGAAGGGGGCCCCGCTGCCCCAGGCGCAGGAGCTCGGCCAGAGCCTCCTCCCACGTCTCGAAGGAGAGGCGGCCCATCCCCAGATGGGCTCCCAGGGCTTCGCCCAGACGGGCCAGGTGGACGGCCGGGGCGGTCCGAGTCGCCTCCCAGTAGAACCCCCCCCGGGCAACGGCAATGCGCTGGAGGAGCGTGGACTTCCCGATGCGGCGCCTCCCGTATACGAGCCCGAGGGTGGGGTGGGCCGCACCGGACTCCAGGAAGGTCTCGATGATGGGGCCGCTGGCGTCCTGGTCCACGTCATCCTCCTTGGCGGCACAATAGTAAGTTTCACAATAGTATCGTGGACTTTACTATCTAGTCAAGGGCAGAGCATTCCAGAGCCTCGGGCGCATGAAGACGTCAGCCGT
>PXFI01000073.1 GCA_003564295.1 Gemmatimonadota bacterium | reverse complement strand
GCTCGGCGGTGAAGTTGGCCCTGCGTTGGCGGCTCTCGCTCATGTGTATCTCCTTCGGTTCAGAGGTTCATAACTCCGAAGGAGCCAGAAATCCAGATCCAGCTGAGGCATTACACTCCGGCATCTTCCCTGATGCTGGTGCTCTCCCGCAGGCGGCTCGCCCGTAGCGACCCTCGAACGCCGAAGGCGTTCGTAGCGAAGCGGGGGAGCTATCTACAGTGCGCCCGCCAGGGCGCATCCGATTCCCTCGGATACCTTTCGGCGGCCCCGCAGGCGGCTCGCCCGTAGCGACCCTCGAACGCCGAAGGCGTTCGTAGCGAAGCGGGGGAGCGAGGGCGAGCCGCCTGCGGGGCCGCCCCCCCCTCCCTGTTGCCCCCCCTTCCCTCCGGGCTGTATCCTCCCTTTCCGGTGAATCGCACTGGAGCCGCCGGAGCCTGGGCAAGGCCCCGGAAAACAGCCTGAGAGGAGCAGTGACCATGGCGGAGTTCTCATATCAGGATCCCTATCCCCTTGCCGGTGACGACACCACCTACCGGCATCTCACCTCGGAGTACGTGTCCGTGGCTCAGTTCGACGGCAAGGAGGTGCTGAAGGTAGATCCGGAAGGCCTTACCCTTCTGGCCCGGGAGGCCATGCGAGACGTCTCCTTCCTCCTGAGGCCCAGCCACCTGGAGCAGGTGGCGGCCATCCTGGATGACCCCGAGTCCAGTCCCAACGACCGGGGGGTGGCCATGGCCATGCTCCGGAACGCCGAAGTCTCGGCGGAGGGGATCCTCCCCTTCTGCCAGGACACGGGCACGGCCACCGTCTACGGCAAGAAGGGCCAACAGGTGTGGACAGGGGGTGGCGACGAGGAGGCCCTCTCCCGGGGGGGGTACGACACCTACACCCAGGAAAGCCTCCGCTACTCCCAGACCGTTCCCCTCACCATGTACGAGGAGAAGAACTCCGGCAACAACCTTCCGGCCCAGATCGACCTTCATGCCGTAGATGGTATGGAGTACAAGCTCCTCTTCGTGGCCAAGGGAGGGGGGTCCGCCAACAAGACCTACCTCTTCCAGGAAACCAAGGCCCTCCTGACCCCCGAGAAGCTCCTGCCCTGGCTCACGGAAAAGATGAAGACCCTGGGGACGGCGGCCTGCCCCCCCTACCACCTGGCCTTCGTCATCGGTGGCACCTCCGGCGAGGCCACCCTCAAGACCGTGAAGCTGGCCACCACTGGGTACCTGGACGCCCTTCCGACCCAGGGCAACGATGCCGGGCAGGCCTTCCGGGACCTGGAGCTGGAGGCCCAGCTCCAGGAGGCTGCCGAGAAGACCGGCATCGGCGCCCAGTTCGGCGGGAAGCACTTCGCCCTGGACGTTCGGGTGATCCGGCTTCCCCGCCACGGGGCATCCTGTCCCGTAGGGATGGGCGTTTCCTGCTCGGCCCACCGCAACGTGAAGGCGAAGATCGACCGGAACGGGATCTGGCTGGAGGAGCTGGAGCGGAACCCCGGGCACTTCATCCCCGAACAGTACCGGGGCAGGAAAGACGTCGGCGCCATCCCCATCGACCTGAACCTTCCCATGGAGGAGATCCTGGCGGAGCTCACCAAGCACCCCGTGAAGACCCGCCTGACACTGACGGGCCCCATGATCGTGGCCCGGGACATCGCCCACGCCAAGATCAAGGAGCGGCTGGACCGGGGCGAGGAGATGCCCCAGTACCTGAAGGACCACCCCGTCTACTACGCCGGGCCCGCCAAGACTCCGGAAGGTATGCCGTCCGGTTCTTTCGGTCCCACTACGGCAGGGCGCATGGACTCCTACGTGGATCTCTTTCAGTCCCAGGGCGGCTCCATGGTCATGATCGCCAAGGGGAACCGGAGCAAGGAGGTCACCGACGCCTGCAAGAAGCACGGTGGGTTCTACCTGGGCTCCATCGGCGGTCCTGCCGCCGTCCTGGCCAAGGAGAACATCAGGAAGGTGGATCTCCTGGAATACCCGGAGCTGGGGATGGAGGCCATCTACCGGATCGAGGTGGAGGACTTCCCGGCGTTCATCCTGGTGGACGACAAGGGGAACGACTTCTTTGCCCAACTCATGTAGGGGTTGGCTGCGCCAGCCCATTCCGAGGACGGGGGCCGGTGGGAGTCGGCCCCCGTCCTCCTCCGGCCTTCGACCTCATCCCGGGGAATGGCCCCCGCAACCTCCGACGCCAGAAAGGAGCTGCTTCCATGCCGATACTCCTCTTCTTCCTCCTGATCCTGCTCGTGGCCACCTTCGGATTCTGGGATACTCTGGCCGCCATCCTCGGCGCGGCCCTCCTGGTGGTCCTGGTCGTCGTCTTGGGCATCGCCGTCCTGGGGCTCGCCGGCTACCTCTTTCTGAAGAAGGGACGCAGAGGCTGACACCGTTGGCCCATGCCTCCAGGTGGAGGTCGTGACGGGGAGGAGAACACTCCCGGTCGTCCCTCGCACAACAACTCCTCCCCTTCTATTGTTCGTGAGGGTCCTGCACCGTCCACCCGAAGCCAAAGGAGTCGGGTCGTGAGCAAGCATGGCACGCTTCGAGGGGTAGCCCTCACAGCCCTTGCCGCCCTCCTTCTGTCCCTGGCCGCCTGTCAGCCGGACAGGGGTCCGGAGATGGCGGACCTGGTGCTCACCAACGGGAAGATCGTCACCGTGGACCCGGAGGTCCCCGAGGCGGAAGCTCTGGCCGTAACGGGGTACACCATCCTGGCAGTAGGAAGCGCCGAGGAGATCTCGGCCCACGTGGGCCCTGGCACCCGGATCATGGACCTGGAAGGGAAGCTGGCCGTCCCGGGATTCATCGACTCCCATGGCCACTACCTGAGCCTGGGCCAGTCCAAGATGATGCTGGACCTGACGAGGGCCCGGACCTGGGACGAGATCGTGGTCATGGTGGCCGAGGCCGCTGCCCGGGCGGAGCCGGGAACATGGATTCGGGGGAGGGGCTGGCACCAAGAGAAGTGGGACGAGGCGCCCCTGCCCAGCGTGGAGGGCGTGCCCACCCACACCGGCCTCAGCGCCGTCTCTCCGGACAACCCCGTGTACCTGACCCACGCCAGCGGCCACGCCTCCTTCGTCAACGCCCTGGCCCTGGAACTGGCCGGGATCGACGCCTCCACCCCCGATCCCCCCGGTGGCACCATCGTGAAGGACGAGGCAGGGGAGCCGTCGGGCCTCCTGCGGGAAACGGCCCAGCGG
This sequence comes from Gemmatimonadota bacterium, assembly GCA_003564295.1. Classification (GTDB taxonomy): domain Bacteria; phylum Gemmatimonadota; class Gemmatimonadetes; order Longimicrobiales; family Gaopeijiaceae; genus PXFI01. Next base: position 9,510 of record PXFI01000073.1, on the reverse strand, counting down.
ATCGTGGGCGCGGCCATGGCCCATGCCGAGGAGGGGCGCTCCGCTGAGCAGATCGACGCGGAGAACCGGGAAGCGGTGCGGCTGGCGGGGGAGGATGCCCTCTCCAAGGGTGTCACCAGTTTCCATGACGCCGGCTCCAACTTCGCCACCATCGACTTCTTCAAGAAGCTGGCGGAGGAAGGGAACCTTCCGGTTCGGCTCTACGTCATGGTGCGGAGGGAATCCAACCAGGAGATGGACCGGAGGCTCCCGGACTACCGGATGCTCCCGGAAGGGAACGCATTCCTCACCGTCCGCTCCATCAAACGCCAGGTGGACGGTGCCCTGGGGGCCCACGGCGCCTGGCTCCTGGAGCCTTACGAGGACCTGGAGAGCACCGGCCTCGTCCTGGAGCCCCTGGACGACATCATGGGCACCGCCCGGGTGGCCATCAAGCACGGGTTCCAGGTGAACACCCACGCCATCGGCGACCGGGGAAACCGGGAGATCCTTGATCTCTACGAGAGGGCCTTCCAGGAAGCCGGCGTGGACGGTCGGGAGCTCCGCTGGCGCATGGAGCACGCCCAGCACCTCCACCCTGACGACGTGGGACGCTTCGCCGAACTGGGCATCATCGCCTCGATGCAGGGGATCCACTGCACCAGCGATGGCCCCTGGGTGTTCCAGCGCCTGGGCGTGGAGCGGGCCGCCAGCGGGGCCTACCTATGGCGGGATCTCATGGATTCGGGGGCCGTGGTGAACAACGGCACCGACACCCCCGTGGAGGACGTGGACCCCCTGGCCTCCTTCTACGCCAGCGTCACCCGCCGCATGCCCAACGGGGAGTACTTCTTCCCGGAAAAGGCCATGACCAGGGAGGAGGCCCTGGCCTCCTACACCATCAACGGGGCCTACTCGGCCTTCGAAGAGCACGTGAAGGGCTCCCTGACCCCGGGCAAGTACGCGGACATCGTCGTCCTGTCCGTCGACATCATGACCGTTCCAGCGGAGGAGATCCTCACTACGGAAGTGGTCTACACCATCGTGGGTGGGAAGGTGAGGTACAGCAGGGGGAAATGACCCCCCCTGTTCCTCCCCGACATCTGTCAGTACCTCTATGATGTACGTCCCCGGGCACGGTGAAGGCCAAGATCCCGCTGCCCCGAGGACGGGAAACCGGCTGGCCTCCCGCGGGGAGTTGCCAGCCATAGGCCGCCTGCACTGAGTCCAATTCTGGAGGAGTTGCTGTGAGATCCTTTGCCATCGCTCTCGTCTTCGCCCTCATGGGCGGGCCTTCCGCCAACGCCCAGACTCTGACCTCCGATCCCGGACCCAGCGACCTTCGGGACCAGGTGGAGCGCTTCACCGCCAACCGAGCCGCCCTCTACCGGCGCTATGACGTGGATTCCCCCACCCGGCACGACCGCCTCCGTGCCTTCTACCGGGAGTGGGAGGAGGCTCTTAACAGGAAGGACTATGACGGTCTGAACCTCCAGGGGAAGATCGACTACCAGCTCCTCCGGAACCGCCTCAGCTACGAGATGCGGCGCCTGGACATAGAACGGGAGCGCTACCAGGAGGCCCTGGAACCTCTCCCCTTCCTCCCCAGTCTCGTGGGCCTCCATGAGATCCGCCGGGATCTGGAACCGGTGAACCCCCGGGAGTCGGCCCGCATCCTGAACGAGGCCACCGCTTCCATCCAGGAGACCCGCCGGTTGCTGGAAGCCGGACTGCGCGGAGAGGAGGGAGCCATCCTGATCTCGCCTGTGGTGGCCCGGAGGGCGGTGGTGCGCGCCGGGGAGATCCAGCGGGCCATCTCAGGATGGTACGAATTCCACCATGGCTTCGACCCCCTGTTCACGTGGTGGGTATCACAACCCTATGAGACCTTCCACCAAACCTTCTCGAGCTACGTCACCTTCCTCCGGGAGCAGGTGGCCGGCATGGAGGAAGGCACGGAGGGGGACATCATCGGTGACCCCATCGGAGAGGCTGCCCTCCTCCTGGACCTGGAGGCGGAGCTCATTCCCTACACCCCCGACGAGCTGATCCGCATTGCCGAGAGGGAGCTGACCTGGGGGCTGAGCGAGATGCGCCGCGCCTCACGGGAGCTGGGGTTCGGGGATGACTGGCACGCCGCCCTGGAGTATGTGAAGACTCTCCACGTGGAGCCGGGGCGACAGACCGAGCTGGTGGTGGAGCTGGCCCGGGAGGCGGAGGAGTTTGTTGAGAGCCGGGACCTGATCACGGTGGATCCCCTGGCCAAGGAGATCTGGAGGATGGAAATGCTCTCGGCCGAGCGCCAGCGTTTCGCTCCCTTCTTCCTGGGGGGGGAGACGGTGAGGGTGGCTTTCCCCACCATCGAGCAGACCCACGACGAGAAGACCATGAGCCTTCGGGCCAACAACGAGCACTTCTCCCGGGCGGTGGTGCAACACGAGCTCATCCCGGGCCATCACCTCCAGGGATTCATGACCCAGCGGTATGCCACCCACCGTAACGCCTTCTCCACCCCTTTCTGGGGCGAGGGGTGGGCCCTGCACTGGGAATTCTTCCTCTGGGACCTGGGCTTCGCCCGGGGCCCCGAGGATCGCATCGGGATGCTCTTCTGGCGCAATCACCGGGCGGCCCGGATCATCTTCTCCCTCTCCTTCCACCTGGGGAAGATGAGTCCCGAAGAGGCCATCGACTTCCTGGTGGAGCAGGTGGGACATGAGCGGAACAGCGCCGCCGCCGAGGTGCGACGCTCCTTCGAGGGCGATTACCCCCCCCTCTACCAGGCGGCCTACATGATCGGAGGGCTCCAGTTCCGGCAGCTCCATCGGGATCTGGTGGAATCGGGGCAGATGACCAACCGGGACTTCCACGACCATATCCTCAAGGCCGGGCGGATTCCGGCGGAAATGGTCCGGGCCAGCCTCACCGGCCAGGCCCCGCCGAGGGACTTCGTGTCCAACTGGCGCTTCTACCCCCTGGAGTGAGGAATGCGGACACCGATCCTTACCCGGCTCACCCCGGTTCTTCTCGCCGCAGTCCTTCCGTGTGCCGTCCATCCCGAACCCCTCCGGGCCCAGGAAGCTGGAGGCTGGAACGAGCCCCGTGTGCTGGAGCTGGTGGACCGGGCCAGGGAGGCTCGCCGCACCCTCATCTCCCACGGGGAGCTGGAGAGCTACCGGGCCCTGACGGAAGGGCACATCTACTTCTTCGTGGATCCGGAAGAAGGGGAGCGAGCCCTCATCCGGCTGGACCAGGTTGCCGTGGAGCTCCGGTGGCAGGCACCGGACATGGTACAGCAGCACCTTCTGGGAGAGCGGAGCGAGACCCGCCTTCCAGTGAGGGAGTTCCGGTATTACCTGGACCGCCTCACCCTGGTCCAGTACGGGTTCGGCGATGAGATCCAAGTGGGCTCGGGAATGGACGTGGCCGGTGTGCCCCACCCCTTCGCCCCCCTTTACGGAAGAGACCCCCTCCTGGCTCCCTACGACTTCCGCCTGGCCGACTCCCTTTCCATCCATCTCCCGGGTGAGCCCGAACCCATTCGCCTCTACGAGCTGGAGGTCCGCCCCCGGGACCCGTCGGCCCCCGGAATCCTGGGGCGGGTCCTGGTGGACCGGAGGGACGCCAACATCGTCCGCATGCAGTTCACCTTCACCCCTGCATCCTACGTGGACCGGCGCACCGATCGGATCGAGGTGGAGCTGGACTACGGGCTCTGGGAGGGACGCTACTGGCTCCCCAACCTCCAGCGAATCGAGGTTCGCCGGGAGCTGCCGGAGCTGGATATCGGCATCGGTACAGTGATTCGGGCGGTGCTCCGGACCCGGGATTACGAGCTGAACGTCACCTTTCCCGAGATGGTCCCATTCCTGCCCCCGGTGACCCGGGCCCCGACGGAGGCGCTGCGGAGCTACGCCTTTGCCGAGGGACTATTCGATGCCCTGGAGCGGGACGGCCTGGCCGACGCCGCCCTGGACGTGGACCCCCGGGAGGTCCGTGCCCGGGCCACCGAGCTCCTTCGCAACCAACCTCCTTCAGGCCTCTCGCCCCTCCGTTTCCACCTTCCCCAAATCTCCTCTGGACTCCGCTTCAACCGGGCCGAGGGTCTCTACCTGGGAATGGGGGGCAGTCTCACCCCCCGGGGCGACCTGAGGCTCCGGATGCACGCCGGGTATGCTTTCGGAGCCAGGACCCCCAGCGCCGAGGTGCGGGTGGAGGGAGGTGGGGACCCGAGCTTGAGGTGGACTCTGGGCGCCTCGGCCCGGGAGCGGGCTGACCTGGGGCTCACTGCGGGAAGCGATCCCATCCTCTCGTCTCTCTCGGCCCTGACCCGGGGCGAGGACTACCTGGACCCCTACTACCGGTCCTCCGCCGTCGTTTCAGTGGAGTGGACGCGGGCCCCCGGCCACTCGGTGCGGTTCGAGTGGGGCATGGAGTCCCACCGCACCCTGGAACGGGCGGTGGAAGCGGCCCCCCTGGATGGAGGCAGAACCTTCCGCCCGGTGCGTCCGGTCACGGATGGAGGGTTCGGTCGCATGGGAGTCTCCTTGAGAGAGCCCTTGACGTGGCCTGGAAACGGGAGGGGATCTCTGGCCGCGACAGCCATGCTCCTGGGCGGCCGTGCCGGGAGGGGAGTCACCCTCTCGGGAGCTACCCAGGCTCGGTGGGGCCCGGCCTCGGGGACCCGGGAGCTCTCCCTGTCCCTCCGAGGAGAAGGCTGGCTGGGGGACCCCCTTCCCCAGGCACATCGGCTCCTGGGAGGAAGGGCCACCCTTCCTGGATTCCCCTACCGATCCTTCGGGGGGACGCATGCTCTGGTAGGAAGTCTCCAGGGCGCAACGGACCTCAAGAGTACCCTCCTCCGTCTCCGGGGCGGGATCCATGGCGGGTGGGCTGGGGGGCTGGACGCCGGCGTGGCGGAGGCGTGGAGTGTGGACGAGACGGATGGCGTCCGGTTGGGCGTCACCCTGGGGCTGGGGGTGGGTTGGGACCTGGTCCGGGTGGAGGGAGCCCGGGGGCTGAACGGGGGGGAGTGGCAACTGCTCCTCTCGGTGGACCCCAGGTGGTGGGACCGCCTCTGAGGAGATCCGCCTCTCTGGCGCCATCGTCTGCGAACCGAAAAGCCTCCCCCCTCTGCAGCACCCTCCGCACCGCGGCGCCGGCTTCCTCCACGTCCTCAGCGCTCACGTCCAGGTGCGTGATGAGGCGGATGCGGCGGTTGCGGGGAGGATTCACCACCACCCCTTCTCCCCAGAGCCGGTCCACAAAGACCCCCGCATCCATGAGATGGTCGGGGATCTCGGCAAAGAGGATGTTGGTCTCCACCTCCTCCGGAGGGGGATCCAGAACGAGCCCCACGTCCGCCAGCAGGGCCGCCAGCCTCCGGGCGTTGGCGTGGTCCTCCGCCAGGCGCTCCACCATGGTGTCCAGGGCCACTATGCCTGCGGCGGCCACCACTCCGCCCTGCCGCATCCCGCCCCCCGCCACCTGGCGCCAGCGCCGGGCTTCCTCCACCAGTGCCCGACTCCCCAGGACCAGGGCCCCCACGGGGCACCCCAGCCCCTTGGTCAGGCACACGGTGACACTGTCCGCCGGGGCCGTGAGCTCCGCCACAGGCACCCCCAGGGCCACCGAGGCGTTGAAGATCCGGGCTCCGTCCAGATGCACCTTGAGGCCCAGACTGTGGGCTTTGGCCGCCAGGGCCTCCGTCTGCTCCAGGGAAAGGCAGGTTCCCCCGGCGGCGTTGTGGGTGTTTTCCAGGCAGAGGAGGCTGGTCTGGGGATGGAGAACGGCCTTGGGAAAGACGGCTTCTTCCACCTGCTCCGGCGTCATGCGCCCCCTGGTTCCCCTCACGGTCCTGGGCGTGAGGCTCCCGAAGGTGGACAGGAACCCCGCCTCGTTGTTGAAGATGTGGGAGGACGCCTCCAGGACCACCGACTGGCCCCGCCGGGTCTGGGAGAGGACCGACACCAGGTTGGCCATGGTGGCGCTGAAGACCAGGAGGGCCGACTCCCTTTGGAAGAGGGCCGCCGCCTTCTCCTCCAGGGCCAGGACCGTGGGATCGTCCCGGTAGTAGTCGTCCCCCACCTCTGCAGCGGCCATGGCCCGCCGCATCCCTTCCGTGGGCCTGGTGACGGTGTCGCTCCGGAGATTGATGATGCGCCGCATGGGTGAGACCTTTCTGGTTGCCGTGAAACCCTCTCTTCTCGAACTCGCACCTGAGCCAGTGCACCAACCTACGACGTGCTCCAGGGGGCGACCAAGAGGACACCCCGGTCCCCCCCATACCATACCGGAGGTTGGGGGTGGCGAGAAACAGCCTATGCACGGCGAACGGGGCTCGCGGGCCCCGGATCCACGGACCACCGAGGGGGTAAGCCGTCGGGCAGGCAATTGCAACGATCCAGGAAATGATGCAGCGGCAGGCGACTGGCCCCGGGATGTGAGCCCGGTGGCTGGTCCTTGGCCCAGGGCAGGAGAACCACGAGTTGACGACGATACCACAAGAGCTGCAGGACGCCGCGCAGCGTGCGGCCCGAGACGAGGCGATCCGGGAGTTCGCGGAGGCCCATCTGCGGGGCGAGAATCAGGACCTGCTCCAGGAGATGCTGGTGACGGTCTGTCGATTGGCCCACGACAACACCGATCGGGGGTCTGTCAAGCTGCTTAACAAGGCCCTGGCGGAGTTGCGCTACGCGTTCAAGGTGTTTGCTCCCTACGAAGGCGTGAGGAAGATCAGCGTCTTCGGGTCAGCTCGCACGCCGGAAGACGGTGAGGACTACCGCACGGCCGTGGAGTTCTGCCGGCAGATCAAGGAAGCGGGATGGATGGTGATCACCGGGGCCGGCGACGGCATCATGAAGGCCGGGCACGATGGGGCGGGGGCCAGCATGAGCTTTGGCGTCGCCATCCACCTTCCCTTCGAGCAGCGGACGAACACGGTCATCGCCGACGACGAGAAGCTGGTCAACTTCCGCTACTTCTTCACACGCAAGCTGATGTTCATGAAGGAAGCATCGGCCGTGGCCCTCTTCCCGGGTGGATTCGGCACCCAGGACGAAGGCTTCGAAGCCTTGACCTTGATCCAGACCGGCAAGGCTCCCCTGATTCCCATCGTCCTGGTGGAGCGCCCGGGTGGGACCTACTGGCTGCAGTGGAGGGCCTATGTGAAATCCGAGCTCCTGCTGGCCGGCATGATCGACCGGGACGACCTGAACCTCCTGTTCATCACGGACAACGTGGATGCGGCGGTGCAGGAAGTGGTGCGGTTCTACCGGGTATACCACTCCATGCGGTTCGTGGGAAACGATCTTGTGCTGCGAATCCAGAGGCACCTGTCGAGGGAGACGCTTACCCGGTTGAACGACGAGTTCGGGTCGATTCTGACGTCCGGTCGAATCGAGCAGGTTCCTGCGCTGCCGCAGGAAGGAGGCGAATATCCGGACCTGCCCCGCTTGAAGCTGCGGTTCGACCGCCGTAGCGCGGGCAAGCTGCGACGGCTCGTGGATCTGGTGAACCGGGAGGGCGCCCAAGCACCGGCCGTGGAGGGCGACACCACAGCGCCCAGCGTGGTGGATCTGAACCCCTGAGAAGCCGGGGGCTCCCCTCCTCACCGGAGACCTCCGCCCGGCCCGGGCAGCTCGGAGGCCAGGGATCCCAGCCCCTCATTCCCTCAAGGCCACACCGTCAGGAGAATGGGCTCCTTCCAGTCGGGCCACCCCACGATGTCGCCACGGAAGCGGAGCCACCAGACGACCTGATTGTCGGGGGCGCCGAAGGAGGGAGGAGCGTCCGGAGGCACCGTGATGGTGCCTTTCTTCCGGAGGCCCCGGTGGGGGTCGATCTGCTGGTTCTCCGCCAGGACAAGCCGCTCCTCGAAAGCGGTGCGCCGGTGGCGGCTCTGGTACTGGCCGTGGCCGTCAACCACCCGCTCCTCGCACTCCAGCACCACTTCCAGGGAGCGGAGCTCGGTGCGCTTCTCCGGACGGATGACCACGCTGAAGCGTATCTCCTCCCCCCTCCGGAGCTCCGTGGTGCTCAGCTGAACGGAGGGCTCCCCAAGCTTCCCCCGTCCCAGGCGCCCCCACATCCCCTTGAGCGTGAGGAGGAACCCGACGCTCATGAGGAGGAAGAGCGCCCACTTCCCGATGGGGTTCAGATCCCAGTTGCTGGCGGCCCCGAAGAGGATCCCCAGGATCATGCAGATCATCCCCGTGGCCACCCACGCCTTCTTCAATCCACCCTTGGCCGCCTCCAGCTTACGCTTCTCCTGCGGGACCGGGCCCAGGCTCGCGTGCTCCGGATCCGGTGAGCCTGCCAGGTGGACGGGGATCTTTTCCACTACCTCACCCCGGAGGAGGGATCGGTCCAATCGGGCCTCCAGATCCCAAGCCACTCTCAGCATCTTTCCCTGGTAGCTCAACGGGCCCCAGGGGGCCGAGATCCTGAACGGGAAGCGGTGCCGGGCGCCCGGGGCCCACTGCCCGAACCGGGCCAGGGCCCTGGTGCCGCTCTCTCCCGTGGCCTGGTTCCCCTTACCCTCCGTGTGCCAGAAGAAACGCACTTGGAGCTCCCGAAACTCCACCTCCTCCAGGACTTCCACCTCCACCACCCCCCGCACCCTTTGGCCGGCCTCCAGGGTGAGGAGGGGCGGGGCCGCCGGACTCTCATCCAGTGCCGGCGGCCCATCCTCAGGCTCGGGGACTGTCTCAGCCGGTCCCGGCTCCTCCACCAAGAGCCGTAGGCGAACGGGCTCAGACACGGCGCCCTCCCTCCGGAGGGCCGCAAGCACCTCCTTGGTGCGGAGGGAGGGCGTTCTGGTCAGAGGCGCCCATCTCTCCCACCTCCCCTTCCCCCTCATCGCCGTAAACGAAGCGCTCCACCTCCCCGTGAATCCGGGCGATGGTCTCTGCGGAGGGCGGCGGCGTCAGTCGAGAAACCACGATAGTCACGGCGAAGTTGGCCACGATGGACCAGACGGCGGCGTGGACGCCCAGGGGGTGGGGCATCTCCACCATCCCCCCCAGGGGATTGGGGGTGGGGACCAGGGTGAGGTACAGAACGGCAAGGCCCGTGACCATCCCGGCCAGCACCCCCGCCCGGGTGAAGGAGCGCCGACCAGGGAAGCACACGCCCACGATGGCCGGCATGAGCTGGAGGGCGCCGGAGCCCGACAGCGTCACCAGCGTCACCAGAAAGGCGAAGGTCCTCACCGACAGTACGTACCCCACTGCCAGGAGCCCCACCACGATGAGGCGCCCGACCCAGACGTAGTGGGCCTGGGTCGCCGCTGGAGCCACATAACGCTGGTACACGTCCCGGGTCAGGACCGTCATGTTGGAGTGGAGGATGGAGTCCAGGGTGGACATGGCCGCTGCCGTGGCTCCGGCGAGGATCACTCCCGTAAGCAGGGGAGGCGCAAACTGGAAGAGAAGCTCGGGAAAGACCTGGTCCGGGATGGCCAGGTCCGGGAGCACCAGCGCCCCTCCCAACCCCACGAGGGCCGCCGGGATGTAGAGGGTCATGAGGTAAATG
>PXFI01000352.1 GCA_003564295.1 Gemmatimonadota bacterium | reverse complement strand
GGAGCCATTCTCCGTGGTCCTGTCTTTCGGGTTCTCCCTCCTGGTGGGGGTGTTCTTCGGGGTCTACCCCGCCCACCGGGCCTCCCTCCTGGATCCGGTGGAGGCCCTCAGGAGCGAGTGAATTTTACCGTCCCATCCGGACATTGCTCTGTACCGGGTCCTTGGGCCAGATTAGGGACATGACGAAACAGGCTCTCTTGAACTAAATTCTTCGGCTCCCCCTCGAGGAGCGCATCGAGTTCTTGGGTGAGGCCTGGGACGCGATTGCCGCTGCCCCTGGTGACGTACCCATTCCCGAGTGGCATGTGGAAGAGCTTGAGCATCGGCTGTCTGACCCCAACCCGAAATATGTCTCTTGGGAAGAGGTCCGATCCCGGCTCAGGAACGTCAGCTAGTCATGACCATCCGCTTCCGCTCGGAAGCGGCCTCGGATGTGGCGCTGGCCAGGGAGTGGCACGATGCCCAGCGCTCAGGTCTTGGCAACGAATTCGTTGAGGCGTTGGAGAACCTGATCGACCTGATCTCCGACTTGCCGGAGGCCTTTCCGGAAATCGCCGTGGGGCTTCGCCGGGCCCTCCTCGGCCGCTTCCCCTATGCAGTCTACTACCGCCTGGAAACCTGGCCCCTCTGGGAACACCGTGACGTGATTGCGTGTCTTCACACCCGCCGGCCTCCAAGTCGCTGGCGGAGCAGGCGGTGAGGTCAGATGCGTCTGAGTGCCGGGACTCCCACAGGTCGACAGCCTTCTGAAGGTTGAGCCAGGACTCCGGCTCCGAGTTGGCCACGGACTGGACCGTCCAGGTGGAGCCTTTTTCCGTGGGCCTGTCCTTCGGGTTCTCCCTCCTGGTGGGGGTGTTCTTCGGGGTCTACCCCGCCCAGCGGGCCTCCCTCCTGGATCCGGTGGAGACCCTCAGGAGCGAGCAGGTCGGTTGGGAGTCGGGCCAGGACCGTTGGCACCGGGGATGGAAGCGGGTTATGGTGTATCAGTGCCCCTGATCGCTGGGTTCGCCGGGCCAGGGTCCGCCCAGACGATCAGCCTTCGGTGCCCGCAATTCCCGGAGCTTCACCAATGCAGTCCTTCCCCTCCCCCCCCTGCCCCTTCTCCTTCCGGTCACGCTTTTTTCTGATCCTCGTCTCTCTCCTGGTTCTCATGGCAACCGCAGGGTGCGGCAGGCGAGCCGCGGCCCGCCTGGACCGGGGAGTGGCCCTCGAAGCCCAGGGCGAGCTTTTGCAGGCGGCCCTCTCTTACATCTCGGCGTTGGAACGAGATGCCTCTTTGGCCGAGGCAAGGGAGCGTCTGCATGCCATCATCCCCCACCTCGGCGAGAGCTGGGCAGCGGAGGCAGGTGCTCTCCTGGAAGAGGGAGACCCCATAGGAGCCGCAGAGTTGACCCTGGTCATGGACCAGATCCGGGATCGGGGCTCCGGGCTCGGGGTGACGGTGCCCCTCCCCGACGATTGGGAGCGGCAGCGGCGGCAGGCCCTGGATGGGGGAATCGAAGAGCGTCTCCATCAGGCCCGCGGCGAAGCTGAGGCTGGTCGCTGGCCCCAGGGAATCCAGTACCTCGAGGAGGCCATGGATCGCTACGCTCCCACCGAGGAGCATGCCACCGAAATCCAGATGCTCTGGACGGACCATCTTCTGGCCTGGAGCCGTGCGGACATTGAAGCCGGGCAGCCCCAGGCCGGGTTCCAGCGCGTGGAAGAGGCCCGGAGCCTGGTCTCCCCCGGCCATCCCCGCTTGGGGGAGATGGCAGCCCTGCAACGGCGTGCCCTCGAGCTTGGTACGGTGTCCGTGGCCTTCCTCCCTGTGGAGAGCACGGAACAGGCTCGCGAGCATGCCCCGGCAGGCTTCCGGGAGGCGCTGAACGAGCTTCTCCAACTCGAGCATTGGAGCATTCCACCCCTCTTTCTCTACGGGGTGAGCCCGGTGGAGGTGCGCCGACAGGTGGATCGAGTTCGCCGGGAGCAACTCGCCCGGGGGCGGCGTACCACGCCCCTGGATGGAGCTGTGGAGGTCGGGCGCGCCCTGGGGGCCCAGCGTGCGGTGATCACCGAGGTGGAGGCCTTCACCTGGGACACCACCAGGGTCAGGCTCCGTGAGGTGGAAGCTCCCCTCCGAGGCGGGGGCCGGGACGTCTACCAGGTCCGCTCGGGGACGGTTCGGCTGGGTGCGACGGTGGGGTACCTGATCGTGGACCCGGAACGGCGCCGGATCCTGGACCGCCGCTCCTTCACCACCCGGACCACGGCGGCCCTCCAGGACGGGCTCTATGACGGGAATCCGGACGACCTGGATCTTCCCAGAAGAGAGCGGTTGCTCTTCTCCCGCGTAGAGCAGGAGGATCGAGAGGCCGCAGCGGTGGCCGAGCTTCAGGATCTCCTGGCGGAGCGCCTGGCCCAGGAGATCTACGATCGGCTTCTGGCCCGTATTCCCTGACCCGACGGGAGAGGGGATCGGAAGTCCCCAGAGGGTCCCCCCACCCCTTGCGTGCCCCACCCTCCCGGATTACCTACCCTGGAAAGGGAGGTGACCCATGAACCGCAGGCAATTCTCCAGAGCGTTTCTCGGGGCCCTGGGGGCCTCGGCCCTGAGTCCCCGCATCCTATCGGCCATCTCGGCCCTCAGGCTTCCCCTCCTGCCAGGGAAAGGCGGAGCCATGGCAGACTCCGGGGCTTCTTCACACCGGAACGCCCTGCCTACCCGCGCTCACTCCCGGCCCCTGGACCTTCCCCGGATCAACGCCCCCCGTCTCCACGGCTGGCTGAAGGACCTCAGCCGCTTTGGGGAGCGGCCGGACGGAGGCGTGGACCGGCTGGCCTTCAGCGACGCCGAAATCCAGGCCCGGGCCTTCGTCCGCTCCCTCATGGAGGAGGCGGACCTGGAGGTCAGGGTGGACGAGGCCGGGAACATCCTGGCTCTCCGCCCCGGCCGGGAAAGCCTACCGCCCCTCATGCTGGGCTCCCACATCGACTCGGTGCCCGCCGGGGGAAACTTCGACGGCCCCCTGGGCACCCTTGGAGCCATCGAGGTGGCCCGGACCCTGGCGGATGAGGGGGTGGAGACCCGGCACCCCCTGGAGGTGGTGGTGTTCACGAACGAGGAAGGGGGAAAGACCGGAAGCCGGATCATGGCCGGGGAATTCCGCCCGGAAGAGCTGGAACTGGTGGCCGCCGCCGGATGCACCATCCGGGAGGGGATCCTACGCCTGGGCGGGAATCCCGAGGCCCTGCATCGAGCCCGGCGGGAGCCCGGCTCCACGGCGGGGTTCCTGGAGCTCCACGTGGAGCAGGGAGGCGTGCTGGAGGCCGAAGGGATCCCCATCGGCGTGGTAGAAGGGATCGTGGGGATCCGGCGATGGAACGCCACAGTCCATGGAGAAGCCAACCACGCCGGGACCACCCCCATGGGTCAGAGGAAGGACGCCCTCCTGGCGGCGGCGGAGCTGGTCCAGGCGGTAGATCGGGCCGCCACCTCACTGCCCGGAGGCCAGGTGGCCACCGTGGGGCGGATCCAGGCCCTGCCCGGAGCCCCCAACGTCATCCCCGGGGAGGTCCGACTCAGCGTGGAGATCCGAGACCTGTCCATGGAGGGGATTCAGGAGGTCTTCCGCCTGGTCCGCAGGGAAGCCGACGCCATCGAGTCCGCCCACGGCACGCCCATCCTACTGGAGGAGTTCTACGAGAGTGCGGCGGCCCCCACCGACGAGCGCTTCCGGAGTTGGGTAGAGGAGGCCGCCCAGGGGCTGGGCCTGGCCCACCGGCGTATGCCCAGCGGTGCGGGGCACGACGCCCAGGCCGTGGCCCAGTTCGCCCCGGTGGGGATGATCTTCATCCCCAGCGTGGGGGGCATAAGCCATCACCCCGACGAGTACTCTCGCCCGGAGGACGTTGAGGCCGGGGTCGACGTCCTACTCCGGACCCTGCTCCTGGCGGACGAAAGGTTGAGCTGAGGCTCTCGGCGGACCACCTGCTCCTCTCGTAGCTCGGAGGAGGCGTAGTGTGAAGGCCGCTGGTTCGCACGCAAGCAGGGACCCTGAGCAAATGGGGAGAGTCCACTCCTCCGACCACTTGCGCCCCGGACGGCCTCCGGATTAACTATCCCTCGCCAAGGCCCGCCCCCCAAGACCAGGACGCCCCATGACCTCACCGAATCGAGAGGACCCGCGGCTGCCCGAGCCCACTCCGCTGTACCGCTGGACGGTGCTCATCTTCATCAGCCTGGCCATGTTCGGCAACTACTACGTCTACGATTCCATGGCCCCGGTTTTCGATTTGCTCACCACCCAGCTCGCCTTCACGGACCAACAAAAGGGGCTCCTGTACTCGTCCTACAGCGTGGCTGCCGTCCTGGTCCTCCTGATGGGCGGCTACATCATCGACCGATGGGGGACCAAGAAGTCCATCACCCTCTTCGCAGCCATATGTCTGGTGGCGGCCTTCGTCACCGCCGTGTCCGAGATCTTCGGCGTCATGCTGGCCGGCCGGTTCCTCCTGGGCGTGGGAGCCGAGCCCCTCATCGTGGCCGTCACCACGGCCCTGGCGAAATGGTTCAAGGGAAAGGAACTGAGCTTCGCCTTTGGAATCAACCTGACCATCGCCCGCCTGGGCTCGGCCACCGCCGACTGGTCCCCCACCTGGGCCCGGCCCCTCTACGAGAACTGGCAGGACCCCCTCTGGCTGGCCACCGCCGTGGCGGGCATCTCGGTGACCGGTGCCATCCTCTACTGGATCATGGAGAAGCGGGCCGAGGGTCAGTACTCCCTGGGGGAAGCGGAAGAGACCGAGAAGATCGAGAAGGGCGCCCTCTACAAGTTCAGCGCGTCCTACTGGTACATCGTGGCCCTGTGTGTGGTCTTCTACTCCACCGTCTTCCCGTTCCGGGCCTTCGCCATTGACTACTTCCAGCAGGCCCACGGGCTCCAGCGGGAGGCGGCAGGGATGCTGAACAGTCTCCTGCCCATCTCCGCCATGATCGCCACACCCCTCTTCGGGCTCCTGGCGGACCGGGTGGGACGCCGCTCCTTCTTCATGGCCATGGGCTCCCTGGTGCTCCTCCCCCTCTTTCTCATCGTCACGTACGCTCCCCCCGGCCCATCCATCCACCTGGGCGCCGCCCCGGTCCCCCTGACCCTCCTCATCGTCATGGTCCTCTTGGGGATCGCCTTCTCACTCATTCCGGCGGTCATGTGGCCATCGGTGGCCTACATCGTGGAGCAACGACGCCTGGGGACCGGCTACGCCCTCATGACTCTCTGCCAACAGATCGGTATGGCCCTCATCCCGTGGGTCATCGGCGTCACCAATGACTTCTTCCAGGCCGGCCCCGCGAACCCCGAGGGCTACGCCCCCGGCATGTGGATCTTCACCGTGCTGGCCTCCCTGGGGCTCTTCTTCTCCTTCATGCTCTGGAAGACGGAGCGGGGGCCCGGAAGCCACGGCCTGGAGACCATCACCATCAGGACCGGCATGGGAGGAGCAGGGTAGGCGTCGAGACGCTGGGACTCGCATGAAGCCAGGCGTCGAGACGCTGGGACGCACAAGAAGCCTCCCCCGCGGACCCACGATCCACGGGGGAGGTCGTTACCGGGGGAGAGCCCCCTGCCCCCTCAACCCACCGACCCGAACCCCCTCTCCACGGCCTGACGGTTGAGTTCCATCATGGCAGCCTGTTTGAGGGTCTGGTCCATGGTGACTTCCACTTCGGCCTGGGTGAACATGCCTGTGTGACCCAGGAACGCCCCCAACATCACCAGGTTGGCCACCCGGGTGTGGCCCAGCTCGTCCGCCACCGCCGTGGCGGGCACTGCCACCACCTCCACGTCCTTCCGGGAAGGAGGCTGGGAAATCAGGGTGCTGTTATAGACCAGCACCCCGCCGGGCAGGAGGTGGGGCTCGAACCGCTCCAGGGACGGCCCGTTCAGGGCCATGAGGACGGTGGGCTTGGAGACCATGGGGGACGCCACCGGATCCTGGCTGATGACCACATTGCAGTTGGCGGTGCCGCCCCGGCTCTCGGGCCCGTACGCCGGAAGCCAGGTCACGTGGAAGTTCTTCCGGAGGGCCACGTTGGCCAGCAGTGAGCCCAGGAACAGCACACCCTGACCGCCAAAGCCTGCGATCTTGATCTGGGGCTCCCGGTACCGCTCCGCGATCCCCTCCCAGGTCGGCTCGCCGGTCCGCTCCACGGTGGGCTCCGCCGCAAAGAGCTCCTCCACCCCCTCCACGTTCAGCTCGGGGGCCGACCGTACCCGGGGCTCCCGCTCTGCGATGACGTCCTTGTAGACCCCCAGGGGGAAGGCGGGCATCAGGTGCTCCTTCACCCACTCCTTCGCCTTCGACGGCTCCATCTTCCAGCCGATGGGGCAGGGCGAGAGGACCTCCACCATGGAGAACCCCTTCCCGTCCACCTGGGCCTTCAGAGCCTTTCTCACCGCCCTCCGGGCCGCCATGATGTGCTTGGCGTCCGTGAGAGCCACCCGCTCGATATACACCGGGGCGTGCAGGGTGCTCAGGAGCTCCGACATCCGCAGCGGGTAACCGGTTTCCTCGATGACCCGTCCCCTGGGAGTCGTGCTGGTGCGCTGTCCCTCCAGGGTGGTGGGGGCCATCTGCCCTCCGGTCATCCCGTAGATGGCGTTGTTCACGAAGAAGACCGTGATGGACTCGCCCCGGTTCGCTGCGTGGAGGATGTTGCTGGTGCCGATGGCCGCCAGGTCCCCGTCCCCCTGGTAGCTGATGACGATGGAGTGGGGCAGGGCCCTCTTCACCCCTGTACCTACGGCGGGGGCTCGGCCGTGGGCCACCTGCACGTTGCCGCAGTTGAAGTAGTAGTAGCCGAAGACGGAGCATCCCACGGGGCTCAGGAAGATGGTGCGTTCACGGATCCCCAGGTCGTCCATGGCCTCGGCGATGAGCTTGTGGAGAACGCCGTGGCCGCAGCCGGGGCAGTAGTGAGTGGATTCCTGCCCGCCCCCGGGCTTGCGATGGAAAGTGTGATAAAGAGATTCGGGCCACTGGATGACGGTGCTGCCTGCGCTGTTGCTCACGCGGACCTCCCTTCCTCCGGATACGCCTTCTCGATGGCCGCCACCAGCTCGTCCACAGAGGGTACCGCCCCCCCGTAGCGCCCATGGAAGGCCACGGGCCTCCGGCCGTCCACGGCCAGCCTCACGTCCTCCACCATCTGACCGGTGGACAGTTCCGCCACCAGGAACCCCTTTGCCGTATCCGCCAGCTCCCGGAGGCGCTGGCTGGGGAAGGGCCAGAGGGTGATGGGCCGGAGCATGCCCACCCGAAGGCCCCGGGACCGGACCCTTCCCAGGGCGGCCTTCAGCAGCCGACTCACGAAGCCGTAGCCCACCAGGACCAGCTCCGCGTCCTCCGTCTGCACCTCCTCCCAGCGAGCCTCTACCGCCTCGATGCGGGCATACTTGGCGAAGAGATTGATGACGTGCTCCTCCAGCTCCTCCGGATCCAAGCGGATGGAGTTGATGAGGTTGCCCGCCGTTTCCGCCGTGGCCCTCACCGCCCATTCCTTCTCCGGCAGCTCCGACACGGGGGGTGGGAACTCCACCGCCTCCATCATCTGGCCCGTGAAGCCGTCGCTCAGGACCACCGCCGGGTTCCGGTACCGGTCCGCCAGCTCAAAGGCCAGCATAGCCAGATCGCACATCTCCTGGGGGCTGTTGGGAGCCAGGACGATGAGCCGGTAGTCGCCGTGGCCTCCCCCCTTCACCATCTGGAAGTAGTCGCCCTGCGCCGGCGCGATGTTACCAAGGCCCGGGCCGCCCCGCATGATGTCGATGATCACCGCCGGGAGCTCCGAACCCACCAGGTAGGAGATCCCCTCCTGTTTCAGGCTGATGCCCGGGCTGGAGCTGGCCGTCATGACCCGCTCCCCGGCGCTGGCGGCGCCATAGACCATCTGGATGGCCGCCACCTCGCACTCCGACTGGACGAAGGTGCCCCCCAGAGTGGGGAGGACCGATGCCGCCGATTCTGCGATCTCACTGGACGGCGTGATGGGATATCCATAGAAGGTGCGGCAGCCCGCCAGCACCGCTCCCCGGAGGAGGGCGTCGTTTCCTTTTACCAGTTCAACCGCCATGTGGCCTCCCCTACCTCTCCTCGCGAGACGGCTTGATCACCACGATGGCGCCGGGCTCGGGGCAGGCATAGAAGCACAGGCCGCACGCGTTGCACCATTGCCCCGTATAGATTGCCGGGTGGAAGCCCAGGTGATTCAGCTTCGAATCCTGCCGCAGGACCCCCGGCGGACAGATGTCGATGCACAGGCCGCAGCCTTTGCACAGGTCCTCCTGGATGAGGACCGTAGGCCCCTTCACGGTCTTGTCCACTACCGTCATGCTCTTCACCTCCTACTTCAAGACCTCTACACCGGCAAACTCCCGATCCGGCGACAACTCCGTCAGCACCTCCCGATCCTCTTCCGTGAGTCTCTGGAGCACCATGCGGGACAGGAACTCCCCCAGCCCGGGTCCCAGCATGAATCCCTGCCCGCACATCCCGATAGCCATGAGATATCCTTCCGGCTCTCCGGCCCAGCCCACCAGGGGCGATCCGTCGGGGCTCATGGGGTAGAGCCCCCGCCAGGTGCGCCGGACCCTGAGCCGGGCCAGGCGCGGCATGACATCCACCATTCGCCGGCTGACCTGCGGCAGGAACACGCTGGTCTCCCGGCAATCGAACCCCACGATGGGCGGCTCCGGCGTGATGCAGAAGGTCACCTGCCCCGTGGCCAGTTGGTGGAAGTAGTAGTTGGCGGATCCCGGGGCCGGACGGATGTCCACGATCATGGGATCGAGGAAGTGGGCCACCTGTTCCGTGATGCCGGCCTCGTGGGAATCCGGCTCCACCGGGTGATCCAGCCCCACAAGCTGACCCAGCTCCCGGGCCCAGGCGCCGGCGGCGTTCACCACCACATCGGCGCCATAGCGCCCCCGATCCGTCTCCACCCCCCGGACCCGGCCCCCTTGCACCACGATCCCGGTAACCCGCTCCCGGAACCGGAACTCCGCGCCATAGCGCTTGGCCTGGTCGCAGTACGCATGCCCCGCCAGGAGTGGAGAGCAATGCCCGTCCCCCGGCGAGTAGGTACCGCCCAGGAGCCCGTCGGGGTTCAGATCCGGCACGATCTTCAGGAGGTCTGTGGCATCGTACCAGTCGATGTCCAGCCCGTAGCTGTGCTGGCGCTTGAGAAGCTGCTTCAGCTTCTGCTCCTCAATCTCCCGGTAGGCCACGAAAACGTAACCCCCGCCAAGCCACTCGATGTCGTGGCCGTAGGTCTCGCGCCACCCCGACATGATCTCCAGAGAGCGGAGGCACAGCCGGATCTTGGCCACGTCGGAATGGGTGGCCCGGACTCCGCCGATGGCCGTCTTGTTCGAACCCTGACCCTGGCTGGGAAGGGAGTCCAGCACCAGGACCTTAAGGCCGTCCCGGGCCATGGCCAGGGCCGTCGGAGCGCCCACGCTCCCGGCACCGATGATCACCACATCGTAGTGTTGAGTCGTCACGACGGGCTCCCTCCTTTGCCGGATGGGCTCGACGGGTCGTCCGACGGTGTCGTGCCACCGGCGAAGACGCCCAGGGGCACCTCCACGAATAGGGGCCGGGGAATGAACCGGACCACGTCCTCTTCCGTTACCCCTTCCTCCCGGAAGAGACGTGCGATCAGGGTGCCGCACGTCTTCCCGCCGCAGGCACCCATCCCGGCGCGGGTCACCGCCTTGATCTCGTTCATATCACGATAGCCCCGTCGGATCAGGTCCCGGACCTCCCCGGCCGTAACTCGCTCACACCGGCACACCACCTGCTCGTCCACCAGCGGCTCCAGGACCTCCGGGAGCGGTTCCGACGTCCAAGCGTCCTGCACCTGCACACCTGCCAACCGGGTCGCCACCTCCGCCGGGGCCCGGAGCTTCAGCAGCACCGTCCGATCACCACGGGGGATGGGGTTCACCTCCACCACCTCCACAGGCCCCAGCAGGGCGCCCTCCTCATCCAGGGCCATCATCTCCTGGCCCACCGAGACCGAGCCCGCCGAGAACTCGTGGGCCAGCGTCACCGTGGGTTGCACCGGCTCCTGCCGGTAATCCACCAGCGTGATGGCCAGCCCTGGACAGACCACCACGCACTGCTCGCAGCCCAGGCACTCCTCCCCCAGCAGACCCCCCAGGTACTCCGGCACCTTTCGGATGTCCGCCGGATCGATGTGGATCAGCTCCTGCGGGCAAACGGAAGTGCAGGGATTGCAAGGGATCTCTTCCGAACAGTGGAAGATGGGCACCACACCCCACCGATCCGACGGGGGCGGCGGGGCGATCCGAGCCCCAGGCTTCGACTTCAACACCTCCGCCATCCGCACCCACTCTGCCGGTACGTCCTCTTCCTCGACCCCCAGCTCTCTGGCGATCTCCAGGCCCGCCACCTTGCCGGAGAAGATGGCCGCCGACGCCTCGGCGATCTCCTGGGCATCCCCGGCTGAATAGGCGGGCAGACCATAACGCTTGGCCGCATGGTAGAACTCGTCCACCGGATCCAGGCCCACGGCGATGAGAAGCGTATCGCAGGCAAAGGACCGCTCCGTCCCGGGCACGGGCTGGAAACGGTCGTCCACCGCCGCGATGGTCACCGACTCCACCCGCCCGTCGCCCTGTGCCGATAGCACGGTGTGGGACGTGTAGATGGGCACGCCGAACCGGGCCAGCTTGTCCCGGTGCACCTTGTAACCGGTGCACTCGGCCATGGCCTCGCAAAGGCCCACCACCTCGATTCCGGCTTGCAGGGCATGATACCCTGCAATCAGACCCACATTGCCGCCACCCACGATGAACAGCCGGTCGGCGGCCTTCACCAGGTCCCGGTTGACGAGGGTCTGGAACGCTCCGGCGCCGTAGACGCCGGGCAGCGTGTTCCCCACAAAGGTCAGGGATCGTTCTCGTGCGCCGCAGGCCACCAGTAGCACCTTTGGCCTTACCTGCACGTAGCGGCTGTCCCCCTTGAGCACGCCAACCACTTCATCGCTGTACACCCCCAGGACGGTGGAATTCGGCCAGACCTCCACCGCCTCCAGCTCCGCCACCGACCGTTCCAGCCGGGTGGCGATGTCTGTACCCCGAGTGCCTGCGTAGACCGCGTCGATGGATCCGAAGAAGCGGTGGGTCTGGAGGACGAGCTTGCCCCCCAAGCGGTGCTTGTCGTCAACCAGGAGGGTCCGGACCCCCCGGCGGCCAAGCTCGAGGGCGGCTGACAACCCTGCCGGACCGCCCCCTATGATCAGCACCTCCACCACCACCTCCTCCATCTCCTGCAGCGGTGGCGGCGAGGTAGCGGAGGGCAGTTCCGGCAGGCCCTCCACCGGCTCCACCACCATGCCCTCCTTCACCAGGGCCATACAGCTCTTCACCGGCTCGCCGTCCGCAATCACCATGCACTGGGCGCACTGTCCGTTGGCGCAGAACAGGCCCTGTGGCGACCCGTCCTTGGGATGATGGCCGAAGACCCTCACGCCGGCCGCGTACAGCGCCGCCGAAATCGTCTCCCCCTCGTAGCCCGTGAGCTCCTGGCCGCGAAATGTGAACCGGATTGACCCCTTCCGCTCCACTGCAAGAATCGGATGTTCAGAAAGTCGCATGAATCTCCCACCAGGCTCGACAGTCGTCCTCTTGTGTTCCCCCAGGCCTCCAAAGGAAACTCGCCACAACCCGTCCCCAACTGTTTGCAAATCCCGCGCCAAAGAGCCTGCCAACCGGGCTGCAGAAGACCTGCTAGACTGGCCCAAGAGGAGCCGGAAAGCCCGACTCCGGGGCACCCCCTCGGCCATGGCTACCAGAGGCAATCGGGCTCCCCGGTTCTGGAGGACCTGCAAACCCGGCCCAAAAGGGGCCAGAAAGCCCGGCTCCGGGGAGAAGCTTGGAACTCGACTCCGGAAGGACCGGGACCCCGGCCCCAAGCCTTCCCGTTCTTCTTCCCGGCCCACCCAACCCCTTGCACCCCTCATGACCCCCCATTACTCATTTCGTTTCCGCACACCCCCTCCCCCTCGGCACGGCACCGGCGAACAACCGGTCCGGACGGCGGGTCGGGAGCAGGTCCATCCTTTGGCCCTGGAAGACGGAGGTCCTCGTGAAAGCATCCGTCACCCTCAGGTCCCTCCATCTGACGGATCCCTTCAGAATATCCCGGGACACCAGGACAACCTCCGCCACCGTCGTCGTGGAGTTGGACTGCGGGGGGCGGGGAGAGGCGGTGGCGGTACGGTACCACAACCAAACGCCGGAGGGGGAGGCTGCCGCCGCCCAGGCCATGGCCCGGGAGCTGCCTCCTGAACCCTGGGACCTGGAAGGCATCCTTGGGGCTCTCCGTCGCAAGTACCCCAACCATTCGGCGGCCCTCTGCGCCATGGACCTGGCCCTCCACGATTGGATCGGCAAGGAGGTGGGACTGCCCCTCTTCCGGTATTTCGGATGCGCCCCACCGGAGAACAAGCAGACCTCCTTCACCATCGGTATCGACACCCCCGAGACCATGCTCCGGAAGGTAGAGGCGGCCAAGCCTTACCCCATCCTGAAGATCAAGCTTGGCCGGGACGTGGATCACGACATCCGGGTGATGCGGGCCATCCGAGAGGCGGAGCCGGAGAAGGCGTTGCGGGTGGATGCCAATGCCGGCTGGAGCCTCCAGGATGCTCGCAAGGCCATCCCCATCCTGGCCGACCTGGG
>PXFI01000294.1 GCA_003564295.1 Gemmatimonadota bacterium | reverse complement strand
CCTGGGGCTGGAGAAGGTCCCAAGGGTCGGGCTGTTCGCCCGTTAAAGCGGTACATGAGCTGGGTTCAGAACGTCGTGAGACAGTTCGGTCTGTATCCGTCGTGGGCGTTGGAGTGTTGAGGGGAGCCGTCCTCAGTACGAGAGGACCGGGACGGACTGACCTCTTGTGTACCGGTTGTCCCGCCAGGGGCAGCGCCGGGTAGCGACGTCGGGAAGGGATAACCGCTGAAAGCATCTAAGTGGGAAGCCCACCCCAAGATGAGCACTCCCAGAGCGTAAGCTCTCGGAAGGGCCGTGCGAGACGAGCACGTTGATAGGCGGCAGGTGGAAGCGTGGCAACACGTGTAGCCGAGCCGTACTAATCGCCCGAGAGGCTTGACTCACAATTTGATTGCCGGCGCCTCCGCTCCGTCTTCCATCCGAAGGCGTTCTTCTCTCTCGACCCTGGTTCTTGGCTGCCACGAGCGGCCGGCGAAGGAGGCCGGCGGCTCTCAGAACAGGCAGCCCGAGATGTGGTTGGCGGTCATGGCGCGGGGGACACACCCGTTCCCATCCCGAACACGGCCGTTAAGCCCCGCAGCGCGGATGGTACTGCCGGGTGATCCGGTGGGAGAGTACGTCGCCGCCAGCCTCCCTTGCCACGAAGCCCGTCCCGGCCCCACGGCCGGCGACGGGCTTCGTCGTTTCAGGAAAGCAGCTCCCCAGGCGGCCAGACCTTGTTCCCCACTTGAAAAATGGGGCCTCCCGGGCCGGATCAGGTGAGCCGGCTACGGGGAGGCGACGAGGGATCGGGGCCGCTGCGGATGCTGAAGGGCTCCAGGAGCTCCCGGGTGGCCTGATAGGGATCCGGCGCGGCCATCACGGCGCTCACCACCGCAACGCCGGCGGCGTCGGTGGAGCGGGCGATCTCCCGGGCTCCCGGGGGTTTGATGCCCCCGATCCCCACCACGGGAATAGTAATGGAGGAGGCTATCCGGCCGAGGACTTCCACGCCCAGGACCTCCCCCGCGTCCGTCTTCGTCCCGGTGGGGAAGACGGGTCCGGCGCCGATGTAATCGGCCCCATCTTCCTGGGCTTGCCGAGCGAGGAGAGGGTCGGCGGCGGATCGGCCGATGAGGAAGCCCTGTGGGGCCACGGCCCTGATGTCGGCCACAGGGAGGTCGTGGGGACCCACATGGACTCCGTCCGCGCCTGCGGCCAGGGCCACGTCCAAACGGTCGTTGACGAAGAGGAGGGCGTTCCATCGCCGGGTGAGGTGCCTCAGTTGCCGGGCCTCCTCCAGGAGGGCCCGGGCGGGAGCGGACTTGTCCCGGAGCTGGATGGCCCGGGCCCCGGCCCGGAGCGCTTCCTCCACCACCTCCGCCACGGAGCGGGGGGCTGCGAAGCCCCTGTCCGTGATGACGATGACCCGGAGAGCCTCGGCCAGCTCAGCGGAGGATCTCATGGGTTGTCCCGCTCCCTTCGCAGCCGTTCCCAGAGCCTCCTGGTTTCGGCCACGGCCCGGTTGTGCTCCGCCAAGGTGCGGGAGAAGACATGGGAGCCGTCGGGGTGGGCCACGAAGTAAAGGAGGTCCGTGTCGGCTGGGTTCAAGGCCGCGTCAAGGGCTGCCAGTCCGGGAGCCCCTATGGGTCCCGGTGGAAGCCCCGGATGGGTATAGGTGTTGTAGGGGTGGTCGGCCACCGAGTCCATGGCGGCGTAGAGGAGTCGGGGGCGGGTTCCCCCAAGGGCATACAGGACGGTGGGGTCCGCCTGGAGAAGGTACCCCAGTCGCAGCCGGTTATGGAACACCGAGGCCACCAGGGGCATCTCATCCTGGCGCCGGGCCTCCGCCTGGACGATGGACGCCATGGTCACCACCTCACCCTCGGTCATGCCCAGGGAGTCCCTTCTGGCCACCCGCTCCGGGGTCCACACCTCCCGGTATCGTGACACCATGGCCCGGAGAACCTCCGCAACGGGAACCCCCGGGGCGAAACGATAGGTGTCGGGGAAGAGAAATCCTTCGAGTCCGGGACCCGGCACGGCCCATACCGTGTCGGCCGAGTCCATTTGAAGGAGGACCAGAACCGAGTCGGCGTCCGTCCTGGTGATGTGGGCGATGCGGGGCGCCATCTGTCTCAGGGTATAGCCTTCGGGAATGGTGAGGGTCTCCGTGACGACCCTGCCGGCCGTGAGGTCGCCCAGGAGGCGGGACCAGGTCACGTCTGACGGGAAGACATACTGGCCGGCCCGCACCCGCCGGTCGTCTCCCCGGAGACGGGCATACCCTCGGAACAGCCGAGGGCTCGACACCAATCCACGGGCGTGGAGGGTGTCCACCACCTCCCGGAAGGACGCGCCCCCTGGAACCGTGAGCTCCACTGGCGGACCCTCCGGAGCCGGCGTGCATCCCGCCAGGAAGAGCAGGAGGAGAAGGAGGCCGGGCAGGAGAAGGCGGATACCCCTCACGCCGCGTCCTCCGGGCCATGCCGGTTCCGGCCGTCGAGCCACCTCTGGAGGATCAGCACGGCAGCTTCCGCGTCCACCCTCTCCTTTGATTCCCGCTTCCTGCGGGGAAGGCCGGAGGTGCGAACCATGCGCTCCGCAGCCGCAGACGTGAACCGTTCGTCCACGAAGTGGACGGGGATTCCAGCTCGTCTGGACAGGGACGCGCCCACTTCCCGGACTGTTCTGGTCCAATCCGATTCCTCACCAGCGGGGGTCAGGGGAAGACCCATCACCACGGCCTCCACGTCGTGCTCGTTTGCCATCTCCGTCAAAGTGGCCAGAGGTGGACGCTTGCCCAGCCGGCGCTTCAGGGTGGGGAGGGGTGAGGCGAGCGTACCCGTAGGGTCGCTCAAGGCCAGGCCTATGCGCCTCTCTCCGAAATCGATGCCCAAGACTCTCATGAT
>PXFI01000064.1 GCA_003564295.1 Gemmatimonadota bacterium | reverse complement strand
TCTGCAGGCAACGTGACGGCATCCTCCTCTGTGGCGGCCGTGGGGGCGGGCACCCGGGTGTCGCACGCCACCATGATGAGGCCGGTGGCCATGACGCTGGCCCCGGCGAAGGCAAGGATCGGGTGTCGAGGGCTCTTCGGTCTCATCTGTCTGAGTCTCCGTTCCAGGAGGTTCGGGTGTTCCGCCAAAGCTGCCATGTACAAGGGTGGCTGGATGCCGCGACCACCTACTTCCAGGAGCAGAGCCCCGTACTCCCGGGGAGGAACTCCCCGGGCCAGGACCCTGCCGTCACAGTCCATCTCCACGGCGGCTCGGAGGCGCTTTAGCATCCACCAGAGGGCTGGGTTCCAGAAGCAGGCCAGGACCAGTACCGCCCCTCCCGCCAGGGCCAGGGTGTCTCGGGCTGAGACGTGCTCCCTCTCGTGGAGGAGAATGAGGCCCAAGTGCCGCTCCTCCAACTCCAGAGCCCAGCGGGGAAGCACGATCCGTGGGCGGACGACGCCCACGACGGCGGGGCCCAGCCCAGGGGTGATCCGCACCTCGTCCGTTCCCAGGAGGCGGGAGACGGGCCAACGCCGGAGGTGGCGGCCCAGCCGGAGCATGGATCCACCCAGCGTGAGGAGAAGAAACGAGACCCCGGCGCCCCAGACCAGCACGAGGGTCCGGTTGGAGAGGCCAGTTCCAGGGAGCATCGTTGCCAGACGCCGGATGCTCGCCGTGAGGGTTCCGCTGACCCTCCTCAACGTCTGGAGGATGGGTCCCGGGGTGGACGGAGCACTGGGAAGGACGGATGGGATCTCCGTTTCCTCCGGGACAGGGAGATGGACTCCGGCCCGGGGAGCGGAACCCGTGGAGCCGGTTCCCGCCAGGGTCGCCAGGGGCATGGCCACAGCAGCAGCCAGAGCCAGGATCCAGAGCCACCGAGCGGGGCGACCGGCCCCGAGAAGAATTCGCTCCAAGGTCCAGGCCGCCATCCCAAGGAGAGCCGCCACTATTGCGGCATAGACCATCCAGGTGAGCAGGGTCATGAGCAGAGCTCTCCTATTCGGCCAGTTCGTCCAGGAGCCGTCGCATCCGGTCCAGCTCCTCGGGGGGGATCTTCCTCTCCGAAACCAGGCGGGCCAGGGCCAGCTCCGCTGAACCGTGGAAGATCTTATCCACGATGCGGCGAAGGGCCGAGTCGCCAGCCTGCTCCGGGGCCACGGAGGGGCGGTACCGGTAGGCCCGGCCCTCCCGCTCATGCTTGACGTGGCCCTTCTCTTCCAGGATCTGGAGGATCTTGAGGACGGTGGTGTAGCCCACCTCCTCCCCAAGCTTCTCCCGGACCTCCGTGACGGTCCCGGAGCCCTCCCTCCACAGGATGCTCATGACGTCAAGCTCACGTCCGGAAAAGGATATCTCGTCGCTCATGCAATGCCGCCCTCGGAAATTGCCCGGGGAAAGGGATACGAAGCCCTTCGTACATGAAGGTACGGTGCGGCGGCGGATTTGTCTACCCTTTTCTTCGTAGATGGCCAGGGTGCGCGCTGGAGCCGGCTGGCCGGTCCTTCGGCTGTGGTCAGGGAAGAACCGATTCGCCCAGCCGACGTGTAAGAAACTTGAGGGATGCACATAGCCAGCCCCGGCCACCAGAGGAGGCGAGTGTCGGTCCCATGCCCAGAAAGCGTGCCCACCGGGCTGGCCTTGCCGGCTGGCGAATCCTCGCTGCTCTCCCGGCGTGGGCCATGGTGTTGCCACTTGCACTCCAGGCCCAGGGGCTCGACCACGGGGCCAGCGAGGCCGCCGCCGCCACCGGCAGCGCCGCTGGAGGGGCTCCCTTGGCCGCCTCCGTTCCCTTCGGTCCCGGGGAGAGGGCCATCTACCAGGTGAAGTTCGGCCCCTTCAGTGTGGGGGAGGGGCGGATGGAGGTAGCGGGTGTGGAGGAGGTCCGGGGCCACAGCAGCTACCGGATCGAATGGGCCATCAGCGGAGGGGTTCCGGGGGCACGGGTGAACGACCGCTGGCAGTCGTGGGTGGACGTGGAGGGGCTATACAGTCACCGTCACATCGCCGACATCAGCGAGGTCCGTTATCGTGCCTACCGGCACTGGGAGTTCTTTCCCCGGGAGGGGCGCTGGCTGAGGGAGGACAATGGAGAGGAGGGGGAGTTGGGAAGCAGCCAGCCCCTGGACGAAGTCGCCTTCGTCTATTACGTGCGCACCCTACCCTTGCGGGTCGGGGACGTCTATACCCTCCCGAGGTACTTCCGGGAGAGTGGAAACCCCGTGGTGGTCCGGGTCCTCCGTAAGGATCGGATCACTGTCCCAGCCGGAACCTTCAACACCGTGGTGGTCCAGCCCATCATTCGGACACGGGGACTCTTCTCCGAGGGCGGGAAGGCGGAGATCCACTTCTCCGACGACCATCGCAGGATTCTGGTCCAGATGCAGTCACGGGTCTCCTTCGGGAACCTTTCCCTGCACCTTCGAGCCCTGGAGGAGGGAGTACCCCTCCGACCACTGAACCTTGCGAAGGAGGGGGGGGACGAGGCACAGAATCCCGGAGGGTAGGGTCCTGAGAGGCCCGCGGCCGGGGGCGGCCATGGACCCCCCTTCTCCTAATTGCCGTTGCTGACCCCCCAGTTGAACCCCTGGGCCCCGATCTGCTCCACCAGGGTCGGTAACGGTGTGGATCCAGTCCCTGCCAGCTCACCGAGGAGACGCCTCGCCTCTTCCCACGCCTCGGCGCCTGCGGCGTCGAAGGTGTGGAGCACCAGGCAGTCCAACCCAGCCATTTCGGACGCCACGGCCTGTAGAGTGGCCATGAGAACCCGGTTCCCTCCGAACGCTCCGCACCCCCAGAAGCCGGTGTGTACCACTACCGGACGCTGCTCCTGCCCGTTGCTGGCCGACTCCAGCACCGCAGCCCGGAAGCCCGTGAACGCCGTGTCGAGGATATTCTGGATGTCCCGGGCATCGTACTGACCGACCCCCCCCTCGGGGGCCGCCATGGCAATGAGATTCGTGATGGTGGGCGGATCGATGCGGCTGATGGCCTTGCGGACCACCTCTTCCGAAGCCTGGCCGAAGGCGTTGCCGTAGAGACCCCTGGGCCGGCCGGCCTCGCGATTCCGATCCGTGGCGATCCGGCACCGCCGCTCCACCCCTTTGATGAGGATTGGCGTGGGCCGGCCACCTTCCACAGTCAACGCGGTGTGGCCACCGGCTGTAAGAGCCTCCTTCAGGGCGCCGAGGGCCGGGTGCTCCGCCACCTGCATCTCGTCCTGGGCGAACAGCGCTCCCCGGTAGGCCACGAAGAGTCGGGGGTCCGCGAAGTTCACATGCCAATGGACCGCTCCGGGGATGGCCGGCTCATAGGCGTAGTCATAGGCACCTTCCTGGGCCTCCACCCGCTCCGCAGCTGCCCGGAGGTCCACAGCCTCCGGTAGCGCCATGGTGCTCCAACGGGTGTAGGTCAGCTCTTCCGCCGAGGTGGATCCGGACGGGCAAGCCACTTCGAAAACGATCCGCTTGTTCCGGTTCCAGATGACGGGCGGATGCTCCTCCATGAGCTTCTGGGTGGGGAATACCAGGCGTTCCAGCGGTGATGGACGGTCGGTCATCGTCTATTCCTTCTCAAACGGTCCGGCAACCCGGAGCCGGACCGTTCAGGTCTCATGGGCCAAATGCTGAGTCTCAAACCAGCGTCGGACAAGGGCGCTGCCTCAAAGGGTCTGGGCGCCCAGCTCAACCACCACAAGGAAGATGGTGTCATTTCCCGGTAAGCTCCAGGGGTGGCGGGTCGCCAGGGTCCCCGCCTGGGGAGTCGAAGCCCCTGAAGGCGGGTGACCGTGTCCTGAAGGACGGGTTCGCACCGCCACTGAGACGACGAGAGCCGGCCGCACCCCCTATCCCGCCGTGTTCCAGGTAACGCCAAAGAGGGACGAGGGCCCTGCGGGCCACGCCCCCGGGCTTGACGGCCCCTGTGCTTGGCAGCGCAGGGGTGGATGATACGGGAAACCGGTGAGCAGTGCGGTCCCTTTGTATTGGTTCGCTCGAACTCGTCCCCCGGGGAAAGAGGACGTGTCGAGAGAATGAGCACGCGGAGTCCCTCGGTTCCCGAGGCCAATCCCCCCTTGAGACTCTCTGGTCGACCGGTGTTTCTCAAGGTACCCAACCCTGCTTGCCCCTGCGTGCCTTGATCCACAGTATCCCCATGCCAATCGACGAGGGTACGATGGGGGGCGTCAACGCATGGCGGTCACACCGGGTCGGCCCGCTTAACGGAGGCAGAGGAAGATGACACGAGCGAGAATCAGAATCCTTCCCCTCGCGCTATTGGTGGTCGGCCTGCTAGTGGCTCACAGCCCAGGGGTTGGACAGGGCACACTGGCCGACTACGAGCGTGCTCGGACGATCAACCAGAGGCTTTCCGAGCCGGTGAACGTCATGGTGGGTAATCCCAACTGGCTCGGAGAATCCAATCGCTTCTGGTACCGGAGGACCATCGATGAGGGCGAGGAGTTTGTGCTCGTCGATCCCGAGAGCCGGGAGCGAGGTCCCGCCTTCGACCATGCTCATGTGGCCGCTGCTCTCTCGAGCGCCACCGGGCGCGATTTCGAACCGACGAACCTCCCGTTCAACTCCTTCACCTTCTACGACGACGAAACCGCCATCCAATTCACCATGCAGAGGAACTCGTGGCGGTGCGACCTGCGGGAGCCCGTGTGCCACCAGTGGGATCCCTCTGAGGAGCCGGTAGAGGAAGAAGAGGAGCCGGCGGACGTGCCGGACGATGTGGTTCCATCACCGGACGGTGAATGGTGGGCGTTCATCCAAAACTTCAACGTGGCGATTCGGCGCGCTGGAGAGGAAGATTTCCGGATGCTCAGCTGGGAGGGGTCCGAAGGGAACCACTATATGCTGAGCTCCATCCGATGGGCACCTGATTCGAAGAAGTTCGCCGCGTACCGTCGCATTCCTGGCTACGACCGGCAGATCCCGTATATCGAATCGGCTCCTGATGGCCAGCTTCAACCCCGGCACTGGGCCCGTTCCTATTGGAAGCCGGGCGACGTGGTGACCAAGGACCATCCCGTCCTCTTCAACCTCGAATTGGAGAAGCAGTTCATCGTGGACGACGCTCTCTTCCCCAACGCCTTCGACCTTCAGCGTCCCCACTGGCACGAAGACAGCCGCGGCTTTGTTTTCGGATACAACGAGCGTGGGCACCAGGTGTTGCGGGTGATCGAGGTGGACCCGAATACGGGTAGAGCCCGGCCGCTTATCGAAGAACGCTCGGAGACCTTCGTGCACTACTCGGGCGGCACGTACATCAGCTTCGTGGATGACGGGCGGGAGATCGTCTGGATGTCGGAGCGTGATGGCTGGAACCACCTCTATCTGTACGATGGAGTCACGGGTAGGGTGAAGAACCAGATCACCCGGGGCAATTGGGTGGTCCGAGGTGTGGATCAGGTGGACGAAGAGAGACGCCAGATCCGGTTTCGCGCCAGCGGCATGGCCCCTGGTCAGGACCCGTATTTCATCCACCACTACCGAATCAACTTCGATGGGACGGGACTCGTTGCATTCACCGACGCGGACGGAAACCATCAGGTGAGCTGGTCACCTGACGAGGAGTACTATGTGGCACGCTGGTCCCGGGTCGACAGAGCTCCGGTGGCCGAGCTGCGGCGCGCCAGCGACCGAAGCCTCGTGATGGAGCTGGAGCGAGGGGACTACAGCCGGCTGGAGGTGGAGGGCTGGATCCCCCTTGAGCCTTTCGTGGCGAAGGGTCGCGACGGCGTGACCGATATCTGGGGCGTGATCGTGCGTCCCACGAACTTCGACCCGAACCGGAAATACCCCGTCATCGAGAACATCTATGCAGGCCCGCAGGGTTCCTTCGTCCCGAAGAACTTCACTACGGGTGGGGGCATGCTGGCGCTGGCCGAGCTCGGTTTCATCGTGGTTCAGATCGACGGGATGGGGACCGCGAATCGCTCGAAGGCCTTTCACGATGTGGCTTGGAGGAACCTGGGGGATGCGGGTTTCCCGGATCGGATCCTCTGGCATAAGGCCGTGGCGGAGCGGTACGACTGGTACGACATCAGCCGCGTGGGGACGTACGGGACTTCCGCCGGCGGCCAGAGCTCCACCGGGGCTCTCCTCTTCCATCCAGAGTTCTACCACGTGGCGGTCTCGTTCGTCGGATGTCACGACAACCGGATGGACAAGATCTGGTGGAACGAGCAGTGGATGGGTTGGCCACTTGGTCCCCATTACTCGGAGTCCTCCAACGTGGACAACGCGCACCGACTGGAGGGCCGCCTCCTCCTCATGGTGGGAGAGCTGGACACGAATGTCGATCCCCAGTCGACAATCCAGGTGGCCGATGCTCTCATCAAGGCCAACAAGGACTTCGACCTCCTGTTCATGCCTGGAGCGGGGCATAGCGCTGGTGGCCAGTACGGTACCCGGAAGCGCAATGACTTCTTCGTTCAACATCTCCTCGGGGTTACCCCGCCCGACTGGAACCGGCAGCCGGCTGTGGCAAGGGAGGGCGGTTTGGTAGAGGAGGCAGACGAGCTCAACCCGCGTGTGTGGGGCCTGGAGTTGGGCGACTGGATGAAGATTCCAGCCGAGGAAATCGACCCGAAAGTCTTCGATCCGCATGCATGGTAACGCCTCGCGGTGATGAGCCCCGGGCGGTCGAGGTTGTTCCGGGACCTCGTTCCGCAGACGAGATCAGCTGGCCGCGGTGCCCCCGTCCAGGCATCGTGGTCAGCTGCGGTTCATGCTATTCGGGCTGTCGGGCCGCTGAGGAACCGGCAGGTTTGCCAGCTAGCCGGCCACAGCGCAAATTGCTTCGACTTCGACCCAGGGCCTCCCGCCCCGGACCATGGACGAAGACACCGAAACCTTAAGGATTCCTCGCCACACCGCTCCCTCTTAGGCGTTTGCGGGCGCTCTCCGTGGCGTCATCCCACCCAACCCGAGAAAAGCTGGAGGATCCATTGATGCCCCCCCTTCCGAACCACCAGTATGGCAGTGGCCGAGCCATGGCAGCAGCCCTCCTCCTTGGAGGGCTCATCCTCCTGGGAGCAAACGGCGCTTCCGGGCAGGAGCGGAACCGGGAGCCCAAGGCGAACTGGGCTCTGGCCGAGAGGTTCAGCTCGGACAACATCTCGCGCTTCGTCCACACCGCGTCGGTACAGCCGAACTGGATCAACGAGACCGACTCGCTCTGGTACCGCTGGGCGGATGCGCAGGGCACCCGCTTCCAACTCGTGATCCCTTCCGGTCCCGAGAAACGTCCCCTGTTCGACCACCAGCGGATGGCCGAGCGTCTCTCACAGGAGCTTAAAAGACCTCTCGAGGCCAACGCCCTTCCCGTGGAGGACATCGAGTTCTCGGAAGATGGGCGGAGCTTCAGGTTCGTGGCCGAGGAGGTTCTCTTTGAATACAACCTCCGTGACCAGACGCTGACGAACCTGGGCGAGGAGGAGGAGGAGGAAGAGGAGCGGGAATGGAGGCGATTCTCCCCCGACAGCACGGCCTACGTGTATGCTGAAGCCCACAACCTCTACCTCGTGGAGATCGTGGACGGGGAGGAACAGGAGGCGGTACAACTCACCACCGACGGTGAGGAAGACTACAGCTTCGGAAGTCGGGAGGTAGATGATGAGGAGCCTGACGACCAAGCCGACCCTACGGAGCGACGGGTCCGCAGTGGGGCCACCTGGTCGGAGGACAGTCAAGCCTTCTACGTTTCCCGCTCCGATTGGCGCGGGATCAATGCCGACCTCTGGGTCGTGAATGCCCTGGCGGACGCGCGTCCGAGCCTCAGGACCTACCGGAAGGTCATGCCAGGGGAGGAGGTGGGATACCGAGAGCTACAGGTCTACCAACGGGGCGATACGATGCTCACGGAGCTCCCGATGGTTCATCGGTGGAAGGACCAATCCCACACGAATATCCACTGGGGCTCAAGCTCGGACCGGCTCCGGTTAATCCGCCGGGACCGGCTCTGGCAGAACCTGGATCTCATCGAGGTGGACCTTGAGACTGGTGATGTCACGGTCCTTATCAGTGAGTCCCTCAAGTGGTCCACTCTCGAGGGCGGCTCGGGATTTGGGAACATGTACCAGGCTCGCTACGTCGAGTCCGGGGGTGACATTCTCTGGTGGTCGGAACGGACCGGCTGGGGCCATTTCTATCTTTACGATTACCAGGGGCGCCTGAAGAATCCCATCACCACCGGTCCCTGGCGGGCGGAGAGCGTCCTGGCGGTTGATTCCGTCGCCCGGGTGGCGTGGATACGGGGGATGGGGCGCGAGGAGGGAGAGAACCCATACCATCAGCACCTCTACAGGGTGAACCTGGACGGATCCAACCTCACCCTCCTGGACCCGGGAGACTACTTCCACAATTCCACCCTCTCCCCCTCCAGGCGGTTCGTCCTCAACCGGTATTCGCGGCCGGACGCCCCCGGGCGTTCGGTCCTACGGAACAACCGGGGAGCGATCGTTCTGGATTTGGAAGAGATGGATGTGAGCCAGCTTGAAGAGATGGGGTGGACTCCCCCGGAGATGTTTGTTGTGAAAGCGGCCGACGGAGTCACGGACATCTACGGCAACATGTGGAAGCCTTTCGACTTCGATCCTGAGAAGCGCTACCCCATCATCGCCAGCGTGTATCCCGGTCCGCAGTCGGAGGGGGTCTCCAGCAGCTTCTCAGCAGATCCGGCCCAACAGCGTCTCGCGCAGCTCGGGTTCGTCGTGATCCAGCTTGGAAATCGCGGAGGAAGCCCCAAGCGGAACTCGGCCTATCGCGCCCACAGCTATCAAGACCTCCGGGATTACGGCCTGGCCGATAAGAAGGCGGGAATCCAGGAGCTTGCCGCGCGCCACCCGTATATCGATCTCGATCGGATCGGGATCTTCGGGGGCTCGGGCGGTGGCTTCATGACCGCCGCAGCCATGCTCGTGTCTCCATACAACGAGTTTTTCAAGGTGGGAGTGGCCTCGAACGGGAACCACGACAACAACTTCTACAGCGACTACTGGGCCGAGCAGAACCACGGCTTGCGCTACAAGTGCGTGTCCCGCGAGGAGGCGCCTGCCGAACTCGACGAAAGGGGAGACGGACTAAGCGATCTCGAGATGGTCCGGCGAGCCCGGGGGATTCCGGGAGACGGATACTGTGAGCCGGATGAAAGAGTGGAGTGGAAGATCGAGGTTCCGACAAACCCCGAGGTTGCCGAAAACCTCAAGGGACACCTGATGCTCGCCTTCAGCGACATGGATACCAACGTCCACCCGGCCAACACTATCCGCCTTGTCGATGCTCTGATTCGGGCGGGCAAGCGGTTCGATCTCCTCCTCTTCCCGGGCCAGGGCCATGGTTTTGGACCCATGAGCGGCTACTTCCAGAGGAGGCGAGACGAGTATTTCGCCGAGCACCTTCTGGGCGACTATTACCGGGATCGAGTAGACATCCCTTGAGGTCCTCCTCCGGAGCTCCGCGCTCCCTTCGTCCAGGGAGCGCGGAGCCGACAGCCATGGATACCCCCTTCACGCCCAAAGCTGGCCGTTACCAACGCACCTCCCCCACCACTGTCAGGGTGCCCTGGTAGGCGCCCTCCCCGAGGGGGCGTCGTTGGTGTTGTCTGGCCTGGAAGACGGAGTGAAGGTGACCAGGCACTCCCCGGGCTTGGCGATGTTGCTGGCGGCGTCCATGGCCTGATACTCGATGCGGTGCGTGCCCCATCCAGGCCCAGGCTCTGGCCTCACGGGGGAGCTGTCGATGATCCAGGTCCGGGTGGCGGTGAGGGCCTCGGACGCCCGGATGGCCGGATCCCGGACGAAGTCCGTCGGGTCAACCGCACGCCAGAGGTGGCTGGCCGGTGATGCCGCCATGAGCCCAGGCCAGCTCAGGAACTGGGCACCGCACATCAAGGTCAGGTGCATGCTGGACCACGCGGCGAGCCACCCGAAGCGGAGACGCAGGCGCCAGCCACCCCAGCAGGGCACAGGGGGGTGCGGTCGGAAGCATCAGCGAGGCAGCCGGACGTTGATTATGGCTTCTGCCTCGACCGAGCTGTTCTCAATGGCCCCACCAAGTGTGAAGGTGCCCGGCTCAGCGAGCCACTCCTCGGCCAACGGTCGCCACCGCACACGGGCGGCAAGGCGGGCGCCATCGTCGAAGCGCAGGTTGATTGTGGCTGGCAGCGTCGGTGGCACCCCGACGCGTGTGTTGGCTTCAACTGAGTCCATGGCGACTGGCGGAGGGGATAGGATCTTCCACTGTAGTGCACCCACACCCTCCGCGTCAGTCCTGGTCTGGAGGACCGCCCGCAGGCGGGTGGTGGTTACCGGCCGGAACGTGGTTATGTTTGGCCGGTCCAGGTTGGTGCCATACTCGCTGGGATCGGACACCTCAATCCAGCGGTTGCCGTCGTGGTATTCAATCGTCCAGGAGGTGGGTCGCTTCACGCCCACCCCATCACCATCCGCTGAGTCCTGAAACCAGTAGATCTCAGACGTTGCGACCCGGACTGGCCGGTCCCATGCATACTCGATCCAATGCTCACCCACTTCCGGCCACGTACTCCACCGGGTGCCCAGGGTCGGGCCTGGGATATCCGAGCTGGTGGGGTCCTCCGGTGAGCGTAGGGCATCACAGCTCTCCCGTTCGGAGGTGTATGAGCAGATTGCCGTGGCCGTGCGTGCTGCGTCATCGGTGAGCTTGATTTCCGACTCCGGAGCCGGGAATCTTGTCTGGACCACCTTGCGCATCGAGCCGTCGGGCTCGAAGAACAGCCGGTCGATGGCGACGGAACGGCAGAAGTTACCACCATCCGGGAGATCCGCCGTGTGGTAGACCATCCACCACTCGTCGCTGCCCTCAGGAAACTCCACTATGGCGGGATGGTTCGTGGTCGAACTGACCTGCCCCAGCACAATGCCCTGGTGGACCCACGGCCCAGCCGGGTGATCAGCTGTTGCATAGCGGATGCACGCCCAGAACCTCGATGTGACACATTCATCGTCGTCGATGTTGGCGTTCGAGGCGTAGGCGTTGTAGTAGATACCATCCCGCTCAATGATCCAGGGTGCCTCCCAGAACGCATCAAGGCCCTCCGGAGTCTCCGGATCCCCGTCCAGCTCGATCATGTTTTCCTTGAGTCGCACGAAACGCGGGGACCAGAAGGATCCCCAGTAGAGATAGATCCCGTGCTCGTCATTGACCAACACGGTGGGATCGATGTTGTGCCTGGAGGCGTTGGGCAGGCCGGAGGTGATGAGCGGGCTGCCGGTGGCGTCACGATACGGGCCGAGGGGATGGTCCGCCACCGCCACGCCTATGGCCATGCGGTCGGTGTCGGCCGACGCCTCCCGCCACCGGGCGGAGACGTACCAGTAGAACCGGCCATCTGGACCGCGGACCACTTCCGCCGCCCACGCGTTGGCATCCGCCCACTCGAAGTCCTCCAGGGAAAGGGGAGCGCCATGATGCTCCCATGCGTCCGGGTCGGGACGGGGGTCTGCAGACGAGAACGCATGCCACTCGCGCATCGTGAAGTTGACATGCGTTGGAGGTGCCTCGTCGCGGCCGGCGAAGATGTACAGCCGGCCATCATAAACTAGACCGGCCGGGTCTGCAGTGAATATGTCCCGCACGATTGGGTTTTCAGAAAGACCCGGATCAGGCGGTTCCGGAGTCCCGGGACCGCAAGTCGCCACAAACAAGATCAGCGCCGGGGCGGGCGTAATCAATCGTCGTTGGAGTGTCACCAGGCTCCTCCGTCTCTGTGCCCGCGACGGATTTGACCGACCCGTCGGACCAGCTCCATCGCGTGCGTTCTACGTATGGGTTCCGGCAATTCTGGCACCAGTTTTCCGGAAAGTCTGGCACCAGGGCCTCGTTCGGCTCGGGTAGGATCTTCTCCTTTTTGGGGTGGTGACGGGTGCGGTAGCCAAGGCTCCGGAGCTGGATCTGGCGACCTCTTTTCAGGGTGGGGTCGGGGATGGCCTTGGCCAGGTCGGGATCATGGAGGACCTGGCCCCAAGCGGCAAGGGGTGTGTTGGTGGTGAAAAGGATGGCTTTGCGCTGGAGGTAGCGTTCGTTGACGACCTGGAAGAGGACGTTGGCGGCGTTGGAGAGCTCTTCAATGAGGTCAGCAGCTGTGGCAAAGCGAGCCTAGAATCCGTTCTGGACAGCGGGGTTGGATGCTGGGATGGGGTATGGGAGGATAGAGCAAGGCCTCCAGGGCACTGTCGGCCAACGCCTCGGGCAGGGGCCAGCTGACCCCCGCTTCTTCTGCTCGCTCCCGCATGCGCCGGACCGCGGTCCGGTTCACGTTCACGCTCCGGGCGATCTTCCGGTCCGACCACCCCTGGGCCCGGAGGCGGAGCACTTCTCTGATCTTACGCATGGACAACCTCTCTGCCGGCATCTCCCCTCCCGGTTCATGGCGAACAAAGGAGGAGGAAAAGGCGGCCTCACGGGACGGTTGACCAGCGCCGCGTTCACTCCCGCTCGGTGGGAGCCCAACCCCCCTTCGGAGGGTGGGCCTCTTGTGTTGGAACAGGTGGGCACCTTCGATTGGACTGGGTGGGCCTCTTCGTTGGAATACGCAGA
The DNA here is from genome assembly GCA_003564295.1 of Gemmatimonadota bacterium. Classification (GTDB taxonomy): domain Bacteria; phylum Gemmatimonadota; class Gemmatimonadetes; order Longimicrobiales; family Gaopeijiaceae; genus PXFI01. The sequence goes on along the minus strand of PXFI01000064.1, from coordinate 187 downwards.
ATGGCCCTTTTCCGCCCAAATCCTTGGCTTTCTCTCGACGGAGTATCACTCAGCGTGACCTTCATCCTATCGGGACGGCCGGATGCGCCTGCGGGCGCTGGTCACCCGATCTTCAAGAGGGCCTGGGAGCCTCCGGGCGACTGGGCACTCAGAGCCGTCCACGGCGTCCTCAGCGATCCGGCCGTAC
>PXFI01000283.1 GCA_003564295.1 Gemmatimonadota bacterium | reverse complement strand
TCCCGCCCCTGGGCGGGCTGCTGCAGCAGTCCGCGGCGGCGGTCCCTCCCTTCTTGACGGCCGTGGCCGTCTCGCTGCTGTTGCTGGTAACCCTGCCGGTGAGGCAGCGGGCCGCGCTGCGTAGCGGACAGTCTAGATGAGAGTGCGGGGACAACCAGCAAGGGGGGCTGGGATGGAAAGCGCAACGGAAACAGGATAGGGGTCGATCAATTGGACCCATTGCGTGGAAACCAGTGGATATAAGCGCGAGCAAGATTGATAGGGGCCCGTGCACGTGAACCAGCGCGTGAGCACCACAGGGAAAGTCCCCTGGATGTTTTCCAGGGGACTTTCCCATCAAACCTGTACTTTGTGTCTATTTATTCATCAATGATCTGGTAGAGGCGAATGCCGGTTTGCCAGGTTTTATCAGCTAGCCTGTTTTCATAGATGATATAGAGGATGTCATCCAAGATATACGCTTCGAATTTTTCTATGATTTCTTCCGTTCCCAGGGGTCCCCCTATCTGGACCGTTTCCACGATGTTTTGAAATAATTCATCTGTGGCCAGTGCAACCATCAAATTGTACGTTGCGGCGTCCGGTCGAGTGAAATAGAAGAGCGTATGTTTTCCATCAATTTTTACGTCACTGCCCACATTGCCCCCAGCCCGAGCAGCGAGATAGCCCTGGGGCAGTAAATCCAGGGGATTGTTGGGATGCTTTTCTATGAGCTCCAAATACCTGGAGTGTTTATCTAAGCGGACTTTTGCCCATCCCAGCTGTCCAACCCTGGTGTTTACATTGTAAGAGTCATAGATAAGCCAAAATACGAACTCATCTTCGTTTTCTCTAATCTTTACATGCCCGCCAGCACTCTCCAGGCTGGCTCCTTCTCCACCCTCCAGCTCCCAGGGCTCGGTGGGGGTAATTTCGAAATCCGGCGCCGTGTAGAAACCGGTATTGGGCTGACTGCTCACTGCGGCCCTGACGCCCTTGTTTGTTGAGTAGAAAACAACATACAAATCATCCTCTACCTTGATGGCATGGTGAATAACAGCCCATTGGTCGGCAGGGGCCAATCCCAGTGCCAATTCTTTTTCTCCAGAGACCAGTGATTCCGGATTGAAGGTGCGGGCATGGCTTACCCACTTGCCGTACCAGTCTCTCAGGCCTTCAATGGGGGCCTCGAAGAGCCCTGTGGTGTATAGCCAGGTTCGACCGTCTTCCAGGGCGAGCCTGCCATCCGTATCAAATAAGAGGGCGCAAAAACCCGCATGACCTCGGTCTGGTACAAGGCTTTCGTCGTGGTGAATAAGCTGCAGTTTTATATCGCCGACGGCGATTGTTTCGGGTTCGTCATTGGCGGCATAGGCGGCCCCTGCGGAAAATAATAGACACAAACTAAACACCAACACAACAAGTAACAGCAATCTTTTTTTCCATTGCATGATATTGCCCTCCAATCAATTTTGAAAATGAAACATAAGCCGGCACTCTATGATACTTCTACCGTAGACCCGATGCATTCTGCCGTTATGGCGTCCTTATCTTACTTTTCTTAACAATTATCCAAGTGTTTTGCCTTTATTGTGCGAGCTTCACCATTGCGTCACTTTTCCACGATCGGTTCCAAAAGCGCTACTTTGCCGTCACTTAACCGCAACTTTACCGACAAGCTGCCAATTTGACCCGCTTCTCCGACCTGCCTCTCCATTGAACGCGTTGACTCTGGAGGCAGTCCCCGACATCACCGACGAATATTTTGGAAGTAAGAATATTCCAGGCATCACTCCATTTAGAGCATTTTTGCACAGCAAAAACCGGCCTTCCTGGCCGGTTGTGCTGCTGGCTCTCCCCTGGCCAAGTTCCTTTCTTCAGCCAGGAAGTCATCGCTTCCACATGCTGGATCCTTGATCATAATCAGCATAACTAGAGCTGCGGCGTTTTTAAAGGGTTTGTGATAGGGAACGATAGGGCGGTTGTCGAAAAAACTTCGTAGTTGTGAGAATGGCTCTGTACAAAAAGATGAGCGAATTGAAAGACGAAATGTGAAAAACGTTGTCAAACCTAAGCCCATAAGCGGCATTTACGCAAAGACATGGCAACTTTACAACTATGTATACTTTCTCCAAGTGAACGAGCCATTCCTGCCGGATGAAAAAATATTATCACAATTCTGACAGGGCTTGTGAGGAAATGTAGTGAAGCGGCAAGGCAACGCCGCTCCCGGAAAGCGTATTACACCGATATCAACTTTGACTTGCTGGGTCAAATCATCCAGGCGGTCACGGGCTTGACGTTGCAGGAGGCGTACCGCCGCTGTATTTTCCAACCCCTGGAGCTGGAAAACACCTACCTGGTGGCGCGGGAGGAGGGCTTCGTGCCCCGGCCCTACTACAAGGACACCCCGCTGCAGCGGGATCGTTTTGTGATAAGCTGCGGTGCCAGCGGCGGGGGCGTGACGACGGCGCGGGAGTTGATGATCTTTCTCAAGGCCTTCTGGGCCGGAACTCTCTTCAACCAAGCGATTTTTGCAAAACTGGCCCCCAGCCGGAAATTGCAGATGTCCTTCTACCCCATCGCTTACGCGGGCGGATATATGCGGATCGAGGCGGGGTATCCCTTGAGGCCGAAAAAAGTCCTGCGCGGGCATTCAGGCTCCACAGAGTCCTTCGCCTATTATGCCCCGCAGGACGATTTGTTTTTGTAGGAGATGTGAACCAGTTTGCCAAGCCCGCCTTGCCCGTGCGGCTGGTGATGAAACTCGCCTTGGCCGCGAAGTAGGCGCGGGGGGTGGGACGGGGTACCTGTCCCACTAGACCGGGACCATACCGTATAGCCCGATAATACATGAAATAAGTAAAAACGAGGCACCATACATAACAAGCGGGAACATACTCCCTGGATTTACGGTGGAT
>PXFI01000194.1 GCA_003564295.1 Gemmatimonadota bacterium | reverse complement strand
GGGCTAGGGCGAGGTACCGTGAGTCGCCCGTGAGGGCGTGGACGTCGGCCAGGACCTCGTTCATGCCCCCGTGTTCCCGGTCGAGCATGCGCTGGAACTCCCCACCGCTCAGGTGGCGTGTGGCGTCCCATGCCCACTCTGCGAGCCGGACCTGGGCGTCCAGAGCCCCGTCGTTACCCGCATGGACATGGGCGTCCCGGAGCCCAGCGAAAACCTTGTGCAGGGTGTACTACGGCACGCCGTCGAAGGCTTCGCCCCGCAGGGCCCGGTCGAGCTGCTCGGTGGCATCGGGGAATGCGCACACAAGTCACGTACCGGCGGCGTCCTGGTAGGGCCCTAGCTCGCCTACCACGTAGGCGATCCGCTCCCGGAGGCGGGGGTCGGCCGTTGCGGCCACCGCCAGTGAGGCGGCGCTGAGCCAGTGGCCCAAGGTGTGCCCGTGGCAGTGAAGCCAGAGCCAGGGCTCGAGGGATGCCCAGCCGCCATAAGCGAGCCCCTTCGGCTCCAGCCCGGCGTTCACACGGAACCCGTGGAGCATGTGGTCCGGGTCCAGGTGTAGGAGGTAGCGGACCTCCCGGTCGCGGGCACGGAAAACAAGCCGCTCCAGAAGGTCGACTTCGTGGAGATCGAACGGACGGACTGCGGGAGGTACGGCAGTGCGGACCTGGCCGGGGACGGGTGTTGCGCCAGCAGATGCCGGGGTGGAAGCTGCTGCGGCGAGACCGGGTACCACCCTGGTAACCAACCCCGCACCGAGGGTGCCCACGCCCAGGACCTTCAGGGCGTCCCGCCGGGTGAGGCCGCGATCAACCTCCCTGGGTTTGTCTGCGTTTCCGCCACCATCCAATCGCATGGTGTGACTCCGTGGAGGGAAGGGTGTGGCCCACGCCCGCTCCCAGGGCTTCCGGAGCAGGACGCACCGCTCGTGGAGAGAGGCCATCTACAGATCCCCGGAAGGATTGGGGAGGGAGAAGAAGCTGGCGGGGGTGTCCGCTCACCAGGTGATCTGGACGAGCGACAGCCCCTGCCGCGGCAGATCGAACTCGAGAATGGCGATCCCCTGCGACACCTGCATCCACCGGGGGGAGGTGAGTTGGTCCAGATCGGCCGCCCGGCGCAATCGCTCGAGCTGTTGGCGCGTGAGCTGCTGGGGGGTTCCCATCTCCCTCCAGGCAGTGAACGCATTGCTGTGGTACTCATCGATCCGGTAGTGGTGCACCCGGGCCCGTTCGGCGGGGACGTTCCGCACCGTGAGGCGAACGGCGACCGGCGGAGCCGGGACGTCGTCGTCGTGGTAGTGCCAGACCATGACAGAAGCTGTGCGTTCTTCCCGTGATGCAAGGGCTCCGACATCGGCCGCCCCGCGTAGATCCTCCGCGATCACCTGGAAGGCGGAGAGTCCCGCATCGCTCGTGACCGCCACCCGGTCGCCCCCCATCATGCCGAACATCCGCATGGCGTTCAGAACCGGCTTGTTGATGCCGTGGGTGGTGGAAAAAGACCGGAATCCTGAGAAGAGGGGTTGGTCCGGGAATGTGAAGGTCCAGCTGATCGCTCCGTGGAGATTCGTCCCATAGTGATCGGCCAGCTCGAACTTCTTCGCGAACGAAGACGCGGTATAGCTCGAGAACATGGTGCCGTTGCGATAATCCATCTCCGGATACCCGAACTGGCGGCCACAGGCGGCGCAGCCCTCCGGATCCGACTCTCCGAGAATCACCGGAAGGTCTTGGAATTCGGGGAAAGAGGCCAGGATTTCGAACCCCGCCTGCAGTTGCAGAAGCTGGTTCCCCATGCCCATCCGTACATGCCCGGCGTCAGTGACCACGGGCCGGCCCTTGGCGTGGAAGCCGAAGAAGTCCAGAGGCGATCCGACCTGGCCCGTGGCGTGGTTGATCCCGCTCCGGCAGTGCTCCAGGAACTCGGTCAGGAAGGAGGCGGCGTTGGCCGAGGCCGCGCCGGCCGTATTGGGGCCTCCGATGCGGGCCGTGGGGAGCGCACGCTTCAGTCCGTGGGCCGTGTAATCGTGGAGCTTAAAGAACTCCTCACGCGTGCCCTGCCAGTAGCTGATGTTGGGTTCGTTCCAAACCTGCCACCACCAGCGTTCGACCTCCTCCTGTCCGTAGCGGTCCACGGAGTGCCGCACCCATTCGTAGACCAGGTCCGCCCATTTGTCATAGTCGTTCGGAGGGTATGCCCACCCCGAATAGATGTCACTGTACGGATCCCCTGGCTGCCAGTAGTGGCGGTAGGGTCCGTCGTGCGTGCTGAGCACCCGGGGCATGAAACCGATTTCCATCACCGGCGTCATCCCACGTTCTACCCAGGTGTCCACGATCCGGTCGATGGTGGTGAAGTCGTAGACTGGATTGCCGTCCTCGTCCTCGGTGTAGACGTTGCTGGATCCCCACTTCAGGGCAATGGGCGATCCCTCATGCGTATTGAGCATGTTGTGGGCACGCACGTGGACCGTGGTCCTGCTGAGTTCTGAGAAATCGGTCAGGAGCCTACGCCCGTCCGGGAGGTAGGTGTAGTTCGCCTCGTCGTAGCCGATGTACGCCCAGATCGGCGTCATCTTTCCCACCGTGCGCTTCAAGTCCACCTCGACAGAGACTGGATGGCGAAGATATCCGGGTTCCTGGGGAGCCGCTGGGGAAGGGGCCAGAGCGAGAAGAAGGGAAACCGACGGAAGGACCAGCCCAATGGGACCGGCCGACTCGAGCCTCGATGTGTGTCGCATGGCCACCTCTCGTGTCAGTGGGGCGTACCGGGCCCCTGACCCCGGTTCTTCTACCGTCGCTCCAGCGTGAGCTCGTGTTCGGGTAACATCACGTTGAGGCGATAGACCTGTCGCTCTCCCCGCTGCTCGGGTGTGAGCTCCTCTCCGTCGAAGGACACTTTCCACTCC
>PXFI01000154.1 GCA_003564295.1 Gemmatimonadota bacterium | reverse complement strand
TGGAGGAGAACCTGGATCTCTTCCGGCGGATGAAGGAAGGGGAGTTCGGCGACGGGGAGCACGTGCTCCGGGCCAGGATCGACATGGCCCACCCCAACATGATCATGAGGGACCCGGTCTTTTACCGGATCCGCCATGCCACCCACTATCGCAGGGGGGGCGAGTGGTGCATCTACCCCCTTTATGACTTCACCCACTGCCTTTCCGACGCCTTCGAGGACATCACCCACTCCCTGTGCACTCTGGAGTTCGACAACAACCGGGAGATCTACGACTGGATCCTGGACGAGGTGGGGTTCGAAGAGCCCAGGACCCATCAGTATGAGTTTGCCCGGCTGAACCTGGATTTCACCGTCATGAGCAAGCGGAAGCTCCTCAGGCTGGTGAACGAGGGTTACGTGGACGGCTGGGACGATCCCCGGATGCCCACCATCGCAGGGCTGCGCCGCCGCGGCATCACCCCCGAGGCCATCCGGAGCTTCTGCGAGATGATCGGCGTGGCCAAGGCCGACAACCGGGTGGACATGGGCAAGCTGGAGTTCGCCGTCCGGGACCACCTGAACCGGACGGTCCCCCGGGTCATGGGCGTCTTGAAGCCTCTGAGGGTGGTGGTCACCAACTACCCGGAGGGGGAAGGGGAGGAGCTGGAGATCCCCTCCTACCCCCACGACGTCCCCCTGGAGGGCTCCCGGATGGTCCCCTTCTCGAGGGAGCTCTACATAGAGGCGGATGACTTCAGGGAGGAGCCGCCGGCAGACTTCTTTCGCCTTGCCCCGGGCCGGGAGGTGAGGCTCCGCTACGCCTACTTCATCCGGTGCGACGAGGTGGTGAAGGATCCGGCCACGGGTGAGATCGTGGAGCTCCGGTGCAGCTACGATCCCGCCACCCGCGGCGGGAGCGCCCCCGACGGCCGGAAGGTGAGGGGGACCATCCACTGGGTGTCGGCGCCCCACGCCTTGAAGGCACAGGTCCGCCTGTACGACCGCCTCTTCAGCGTCCCCGATCCGGAGGCCGTGGAGGGGACGGATTTCACCCAGCACCTGAACCCCGACTCCCGGGTGGTGGTCCCGGAGGCCTGGCTGGAGCCAAGCCTGGCCCACGATCCCCCCGGCACCCGCTATCAGTTGGAGCGCCTGGGGTATTTCGTTTCGGACGCGGTGGACTCCAAGCCCGGAGCGCCGGTCCTGAACCGGATCGTCACGTTGCGGGACACGTACGTTGGGCGAGGGGCCGCGACCCCGGCTCCGGCCACCGCCGACGTTTCAGGTGAAACGTCCCCGCCTTCGACCCCGGCTCCGGCCACCGCCGACGTTTCAGGTGAAACGTCCTCGCCTTCGACCCCGGCCCCGGCCACCGCCGACGTTTCAGGTGAAACGTCCTCGCCTTCCCCCCCCTCCCCCCGGCGCGAGCGCCGCAGCACTACACAGGAGGCCAGGGACCGGGCCCGGCGCAGGCACCCGGAGCTGGCGGAGCGGTTCGTCCGGTACCGGAACGAGCTGGGCCTCCCGGAGGAGCATGCGGACCTGATCTCGGGTTCCCGGGAGCTGTCGGCCTTCTTCGAGGAGGCGCTGGAACGAAGCGTCGGCGCCGTCCCCGAGGGAACCGCCGCCCCCGAAGGACCCGCAGCGGCTGAGCGGGCCGCTGTCGCCGAGGAAACGGCCGCCCCCGAGGAAACGGCGGCCCCCGAGCGGGCTGCCGCCGCCCCCGAGCTCGCCACAGCCCTCTCCAACTGGATCGTGAACGAGCTTTCCAGAGAACTGAAGGACCGTGCCCTGCCGGAGCTCCCCCTGACGCCGGCGCACCTGGCCGCCCTGGTAGTGCTTCTGGAGGAGGGGGTCATCTCCCAGCCTGTGGCCAAGGAGATCTTCGGCGAGATGGTGGCCCGGGGGGCCGATCCGCGGGAGCTCGTGAAGGAGCGGGGGCTGGAGAAGCTCTCGGACCGTAGCGTGCTGGAGCCCCTGGTGGACGGAGTCCTGGAGGCTTGGCCTGGGAAGGTGGAGGAGTACCGGGAAGGGAAGACCGGGCTCCTGGGCTTCTTCACTGGGCAGATCATGAAGGAGACCCGGGGGCGGGCCGACCCGGCCCTGGTCCAGGACCTGCTCCGGCAGCGGCTGGGGTGACGATGAGACTGCACGGTTCCTGGTGCCGGGAACTGCCGAGGCAGGCCGGAGCCGGCGTGCCCGTCCAGTGAGCGGTGACGCCATGACCGCCCCACCCTTTCAACGAGTGATGCGAGTGCCATGACCCTTCGTGCCCGTTTCGCCCCGTCCCCGACCGGGTACCTCCACGTGGGAGGCGCCCGGACCGCCCTTTTCAACTGGCTCCTGGTCCGCAAGGAGGGGGGCGTCTTCGTGCTCCGCATCGAGGACACGGATCGGGAGCGCTCCAGCGAGGAGCACACCCGGGCCATCCTCCACGGCCTGGAGTGGCTGGGGATGGACTGGGACGAAGGTCCCTTCTTCCAGAGCCAGGGCCTGGAGCGGCACAAGGCCCACGCCCTTCAACTCCTGGACTCGGGATCGGCATACAGGGACTTCTCCACGCCGGAGGAGGCTGCCCGGGACCGTGAGGAGGAGGTGGCGGCCGGCGGACGCTCCCGGAGGGCCCGGCAGCGGGCCGACGCCATGTCCCCCGAGGAAGTGGCCGCCCGCATGGAGGCTGGGGCGCCCTTCGCCGTCCGCTTCCGGGTGCCGGACGGAGAGACGGCGTGGGAGGACGGCGTCCACGGGGAGGTGCGGTTCAGGAACCAGGAGATCGACGACCTGGTGATCCTCCGGAGCGACGGCACGCCCACCTACAACCTGGCGGTGGTGTCCGACGACGTGGACATGAAGATCACCCTGGTGCTCAGGGGGGACGACCACCTCTCCAACACTCCCAAGCAGATCCTCCTCTACGAAGCTCTGGGCCGGCCGGTGCCTGCGTTTGCCCACGTCCCCCTCATCCTGGGCCCCGACGGCAGGCGCCTCTCCAAGCGCCACGGGGCCATGGCCGTGGGGGACTACGAGAAGCAGGGCATCCTGCCGGAGGCCATGTTCAACTTCCTGGCGTTCCTGGGATGGTCCCCGGGCGACGACCGGGAGGTGTTCGCACGTCAGGAGCTCGTGGAAGCCTTCTCCCTGGAAAGGGTCCTCAGGAAGAGCGCCATCTTCGACCTGGAGAAGCTACGCTGGCTGAACGGGCAGCACCTCATGCGAATGCCCACCGAGGAGCTCCTGCCGAAGGTGGAGGCTCGGCTCCGGGAGGAAGGGGTGCTGCCGGCAAAGGGAGGGCCGGCGGAGGGCGCCGCCGCCGCCGCGACAGACCCCGTCCCCCTCGACCTGCCGACCCTGGTGGAGCTCCTGAAGCCCCGGTCCCGGACGGTGGAGGAGCTGGTGGCCCAGGCCCGGCCGTACTTCCTGGACGAGCTGGCCTATGATCCCGACGCGGTTCGGAAGCACTGGCTCAAAGACCGGCAGGAGACGCTGGGCCGCCTGGAAAACCTGCTGGAGCGGCTCTCCGCCGCCGAATGGACGCCGGAGGCTCTGGAAGGGGCGGTGAGGGGGCTGGCGGAGGAGATGGGGGTGGGGGCGGGGAAGGTCATCCACCCTTTGCGGGTGGCCCTCACGGGGGTGGCTGCCAGTCCGGGCATCTTCGATCTGCTCATGCTCCTGGGGCGGGCCCGTTCCCTCCAGAGGCTCCAGCGGGCCGTGGCGGTGCTCCGGTCCGGGAAGCCCCTGGATTTCAGGGGCGACGAAACCCTTTCTTGACATTGGAGAATGCGGCAGATTAGGATAGCGGTCCGTCCTGTTAGCACCATGCATCAACAGCCCGCGTCCCCGGGCCTGACATGCGGTCATCGGAGACCTGGATGCCACCGAGCCTGACGGAGATCGAACAGAAGATCCTGTCGTACATGGTGGAGTACCTTCGTACCAACACCTATCAGCCCTCCATCCGCGAGATCGGGGAGCGGTTCGGGATCAAGAGCACCAAGACGGTGTCGGAGCATCTCCAGGCGCTGGCGGACAAGGGATGCCTGGAACGGGACCCTTCCCGTTCCAGGGCCGTGAAGATCCTGGGAATGGACCTGGCCAACGCCCAGGCCGTCTCCGTCCCCTGCTTCTCCAGGCTTCCGGAAGATCGCCACGGGTACCGGAACGCCCGGGCCGAGACCACCCTCACCCTGGACCGGCGTCTGGCCGGCGACAAGGGAGCCTTCTTCGTGGAGGCCCGGGCCGACGATCTGGCCCCCCTGGGTTGTGCGGAAGGCGACTACATCCTCCTGGAGCCAGCCTCCGTGAACGAGCTGCCGGACGGGGTCATCGTGGCGGCCAAGGTGGAGGATCAGCCGGGGTACTACCGGCTCACGCGTAACGGCTCCTCCATCCAGCTCCATCCACTGGCGGGGAAGGGGATTCCCACGGAGGTGCAGGATCCCGCCTCCCTGGTCCTCCTGGGACGCGTCACGGGGATGTACCGGAGGGTGAGCCACCTGGCGGCGTCGGCCACCGCCTTCGCCCACTGAGGTTCGTGCAGGTTCCGGGAGCTCCTCTCGGCATCCACTTCCACCTCCCCCGTTCCATGGGCCCGTTCTGGTGTCCGTATCGTCCTCTGCTTCCTTCGCTTCCCCCGGTGGCGCCGTGGGTCTGCCGCAGACTCCGCCGCTGTTGAGCCCGCCCCGGGCCGAAGATCCTCAATGGATGGGCCGGGCCCTGGAGATGGCCCGCCTGGCCCGGGTCCGGGGGGAGGTGCCTGTGGGGGCCGTCATCGTCCGGGAGGGCCGTCTTCTGGCGGAGGGGCACAACCTCACCGTCACACGATCCGATCCCACGGCCCACGCCGAGGTGGTGACCATCCGGCGGGCCACGGCCCGGCTGGGGGACTGGAGGCTGGAAGGGGCCACCCTCTACACCACGCTGGAACCCTGCGCCCTGTGCAGCGGGGCCATGGTGCTGGCCCGTGTGCCCAGGGTGGTGTACGGGGCGTCGGACCCCAAGGCCGGCATGGCCGGCACGCTCGGGAACCTCCTTCAGGATTCCCGGTTGAATCATCGTGCGGAGGTGACGGCCGGCGTCCTGGCGGAGGCCTCCGCTCAGCTATTGCAGGACTTCTTCCGGATCAGACGATGAGCAAGACGGTCCCGAGCCTGCTTGCCCTGCTAGCCCTCCTCTCGGCCTGCACCATGGTGGCGGAGCCACCCGTTCGCGTGCCCGAGCCCCCCGCCGAGGTCCCGGAGGCGGCCGAGGAGCGGGAGGTCCCGGAGGTGCCGGAGGAAGTGGAGCTCCCGGAGCGGCCGGCTGCCGTGCCGGTGCCGCCCCCCCTTCCAGGGGTGACGCCCCCGGGGGCGCCCTACGTGGCCCGTCCCCTCCCGGAGGAGGTCCGGGCCCTCTGGGTGGTCCGGACCACCCTCACTCACCCCGACTCCATCCGGGCCATGGTGGACCGGGCTTACCGGGCGGGCTTCAACACCCTCATCGTCCAGGTCCGGGGAAGGGGGGACGCCTACTACCTGAGCCGGTGGGAGGCCCGGCCCGAAGCCGTCCTCAGCCAGGGGCTGGCCTTCGACCCCCTGGCCCTGGTCATCAGGGAGGCCCACGCCAGGGGCATGGGGGTCCACGCCTGGGTGAACGCCTACTTGGTGGGTGGAAACGCCTCCCTCCCCACCGATCCCCTGCACCTCATCCGGGCCAGGCCCGACCTCCTGGCCGTGCCCCGGGAGCTGGCCACCGACCTATTCTGGCGAGATCCCGCGACCCCGGAATACGCGGGCGCCCTCCTCCGGTACGCCCAGGGCAACACCAGCACCATCGAGGGCATCTACCTGGCCCCCTCCCATCCCGAGGTGAAGGAGCATCTCTACTCCGTCTGGATGGATTTGGCCGAGTCCTACCATCTGGACGGGCTCCACTTCGACTACGTCCGCTACCCCAACGCGGAGTTCGACTACTCCCGGGTGGCCCTGGAACGGTTCCGGGCCTGGGTCTCCCCGCGGCTCTCGCCGGATCAATGGGCTGAGCTGGACCAGCGCTACCTCCGTGACCCCCTGGCCTTCGTGGAGGAGCTGCCGGGGCCCTGGGCCGAGTTCCGGGCGGCACAGATCACCGAGCTGGTGGAGAGGATCTACGTCGGGGTGAGGAAGCGGCGCCCGAATCTTGTGGTGTCCGCGGCCGTCTTTCCCGACGCCGACGACGCCTACCGCACCCGCTTCCAGGATTGGGGGAGTTGGATGGCGGCGGGGATCCTGGACGCCGTGGCGCCCATGGCCTACACCCCCGACAACGCTCTCTTCGAGGAACAGATCCGAAGGGCCGTGGAGGCCGCCGGCGGCCACCGGGTCTGGGCCGGGATCGGAGTGTACCGAAACACCTACCGGGGCACGCTGGACAAGATCCTCATCGCAGGCCGCCTGGGGGCCCGGGGCGTGAGCCTCTTCTCCTACGACTGGGCTGTGAGCGAGGGGGAATGGGACGGGGTCCGGTCCTTCCTGGACCGGCTGGGAGCGGAGGCGTTTCTCAGGCGCTGACGGCGTCCTGCCGGCGCCGGCCGACCAGGCCCCTTCCGGTGACCCGGCCCGTGTCCTGGCTGCGCCTCTTCAGGCGCCCCTTCACACTTCCCGGTCCGCCATCTCCTCCTCCGTGACCCCCACCAGGGACTCGGGATCGTCTTCGATCTTCTGCATGGTGATGCCGCTGAACCCCAGGAACATGGAGATCACGGGTGCGGCCAGGTTGAAAAAGGCGAAGGGCAGATAGGCGAAGGCGCCCACCCCCAGGACGGTGGACATGTACGCGCCGCAGGTGTTCCAGGGAATGAGGGGCGAGGTGACGGTGGCCGAGGCCTCCAGGGCCCGGGACAGGTTCTTGGGGTGGAGGCCCCGCTTCAGGTAGGCGCTCCGGTACATGCGCCCCGGGACGATGACGGCCAGGTACTGGTCCGAGGCCAGGATGTTCATGCCTAAGCAGCTGAAGGTGGTGACCGCCACCAGGGAGCCCGCGGACCGGGCCAGGCTCAGGATGGCCTGTGCCAGCCGCGCCAGCATGCCCGACGCCTCCATGATACCGCCGAAGGCCAGGGCAACCATGATCAGGGCGATGGTGTCCATCATGGAGATGAGCCCGCCCCGGGTGAGGAGGTCATCTACCAAGGGCACCCCCGTCAGGCTCACGTAGCCGATGTAGAGAGAGGACACCAGCAGGTCCATGTTCCCGGCGAATCCCAGCCCCTGATCCCACTGGAAGACCAGGAAGAGGACCGCCCCCACGATGACGCCCATGACCAGGGAGGGAAGGGCCGGGGTCTGCTTCCAGACCAGGAAGAGGACCAGGGCGGGAGCCACCAGGAGGAGGGGGTTCAGGTTGAAGGTCTCCGAGAGGGTGGAGAGCATCATGAGATACTCGGGCGTCTCCACCATTCCCGCCGTGGGCCTCACGATGCCGATGACGGTGAAGATGATGAGGGCGATGATGAGGGCCGGCACGGTGGTGTAGAGCATGTGGCGGATGTGGCTGAAGAGCTGGGTTCCCGCCACCGCCGGAGCCAGGTTCGTGGTATCGGAGAGGGGCGAAAGCTTGTCGCCGAAGTAGGCCCCGGATATGACCGCGCCCGCCGTCATCCCCGGAGGTATGGCCAGGGCCTGTCCCACGCCCATCATGGCCAGGCCCACGGTGGCCGCCGTGGACCAGGAGGACCCGGTGGCCAGGGAGATGATGGCGCAGATGACACAGGTGGCCAGCAGGAAATAGCCGGGATCCAGGATCTTCAGCCCGTAGAAGATCATGATGGGAACCACGCCGCTGACGATCCACACACCGATGAGGAGGCCCACCACCATGAGGATGAGGATGGCCGGCAGGGCCGTCACGATCACCGCCGTCAGTCCCTTCTGTATGCCCTCCCACGACATGCCCAGGACGGTGCCGGCCATGACCGCGGCGATGATGCCACTGAAGATGAGGGGGATGTGCCCCGACCCGTCGAGGATGACGATGACGTAGAACAGGGAGGCGATGAGGATCACTACGGGAACCAGGGAGACTCCCAGGCTCGGCTTCGGCTTCAGGTCATCCGGCACGCTGTTCCTCCTGGAGGCTGTCCTTCCTCTTCCCCTGACCGGCCGGCCAGGGAAATCCCACCTGCTCCCGTGACTCCCCGGCAGGGGAAGACCGCCGGACATGATGCACCGGTTCCCCGTGGAAGTAAAGGCTTCCTCCGGGGGCAGGGCCTTCCTGGTCCGCTCCTTCCGCCCCCCTTCTCCATGGTTTGACAGGCCCCTCGGGGGGGATCTACTTTCCGCCCGCGAGAGGTCCGGCCGAAGGCCTCCGGAGGCAGCCGGAGGGTCGGCCCCCGGGGCCTCCACCACACTCAAGGGCAGGTCACTCAAGGGCAAACCGATGCGCGAGTTCGAACGTGTCTGTCTCCTGGACCGGGAGGCAGTGGAGAGGGTCCTGGCGCGGATGGCCAGGGAGCTGGTGGAGAAGAACGGCGGGTCCGCCAATCTGGTCCTCATGGGCATTCATCGGCGGGGCGTCCAGCTGGCGGCCCTTCTCAAGGAAGAGATCGAGGAAGCGGAAGGCGTCCAGATTCCCACCGGAAGCCTGGACATCACCTTCTATCGGGACGACCTCATGGCCATCGGCCCCCGCCCGGTGGTGGGGGAGTCGGAGCTCCCCCCCGACGGGATCGACGAGGCCGCGGTGGTGATCGTGGACGACGTCCTCCACACCGGCCGCACGGCACGGGCCGCCATGAACGAGCTCATGGACTGGGGCCGTCCCTCCCGGATCCTCCTCTGCGTCCTGGTGGACCGGGGAGGCAGGGAGGTGCCCATCCAGCCCGACGTGGTGGGAAGGATCCAGGAAGACCTCCCCAACGCCCATGTGGAGGTCCTGGTCCCGGAGCTGGACGGCGAGCTGGGGGCCTATCTTCTCCATAATCCGGAGGGCATGCGGTGAGCGAATCCGTCTCCCTCCTGGGAAAGGATCTCATCGGGCTGGAGCCCCTTTCCCGGGATCAGATCGTCACCATCCTGGACACGGCGGAGCACTTCAAGGACGTGTCGGAGCGGAAGGTGAAGAAGGTTCCCGTGCTTCGGGGCAAGACCATCGTCAATCTCTTCTTCGAAGCGTCCACCCGCACCCGGATCTCCTTCGAGTTCGCCCAGAAGCGCCTCTCGGCCGACACCGTCAACATCGCCACCTCAGCATCGTCGGTGGTGAAGGGAGAGACGCTGGTGGACACGGCCCGGAATCTGGAGGCCATGCGGATCGACATGGTGGTCATGCGCCACGCCTCCTCCGGGGCGGCCGGGTTCCTGGCGGAGCGGATCCCCTCCAACGTGGTGAACGCGGGCGATGGCCGGCACGAGCACCCCACCCAGGGGCTCCTGGACATGCTCACCATCCGGGACCACCTGGGCCGGCTGGAGGGGCTGAACGTGTGCATCGTGGGGGACGTCCTCCACTCCCGGGTGGCCCGGTCCAACATCTTCGGGCTCCTGAAGCTGGGAGCCCACGTGGCGGTTTCGGGACCCAAGACCCTCCTGCCGGTGCGCATGGAGGAGCTGGGGGTGCAGGTCTTTCCCCGGGTGGAGGAGGCCCTGGAGTGGGCCGACGTCATCAACGTTCTCCGGCTCCAGCTGGAGCGGATGAAGGCCGGGTACGTGCCGAGCCTCAGGGAGTACAACCGGTTCTACGGCATCACCCGGGCCCGCCTGGACGCGGCTCCCCGTGACATCCTGGTGCTCCATCCCGGGCCCATGAACCGGGGCGTGGAGATCGACAGCGACGTGGCGGACGGCCCCAACCAGGTGATCCTGAAGCAGGTCACCAACGGGGTGGCGGTTCGCATGGCGGTCCTCTATCTCCTGGCGGGAGGGACGCCGGAAATCGCCCACACCGTGCGGGAGGTGGAGGAGACATGATCCACAGACCACTGCTCATCCGGGGGGGACGCGTGGTGGATCCGTCCCAGGGAGTGGACGAGGTTCTGGATCTCCTCCTGGTGAACGGGGCCGTGTCGGCTCTGAGCAAGAACGTGGGTCCCGCCGCGGAGGCCCGGGAGATCGACGCCACGGGCCTGGTGGTGACGCCGGGCCTCATCGACCCCCACGTGCACCTCCGGGAGCCGGGGCAGGAGCACAAGGAGACCATCGCCTCCGGGGCCAGGGCCGCGGCGGCCGGCGGCATCACCAGTGTCTGCGCCATGCCCAACACCGATCCTCCCATCGACGATCCAGCCACCGTGGGGTTCGTGGTGGCGGAAGGGAGGAGGGTAGGGGCCGCCAGGGTCTATCCCATGGGGACCATCTCCGTGGGGATGGCGGGCGAAGCCCTGACGGAGTTCGGGGAGATGGTGGAGGCCGGGGCCGTGGCCGTCACCGACGACGGGCACCCCGTCATGGACTCGGGGCTCATGCGCCTGGCCCTGGAGTATGCCCAGGCCTTCGGGATCCCGGTGGTGGACCACCCGGAGGACCTGAGCCTGTCCCGGGACGGGTCCATGAACGAGGGCCTGGTCTCGTCCCGCCTGGGGCTCAAGGGAAAGCCCAACGCCTCCGAAGACATCCACATCGTCCGGGACATCCTCCTGGCGGAGCTCACGGGGGGAAGGATCCACCTTCAGCACGTCTCCACCCGGCACGGGGTGGAGGCCATCCGCAGGGCCAAGGGCCAGGGGGTCCAGGTCACGGCAGAGGCTGCGCCCCACCACCTCCTCCTGACGGACGAGGCCGTGGACGGCTACCGGACCGAGGCCAAGATGAACCCGCCCCTCAGGTCCCCGGAGGACCGGGACGCGGTCCGGCAGGGCCTCCTGGACGGGACGCTGGACATGGTGGCCACGGACCACGCCCCCCATCACTACGACGAGAAGGAAGCGGCCTTCGACGACGCCCCCAACGGCGTGGTGGGGCTGGAGACCTCCCTGGGCCTCATCCACACCCATTTCGTGGAGAAGGGCCTCATGGACCTCGGCACCATGGTGGAGCGCATGAGCCTGGCCCCGGCCCGGGTGTTCAACCTCCCCGGGGGCACCCTGAAGGTGGGCGGTCCCGGGGACGTGACGGTTTTCGATCCCCAGGCCGAGTGGGTGGTGGATCCCAAGCTCTTTCTCTCCAAGAGCAGGAACACGCCCTTCGCCGGCTGGAAGCTCAAGGGAAAGCCCCGCTACACCGTGGTGGGTGGCGTGGTGGTGTGGGAGGCGAAGTAGGATAGGGAGAGGAAGAAGGGCCCGGACGCCGCCGGGCCCAGGGCCGCCGCGAGGTCCAGGGCTGGGAGGCCCAGGGCCGCGGCGGAGGGCCAGGGCTGCCGCCAACGAAGAAGGGCCCGGACGCCCCCAGCGTCCGGGCCCTTGTATGTCCGGCTCCGCCTGCGTCAGGACGGGGAGGAGACCTGGGAGAACTCGTTCACCTGGCGAGCCAGCTGGCTCTTGATGCGAGACACCCGGTTCCTGGGGAGGATGTTCTTGGTGGCTGCACGGTCCAGGAGGGTCACGGCCTGCCGGAGGCGAGCCTCGGCGGTCTCCCTGTCCTCGGCTTCCCGGACCCTGCGGATGGCGGTCTTGATCTTTGCGCGGTTGGCGCGGTTCCGGGTGTTGGCCACCCGGCTGAGCTCCATGCGCTTCTTGGCGCTCTTGATGTTCGGCATCGTACTCCCTGAACCTGAAGTCCCCTGAACCTGATACGGACGCTGCGCCGGCGGGGAGGTGAGACCCCGCACCGGTCAAGCGAGAAAGTATAGCCGAAGGGGGACGGGTGATCAACGGGAGGGTGGGTGGGAATTCCCCATGCTCCTGAGGCCCCTGGGGCAGAACCTGCCCCAGGATCGGCTGCCTCAACCCGTCTTCAATAGATCGGCTCGGGGCAAAGGGTCGATGCGCCTCAACGCCTCTCTGGCCTCCCGCTCTGCATGGAACAGGTCCCAGCGAAGCTGATGGTTCATCCAGAAGCCGGGCGTTGTCCCAAATACCTTGGACAACCGCAGTGCCGTGTCCGGCGTGATCCCCCGACGGCCGTTCACGAGGCTATTGACCCTCTGGAACGGAATGCCCATCCGTTCCGCGAGTTCCGTCTGGGTGACTCCCAGAGGCTCGAGGAACTCCCGAAGCAACATCTCCCCCGGGTGGCTCGGGGCCTGATGAGTTGGCACTCTCACCATAGTTCCTTTTCTCCGGCTAGGAATGATAGTCTACGATCTCCACGGCCCAAGCTCCGCTTTCACCCCAACGGAAACAGATCCGATACTGATCGGAGATTCGGATACTGTACTGGCCTCGTCGGCTTCCCTTCAAGCCTTCCAATCGGTTTCCGGGTGGCATCCGAAGATCCTGGAGCGTTTCGGCGTCATCGATGAGGAAGAGCTTCTCCCGGGCCCGGCTCGTGAGGTTAGGTGGACAGACCTTTCTTGCCGCCTTGGAGTCGATACCGTTGAAGATGTCCTCGGTACCCTGGTCTCTGAACTCAATTGCCATAATAACACATTAGCACACCTCACGTGCTACCCGCTACTCCTGTGCAAGATCCCACAGCTCCCCGCAATGGGCCGTAGGTGACTCCGCCCTGGCCTCTGTGAGTCGAATCATCAGCGTCTCCGTCCGGACCTCACCCCACAAGGGAGGAACAGGCTGAGTCTCTCGCTGTTTGTACGTCCAGGCGGCGACCGGGCCCTGGTGAGCCAGCCCAACCCTGGTGTCCCAGCCCAACCAGGGCGGTCCAGCCCAACCCGGGCGGCCAGCCTAACCAGGGCGGCCAGCCTAACCAGGGCGCGTAACGCCCGCGGCGGCGAGCGGAAAGCAGAAGTGGACGCGCTCCGGAGGATTGCTCTCTGCTTTCCTCTCGGTTATCGGGCGAAAAGCAGATAGCAACCGTGCAGCGGAGCATCCTTCGCCACCTTCCTC
>PXFI01000254.1 GCA_003564295.1 Gemmatimonadota bacterium | reverse complement strand
GTAAGGGCCTCGAAGAGCTCATCCAGCGTCCCGAACCCCCCGGGAAAGATCACGAAGGCCTGGGCATACTTGACGAACATGGTCTTTCGGACAAAAAAGTACCGAAAGTGGATCTTGAGATCGGCGTAGGGGTTTTCGTGCTGCTCAAAGGGAAGCTCGATGTTCAGCCCCACGGAGCACCCCCCTGCCTCACGTGCCCCCTTGTTCGCAGCCTCCATGAGGCCAGGCCCGCCCCCCGTGATGATGGAGAAGCCCGCTTCCGCAAGCAGCTTCGCCGTCTCCACGCACTTCTGGTAGAAGGGGTGCTCCGGGGGTGTCCGTGCCGATCCGAAGATGGACACGGCGGGCCCCAGCGGTGCAAGCTCCTCGAAGCCCTCCACGAACTCGCCCATGATCCGGAAGACCCTCCAGGACTCTCCCCTGGCCACCACCAATGGAAGCTCCCTGGGTTGCTCAACCGCTGCCTTGAGAAAGAGCTCGTCCTCAGTGGGCCGGTTCGCCGGTCCTCCTGCTTCCCCTACTCTTTCCTTCGCGTGTCTGGGCATGAGCCTTGTTCCTTGTGTGGCGGCCACGGTCCGGCCAGGGGAGAAGCCTCACCCGACCGTACTCGGGCCTGTCTTGTGGTTTCTGGCGGGGCCCTGTGAGATTCCAGGGCATGGGCACGTCACCCGCCACGGAGAAAACCGATGGCCTCATCCCGATAGAGGGGCAGGATCGGCTTGTGATGGTCGTAGCCGGATCTCATGAGCTCCATCTCCGCATCATAGACTTCCAGGAAATGTGCGTAGAACTCCCGAGCGGCTGCCCTGTCACCGAGGATCGCCGACGCCTCCCCCGCTACAGCCAGCAGGAGGAGGTAGTCTGGTACCTCTTCCAGCCCCTTCAGGGCCTTGTCCAGGGCACCCTGGGGATCCTCGGCAACCATGAGCAAGAGGGCGTGATGATAGAGACCGTCCTGATCCGTCGGACTCAGCTGCTCGTGAATGGCCAGGGCCTTGGGGAGGAAGAAAGCCACGTCGGTTACGTTGCCGGCGCTGTTGGAAATCATGACGCGGTTGAACAGAACCAGGGCTTGCTCTTCCAGGGGCATGGAGGTGAGGTCGGCCAGGCCGCCACCCATCTCCGGGCCGCCCGTCCCCGGCGCCCCCACACCGCTATCCGGACCGGGACCTGGGGCGCTCCTGCTCAGAACGGGGAATCCCACGGCCAGAATCGCCAGGACCAGGAGTACACCAGCTCCCCACCACACCGCATTGCTTCCCGGGGGAGACTTTGGCTCCCGCCGGGCGGCGTCGGCAGCCCCGGTTCCGGACATGGCCTGGCCGCAACTCGTGCAGAACCTGCTGCCCGGAGGGGTGAACGCCCCGCAGGCCAGGCATTCTTCTGTCAAGAGGGGTTTCCCGCAGGAAGAACAGAACTTCCCGGAAGCCTGGGCACCACAGGATGGACACTTCATCCCAACGATCCCTCCTTGGGCTTGGAGCCTGCCGGCACGAAAGGGCGCCCCCTCGCGCCGGATCTACCCCGCTCCGGCCAGGGCGTTCAAGAGGAGGGGCCAGGTCGTGACGCTCTGGCCGCGGTAATCCGGCTGGAAGCCGAAGAGCATCACCGAACCTTCGCCGACACGAGCCTCCACCACCGCCGGCCTGCCCGCCAGGTGCTCCGGTCCCAATAGCCAGCCTGAGAGCAGGGGGTTTCCGCCCGAAAACCGAGCCACCACCTCGATCTGTGGATCATGCACATCGAACGCTCGGCTGCTTTGCCAGAACCAGGCTGGAGTATGCCCCCCCTTTCCCCGGTTGACAGGATGATCCTCCCGGAGCTCCACCCTTACGATGGACCCTGGGATGAAGAAGCTCTCGGACGGGAGCCTCTCCACGGCGTTGGAAATCCCCAGGTCGAACGTCTCGATTATGAAGTCCGAAGCCTCCTCTACCGCCACGATGCGGCCGCCGTTCCGCACGAACGCCCGCAGCGCACGGATCCCGGCATCGCCGATCCCGCCTGCGTACTCGGGGGGCACGGTTCCTTCCCGGAAACCACCCCGAATGGACGTGGGGCTCTGAGACTGGAAGAGGATGACGTCGTAGGCCTCTTGAAGATCCCCCTGCCGCAGGCGGGCGTCACGGACGGTGTCGTAGGCCAGACCGTGCTGGTCGAACATCCACCGCGTCCAGCCGGCCGCCATGGGCTCCTGCCAGGACCTGTAGATGCCGATTCTGGGCGCCTCCGCCCCCCTCAGAGCCTCCGGGAGCCGAAACTCCCAGCTGGGGATCTCCACGGGAGCCGATAGGGGCACCGTAATGGGATCCGGCACCGGGAAGTACTCCACGTCCATGAGGAGTCCCAGGGTGTGGGCCGTCACGTCGTAGGGCCGAATGGGGGGGCCGCCCGGATACTCCCGGAGGTCGGGGTAGCGCTGGACCTCCAGCATGGTCTGGGCGAAGGAGGCGAAGGGCTGGCGCATGGGGATGACGTAGCTTCCGGCCGGAAAGCTTCGGCCGCCTGCCCGGAAGGGTTGCTCAGCGCGATGCACCTCCACGGCACCTGTGGTGAGGATCCTCAGGACATAGGCCAGTCCTGTCCTGTTCGCCTGTCCTGCGGGGATGACCCACGCTCGGGGCCAGCGGTCCCAGCCCTCCACGGCCCGCTGGTTCACCTGGTAGAAGTTCTCCAGCCAGTACCGCCGGTTCTTCGCAGCGTTCTTCAGGAGGGCGAAGGCGCCCGCTTCCATGTAGTCCACGATGTCCGGGAGCCCCCACTCGCCCCCACCCCAGGGCCAGGGGAAGTTCCAGGCCGGCACGGTGGCGTCCAATCCGGGGCCTGCCCGCAGGTCGTCCCAGGACACCGTCACAGGTGTGGCTATCCTGGCGGATGCAGTCTCGCTCAGTATCCTGACTCCGCCGTGGTAATGCTGGTAGGCCCTGGCGGGTGTGAATGCGTCGTAGCGGTCGTGGATCACCACTCCCTTCATTCCCTGGGCCGTCAGCTCCGCCGCCATGTAGGCTCCCAACTGATTGATCCCGGAGATCAGGGCCGGATCGACGTTCTGCTCGTACGGATCTATGAAGGGAGGAAAGAAGATCCGGGCCCCATGGGCACCCATCTGGTGGATGTCGTGCACGATCTGGGGGTGCCAGGCATTGTGGGCCTTACGAACGGTGAGTTGGGTCTCCACCTGCGTGAATGCGTACCAGTCACGGTTGTTGTCGTGACCGGTGTAATAGTGATACAGCCAGGGGAGGGGCGCCCCCTCGTACCGGGTACCGACCCACCTGTTGTACCAATCCACCACCCACTGGAGGCCGTCCGGATTCAGGCTGGGAACGTCCAGGAGGATGACGTTGGCAAGAATCTCCAGCACATCGGGTTCGTTGGATGAGGCCAGGCGGTGGACCAGCCGGGCCGCCATCTGGGATCCGCCCACCTCCGTGGCGTGGATGCCGTGGGTCATGAGGACTACGGTCTTGCCCTGCTCCAACAATCGGGTCAACTCCGCCTGGCCGTCGATGGTCCTGGGGTCCGCCAGCTTCTTCTGTATGGCTCTCAGCTCTTCCAGGCGGCCCTGGTTTTCCGGACTGGTGATGGTCAGCATCACGAAGGGACGCCCCCTGGTAGAGGAGCCAAGGGTGTCCAGCTTCACCCGGGAGCTGGCGCGGGCCACCTTTTCGAAGTAGGAGGTGAGCTGATCCCAGTCGGCCAACTTGCGGTGCTCGCCCACATCGAAGCCGAAGTGGGACCTCGGCGTCGGCACGGTCTGGGCAACGGCACTTCCCGAAGCGAGGGCCGAGAGGATCAGGGCCGCGGACAGCCGGCGCAACATGAAGGACTCCTTGTTCAATGCCTACAGGCCCGTAGGGAAGTGCAGGAACTCGAAGGGGAGAGAAAACTCCCGGGCCAGCAGCTCCACAACGGCCCTCACCCCGAAGGTTTCCGTTGCATAGTGGCCCCCCAGGAGAAGGTTGATCCCGAGCTCCATGGCCTGGTGGTATGCGGGGTGTGGCGCCTCGCCGGTCACCAGCGTATCGATCCCTGACTCAGCGGCCTCGGGAAGTGCCGAGGCCCCTCCCCCTGTGAGAACTCCTATCCGAGACACCTCTTCAGGACCGCCCGGGATCAGGCGCGCCTCCCCTTCCACCGCAGCGCTCAGGCGATTCCGAAGCTCGGACCGGGAGAAGCGGGCCCAGGCCCAACACCCGATATGCACTTCCTGGAACGCTCCAAAGGGACCTTCCGGTACCAGTTCGAGCCTCCTCGCCAGGAGAGCGGCATTCCCCAGCTCCGGATGCGCGTCCAGCGGGAGATGCACACTGTAGAGGGCCACACCACCTCGAACGAGAGCCGCCACTTTTCGGTATCTGGGTCCGGTGAGGGAGCCGAGGCCTTCCCAGAAGAGCCCGTGATGGACGACGAGCAGATCCACCTTCCTCCGTACCGCCTCGGAGATGGTCTCTTCGCTTGCGTCCACCGCCGCCCCCACACGGGTCACGGTGTTTCCTCCCGCCACCTGAAGGCCGTTCAAGGCATGGGGGTAGTCCGGAAACGTTGAGACCTGGAGCGTCCGATCCAAAAAACAGAGGATGGGTTCTAAATCATGCATGATGCGTCGTGTGTCTCCGGATGGGCGGAGGCCATCGTCTCGGAATCGGAGGATGGGGCAGATGTCCGAAAGGGGCAGACTGTGGACAAGGGCGAAACGGAGGGGAAAACTCTCCACTGCTCCTGAAAGGACAAGGAAAACAGCGGGCTCTCGGAAACCAGGGCACATTCGCCAACTGTGGAAAACCTTTCCTCCCGCAAGCTCGGACGCGCGTCTCAGCCCCCCCCCGCCCGTCCTCGTGAGTTGATCAGTCCGGGCCGGTCTTGGCCGAACGATCGGATGACCGTTCGGCCGCCTTTCCCATCTGGACCGTGCCGTTCAAGAGAGCTCCCTCATCCAGCTGGATCCGGGTGGCTATCACCTCACCTTCAATCCGGCTGGTGGCCTGGACCTCCAGCCGGGACTCGGCCCGGAGGGTTCCTTTCGTGCGCCCGGCAATCACAGCATCCTGGGTGGAGATGTCGCCCTCCACCAGGCCGTCCTTTCCCACCACCACCGCTTTTCCTGCCCGGACATTGCCCTGGACCGAACCTTCGATCCTTATGGTGCCCTCCACCTCGCAATCGCCCAACACCTTCATTCCAGGACCGATGATGGATATGACGTCTTCCTGCGGGCTGACCTTGGCACCCCGGTCCTTCGACATTGGCTGACCCCTCTCCAAGAATGCACGAAATTTACGGATCACAGGTTGCACCCGAGCCCCATGGGCTCAACTCATGCAGGTTGTCGTACCATGGACAAAGGATCCACCGGAATCCCGTCCAGAAGTATCTCGAAATGCAGATGGGGCGCCGTTGAGCGTCCGGAAGACCCTGAAAGGGCAATGACCTCGTTCCGGCGGACGGTCTGACCCCGCTCCACCAAGATCGAAGAAGCGTGGGCGTAGACGGTCTGATATCCCTCTCCATGGTCCAGCACGACGAACAATCCGTAGAGGGGATCCTCCCCGATCCGGAGAACTCTGCCGGCCCCCGACGCACGAACGTAGGAGGAGGTGGGAATCGCAATATCCAGCCCCGGGTGGTCCCCCGCCTCCCCTTCCACCAGAGCCTGTGTGACGAACCCTGGCTCGGTCAGGGGCCAGCTCGTGGGCAGAAAGTCGTCCGCCGCGGGCCGCCGGCCGGCCATCCCTCTCCAGGGAACGCCCGATGGTGGAAGCCAGATGTCCGAAGAGACGGGGCTGAGGGACGGACCGAACAAGGCCCGAAGCCGCTCGTATTCCACCTCGACTCGGGCAAGCTCCTCTGCCAGGACGGAAATCTGGGTACGCTCCCGCTCCAGCGAGTCCACCGCGGCCTGCAGCTCCATGCTTCTTCCGGCTTGGGCCGCGAAATGCCACCAGCTGGCAGCCAGTGCCAGCCCTGACAGGACAAGCAGGAGGGACACCCCAAGGACGATCTGGAGCGCCAGAGCTGAAAGCCGGATGCTCCTGCTCTCCCCCCCTCCGTCCGGCAGGAGGACCACGGTGAGCCCGCTTCGGCGTTTGACCCGCTTCACTCCACAACCTCCGAGGCCTCCCTGCCTGCGACCAGAGCGAAAATGCGCTCGAAATCCTGAACGTCGAGAAAGGGGATCTCGATCACCCCCTGTCCCTTCCTCCCCCTGCGAAGGATCACTCTGGTGCCCAACACCTTCCGAAGCTCCTCCTCCAGCGTCTTCAGCAGCGGATCCATACGGGGGGACCTTGCAGGGGTCTTGTTGCGCCCCCCCTCCCTTCGAGTCCGCACCATCTCCTCAACGCGCCGCACCGACCACCCCTCTCTGGCCGCTTTCTGGGCGATATCAGCCGCTCGCACCGGATCGTCCAGAGCCAGAAGAGGACGTACGTGGCCAGCGGAGAGACCACCGCCCGCCACGAGCCTGCGCACGGAGGGTGGCAGTTGGAGAAGGCGGAGGGTGTTCGCGACCGTGGAGCGATCCTTGCCCACCGCCTGGGCGATCTCCGCCTGGGTGAGCCCGAAGGAATCGGCGAGAGTTTTATAACCCTCGGCCTCTTCCAGCGGCCCCAGGGCTTCCCTCTGGAGGTTCTCCACCAGCGCCAGGACCAGAAGGGTCTGGTCGTCGACTTCCCGCACCCAGACGGGAACCTCTGACCACCCCAGGAGCGAGACCGCCCTCAAGCGACGCTCGCCTGCCACCAATTCCCAGTCACCCGCCTCTCCGGGCCTCCGCCGGACCAAGATCGGCTGCAGCAAGCCGTTGTCTTGAATGGATCGAGCCAACTCCTCCAGCTCTTCTTGGGGAAACTCTTTCCGGGGCTGGAAAGGGTTGGGATGGATTCTCTGAAGAGGAAGAGTCCTGACGTCCGACGGATCGGGGACACGGCGGTCATCCAGGAAATCTCCCAGGAGGGCTTCCAGACCCCGTCCCAGACGCTCCCTCTTCCCCCGGTTCACCCTACTGCCCCCTCCTCACCCTCCCCCCGTTTCGGTCTGGTTTCCTCCGGTTCCGCACCGGCACGCGCCAGGACCTCTCGGGCCAGGGCCAAATAGCTTTGAGCCCCACTGGAAAGTACGTCATACAGCACGATGGGCTCGCCGAAGCTCGGCGCCTCCGCCAGACGAACGTTTCGAGGAATAGCGGTTCGGAACACCTTCGGGCCGAAGAACTCCCGAGCATCGGCGGCTACCTGGTTCGAGAGATTGAGCCGCCGGTCGAACATGGTGAGAAGGACGCCCTCGATGCTCAAAGCCGGGTTCAGGGCTCGTTGAACCACGCGAATGGTGTTCAGGAGTTGGCTCAAGCCTTCCAGGGCGTAGAACTCGCATTGGATCGGGATGAGTACGGAGTCCGCCGCCGTCAGGGTATTCAGGGTCAGCAAACCGAGAGAAGGGGGGCAATCCACAAGGACGAAGTCGTAGGAGTTCCGCACCTCCTCCAGGGCTCTCCTGAGAACCGTCTCCCGAGAGTCCATGGTCACCAGTTCGATTTCGGCCCCCACCAGGTCCCGGGTGGACGGCACCAGATCCAGGAAGGGAAAGTGGATCTCCCGATAGATCGACTCCTCCAGGCTCCGGGCCCCCACCATGACATCGTAGATGTTCGGGTGATCCTCACGGCGGTTGATGCCCAGCCCGCTGGAAGCGTTCGCTTGCGGGTCGATGTCGATGACCAGCGTACGCCGTTCCGCCACTGCCAGGGAAGCGCCGAGATTGATGGCGGTAGTGGTCTTTCCGACCCCGCCTTTCTGGTTTGCGATGGCAATTACACGGGACATGTCGCACCGGTGGTTCACTGTGAGCCCCGAAACCCGGGGAGACTGCAATATACCCCTGTGCCGGAGGGGTGGAAACCCGGAGGATCTGCCGGCCCAAGGCCGCTGTCTCCCGCCCAGCCTATCCCCAGCGGGCCGTATCCCCGTCCATCGCCCAGGGGGGAGGCTTCCCCAGACCTCATCTCTTGACGCTCTCCCCTCTCCCTGGAGAGATTGAGTCCAGGAAATGGTGCGTTGTCCCACCTTGAAAACCGCCCAGGAGGGCTCCGAGAGTCATCATGTCTTGGCTAGAGTCATCCCTGTTTCGCGCTTCAGGTTCGGTTCTCCTCTGCCTCACTCTGGTGTCGTGCTCCGGCACGACGACCGACGCAGGCAAGGAGCTCGCTCCCCTGGTGGGCACCTGGAGGGCTCAGGCCCTGGTGTTGACCAATAAGGCAAACCCCTCCCAATCGGTGGACCTGGTCAAGGAGGGGGTGGTCTTCACGCTGTCGGTCCTGGCAAGCGGTCAGTACTCCGCCACCCTGCAGGCCTTCGGGCAGACTTTGCCGGAGGTGGGAAGGATCGAGGTATCGGGTAACCAGTTCACCCTTACCCCGACCTCACATGACGCCCCCCCGACCACCGGTACGTGGAGGTTCGAGGGAGAGATCCTCGTTCTCACCGGCGACACGGAGTACGATTTCAACTGGGATGGAATCGCCCAGCCCGCCACCGTCTATTTCGAGCTGTACAGGCACACTCTGTGAGGCGGCCGGAATCCACGCCATGAGAGCCGGCACCGCTGGTGTTTCACGTGAAACACTCTTGGGGAGAGGAGGCCTCCCACCCCTACTGAAGCGTCCTCAACCGCTTCCGGAGCTCTTCCTGGGAGTCCAGCACCTCCACCCCTTTCTCCTCCAGGACCAGCTTCCTCTTGACAGCCTGAGGACCACCCAGAATCAGGTGCACTTCCCCGGGTAGCCGACTTCTTAACCCCTCGACCTCAAGAATCAACGACCCCGCCGCCCCCTCGTCCACCGACGAGATCCCCACCACCTGCGCATCCAACCGTTGGGCCGCCAGCGCGATCTCATCAGCAGGAAGATCGGGACCAAGAAACACGGCTCGCCACCCCTCGTCCCCACCGCTCACCGCCGAGAGCAGGGCGCCTAGCTCGTGGCGCTCCCCCGATGGCGTGGCAGTGACCATCACCGGCGCGCCCTCCGTGTCGCCCACTGTGTGGAGCAGCCATTCCAGGAAACGCCGTATCTGTACGGTGGCCAGATGTTCATGCCCCGGTCCGAATCGCTCCTCGCACCACGAGACACCTATGGATTCCAGCAAAGGCACCACGACTCCCTCCAGGACGGTGTGGATGGGCAGAGCCATGGAGCTTCGTCTCAGGATTCGCTCCAGCCTCGGGCCATCAAGCTCGTTGACGGCTTTCTCGGCCAGGGCCAGGGTCTCGAGGGCTTGGGAACTCTGGGGGGGACCCACAAAGCTCGGCCCCACTCGCCCAGCCGCATCTTCCTGCACCAACCCCTCCAGCGCCTCCATCGAGAGGTTCGCAACCTGGCTGATGGTCCTTCCTCCCTCCACGGCCCGGCGCAGGAGACCGAGCCTCCGGACATCCTCGTCCGAGTAGAGACGCTGACCACCGGCGCTCCGTTGGGGCACCACGACCCCATAACGCATCTCCCACGCACGGAGGACGGCAGGGGTCAACCCGGTTCTGCGGGAAACCACCCTGATGGGATGCCTGGCGAGATCGGAGCGTTCGTCATTCATGTTGTCAACTTCGCATCCCCACCAGGCTCGTGTCAACCGACTGTCGAGGTTTCCGCGTTGCATCTTTAGGCAAGTGCATACAGGTTGCCGGGGACGCCGCCGAGTCCCGCCGTCTGGCCCTCTCCTTCAGTGAGGGACCTGAAGCCGAGAGGAACCGGGCGGTGTGTGGGAAGCTATTCTCCATTCCGCTCCGAGTGCCCGGGTGAGGCGGGTGATGAGGAGAGGGTGGGCCGTGGCTGCCCGTCCTTCTTCCACCTCCTCACCTCCATCATGAGATTCTGGAGGTCTGCGGGGGATACGCCGGGGATTCTTCCTGCCTGGGCCAGGCTTCCGGGGCGGATGCGCTCCAGCTTTTCCCGGGCTTCCATGGACAGCGTGACAAACTGGCGGTAGGGGAGGTCCTGGTGGAGCTGGAAGTCGGCTTGTTCCCGGAGTCTCCGGGCCCGCTCCACCTCCCTTGCCACATATCCCTGGTACTTCACCTCCACCTCCACGGCGACCATGGCATCCCTCATGCCCTCCGCCTCAACCAGCCCCCCCCCGGCCTCCGCCAATCGTTCTGCTCCCACCCCGGGACGCTTCAGAAGCTCCACGGCCCGGGTCGCCTCGGAGACATGCTCGCCGGCTCCTTCCCCCAACACCTGGTTCGCCACTTCAGGCGAGAGGGACGTATCTCGGAACCACACTCGCACGGTCTCTTCCAGGGCCAGCCGTTCCTTCAAGGCTCTCTCCTGGCGGAAGGTCAGAAGCCCAAGGTCCCGGGCCAGGGGCCCCAGGCGGCTTGCTGCGTTGTCCTGTCTCAAAAGCACACGAAACTCGGCCCGGGAGGTGAAGAGGCGATAGGGTTCGTCCACACCCTTGGTGACCAGGTCGTCGATGAGGACCCCGATGTAGGCCTGGTCCCGCTCCAGCACGAAAGGTCGTCTGGCTTGCACCTTCAGAGCCGCATTGGCCCCGGCCACCAGCCCTTGCCCCGCAGCCTCTTCATAGCCCGTCGTCCCATTAACCTGTCCCGCCAGAAACAGTCCGGGCATCCCCTTCACCTCCAGGGTGCTCTGGAGTTGGTGAGGAGGGAAGTAGTCGTACTCGATGGCATATCCCACCTTCGTCATACGCACTTCCTCCAGCCCCGGGACCGTCCGCAGGAGGACCTCCTGTACGTCGGCCGGCAGAGAGGTAGAGAGCCCATTCACATAGAGCTCGCTGGTTTCCAGCCCCTCCGGCTCCAAGAAGACCTGATGCCCCGCCGCCTCCGGAAACCGGACGACCTTGTCCTCGATGGAAGGACAATACCGAGGCCCTCTTCCCGAGATCACTCCACCGTAGAGAGCGCTTCGCTGGAGGTTCTCCTGAACCACCTTCTTGAGCCCTTCTCCGGTCCAAGTGGTCCAACAGGGCTTCTCCGGCAGCGACGCTTCCCGGCTGTAGAGGCTGAACCGAAAGCTCTCTCCGTCCCCCGGCTGCAACTTCAGTCTGGCGAAATCCACCGTCCGGCCGTCCACGCGGGGAGGCGTCCCCGTCTTGAATCGGGCCATCTCCAGCCCGAGCCCCTCCAACGCCTCCGCCAGCTCCACGGACGGGGCTTCGCCCGCCCGCCCCCCTGAGATCCCGGTGCCAGTCCCCACATGGATTCTTCCCCTCAGGAACGTCCCCGTGGTCACCACCACCGCCTTCCCCTGAAAGCGAAGCCCCCCGAGGGTCTCCACCCCAAACCCCTCCTCCCCCCCCAACTCCACCCTCGTCACCATCTCCTGGAAGAGTTCCAATCCCTCCAATTCCTCGAGAGCCTGCCTCACCATGCGGGGGTAGAGGCCCCTGTCGCATTGGGCCCGGGGCCCCCAGACCGCCGGCCCCTTCGAACGATTCAACATCCGGAAATGGATCCGGGCGGCGTCCGCGGCCCGCCCCAGCAGTCCCCCCAGGGCGTCCACCTCCCGAACCACGATCCCCTTGGCAACGCCCCCAATGGCCGGATTGCAGCTCAACTGACCCAGGCGGGACAGATCAGGCGTCAGCAGCAGCGTCCTGCATCCCAACCGGGCGGACGCGGCAGCAGCCTCCACGCCTGCATGGCCTCCGCCGATGACGATGACGTCGTAACGGGGAGTCATGGAGCCGACGAAAGAATTCGAAACGGGGCTGGAGGGATCGGTTCCCGGGATTCCAGTTCCACCACCCCCTCCACCCTAGCCGCAGGGGGCCCGTCCCACAATCGAGCCTCGAACCGCGCCAGCGCCTCTCGGAACCCCAGGACATGGGCTTCCACCGAGCCGTCCGGCCGGTTCCTCACCGTCCCCCGCAGACCCAGTTCCTCTGCCATCTCCCGGGTCCAGACCCTGAAGAACACTCCCTGAACCCGACCACTGATCCGGTACCCTCGCTGTAGCAATTCCTCTCTGGACACCGTGCTTCTCCTACTTTCCGATGCAGAAATCCTGGAACAGACGGTCCAGAACCTCCTCACGGGGGATCACGCCCAGCAGCTCCTCCAGGGCTGTCTCGGCAGGCCTAAGGTGTGTGGCCGCCACCTCCGCAGGAAGACCGCCGGCCAGTGCCTCCACAAAGGCTCGGAGCTCCTCCAGGGCGACCCCGATCGCTCCAGCGTGACGCCGCCGGGTGAGGACGGGGATCTCCGCACCAGAGCTTACCAGGCCCCGGAACGCCAAGCCCGGGAGAAGGTCCCGCAACTGTTCCAGACCTCGGCCGGTCTTGGCCGAAAGGCTGACCACACCCTCAATGCCGTGTCCCGCCCCCTCCGGCTCCGGTAACGGCTCCGGCCCCCGGGGAGCCCGGGGCTCCTCTCCCGCATGCAGGTCCGATTTCGTCCTGACGAGCACCACCGGGGTCTCCGCCACCTCGTCCAGGAATCGTCTTTCCGAAACCTGGAGGGCTCGTTCCGCTTCAACACAGAACAAGATCACATCGGCTCCCCTCAGATACCGTCGCGCCACCTCCACCCCCATCCGCTCCACCTTCTCCCGGGTCTCCCGAAGGCCTGCCGTATCCACCAGGCGGAAAGGAAACCCCCCCAGGGAGACCACGGCCTCCAGCGCATCCCGGGTGGTACCCGGAACCTCGGTGACGATGGCCCTCTCCTCCCCGAGCAGTGCGTTGAAGAGGCTGGACTTTCCCGAATTCGGCAGTCCCGCCAGCACCGTCACGGCGCCCTCCCGAAGCAGCTCTCCTTCCGGAGCCGTCCGAAGAAGCTCCTCCATCATCCCCACCAGATCACCGGCCCTGGCGAGGATCCGAGGGGTGGGCACAGGCGGATCGTCCTCCTCCGGGAAGTCCAGGTGGTGCATCAGCATGGCCTCCAGGTCCACGAGCCCCTCCCTCAGCCCCCCTATTCTCCGGGAAAGGCCCCGCTCGAGCTGATGGACCGCGGCGCCGTGCAGAGCGGGGGTGCGACTCTCGATGAGGTCCAGGACGGCCTCCACCTGGAGGAGGTCCATCTTCCCGTTGAGGAAAGCGCGCCGGGTGAACTCGCCCTCCTGGGCCCTCAGGGCCCCGGCACAGAGGCAGGCCTCGAGGATCAACGCCGGGGACAGCCAACCACCGTGGCAAGACACCTCGGCCATGTCCTCCCCCGTGTAGCTCTCCGGACCAGGGAACACCGTCACCAGGACCTGGTCCAGGGACGCACCCGTATCCGGGTCCAATGCTCTCGCAAGCATGGCTCTTCTCGGTTCCGGCTCCGCCGGGATCCCGGGACAGATGCGCCTGACGATCTCCGCGCAAGAAGGACCCGAAAGGCGGATCACCGAGAGGGCTGCGACACCTGGCGGCGTCCCGAGGGCAACAATGGTGTCAGCGTTGGCCATCTCTCATCCTGGCACCACCGATTCCGGGGAGGCCGGGAGCCGACGTCTCACTTGCTGGCGGTCAACGAAGCCTGGGCCTGGACCCTCTTCCGCTCCCTGGCGATGAGCATCTGCTGGGGAAGCGTGGCCACGTTGGCGGTGGCGTAATAGAGGTTCAACCCGGAGGCGAGGCTGAAGAAGATGAACACCATCATGACGGGCAGGATGTACATCATCATCTTCATCTGTGGGTTGCTCTGGGGCATGGATCGCATGGTCACCCATTGGAGGAGGAACATGGACACGCCCAGGAACACAGGAAGGATGTAGTACGGATCCGGGGCCGAGAGGTCCGGCAACCAGAGGAACGGTACCCCCCGGAGCACGATGGTGTTCTGGAAGACGAAGAAGAGGGCGATGAGAATCGGCCAGGGCAGGAGCATGGGAAGGCAACCGGCCACGGGGTTGAACCCGTGCTCTTTGTAGAGCTTCATCATCTCCTTCTGCAGCTTCTCGGGATTGTCCTTGTACTTCGTCTGGATCTCCTGCAGAAGCGGCTGCACGGCCATGTTGCGCATCTGGGCCCTCATGGCCTTCTGGTTCAACGGGTAGAGAACCACCCTCAGCATCACACCGAAGAGCATCAAGACCCAGCCATACCCCAATCGCAGGTTCTCGTGCAGGAACACCAGGAGCGTCATGATGACCCCCACGAACGGTCGGACGATGGGCCTGAAGAACCTCCAGCCGTAGGGATTCACGTTCTGGAGATCCTCTCCCACGTTGGCCAGGCGGGCGAACTCTTGTGGGCCCATGAACAGACGGTACCCGAAGGATCCATCGGAAGGGATGGCATGGCTCACGCTCAAGTGGGCCTGATGCTCCTGCGGCAGGTCTCGGACGAGGGCTCCTCCGAAATGGGCCTGGTCCTCCTCCACCTTGCCGGCCAACATGACCTTGACGAAGTACTTGCTCTTGAAGGCGACCCACCGAAACGGTCCCTCCTCCAATCGGACCTCTGCCACCCTGTTCAAGGGTTGCGACCGGATACCCTGACGAAGGTGATTGACCACATAAGCTGCCGCCCTGGCCTCGTCACGCTCCTGGGGCTCGTTGAAGGGAATGCCCGTCCCCAGATCGACAAAGGCAAGCTGCGCATCGATGCCCCTCACCCTGCCCGAGACTCCAACCACATAGTCGTCCGGACTGAAGGTGTACTCCACCACGTATGTGAACGGATGAGTAGGGTGCTGGTAGGTGAACGTCAGGGATTGCTCTCCATCACCTTCCACGAGGCGGAGCCCCCCCTCCGGCTCCACCTCGAAGCGGAGATCCCGCAGATCCAGGGTGTCCCGTCCGACCAGGAATCGGGATCCGAGGGCCCCGGGCCCATCGGGATAGACCAGCTCCACCGCGCCTTCCAAGGTGAACGACTCGAAACGGAGGAGCCTGGCGGAGACGAGACGGGCTCCCATTGGGGAGAATGTGAACCTGTAGAGCGGACCCTCCACCAGGACTGTCTCGGGAACCCGCTCAAGCTCCGTGGCCACGGCAGGCACGGTGTCCCTTGAAAGAACCGCCAGTGGATCCCTTTCCACCTCATCGGGAATGGCAACGTCCAGCGGGGGGATTGGGTCCGTCGGGGGCTCCAGCCTCTCCGGATCCGGGGTGTGGACCGGCAACTCGGGCTCAATGAGCTCCGGCGTGGGAGGTTCCTCCGGGGGAAGAGGGGGAAAGGCGATGTTGGTGATGACCAGCACGCCGATCATCAGGACCACCGCTAAAAGAAATCGGATCTCGGTTCTCATGGTACCGGGTCGTATCCCTTACCTCCGAAGGGATGGCAGCGCAGCAGGCGGCGCAGGGTCAGCCAGCCTCCCCTGCCAGCTCCATATCTGTTTACAGCTTCTTGGGCGTAGGCGGAACAACTGGGGGTAAACCGACACGACGGCGCCGTGAACGGTGATACCGCTCTGCGGTAGAACCGGATCAGCCCCAGGAAAATTCCCCTGAACATAGCTCCTCAGTAACCTTCAACAATTCCATCCGGAGCTCACGGTACGTGGCATCATATGCCTCTCTCCGGACCCTGATCAGGAGATCCAACGATAGCGACGACTGCCGGAGGCGGGGCAGCACCTCTCGCCGACTCAGCTCCCTGAGCCGGCGCTTGATCAGGTTCCGGGCCACCGCGCTCCGTTGATACTTCGGCACCACCAGCCCTATCCGGGCCCCTGGCCCCCTGGAAGATAAAAAAAAGACGTCCAGGTGTGACGTCTTCCTCTTCCTTCCCCTCCGCAGGAGCGCCGTGATCTCCCTGGTCCTGGTGATCCGGCTCGCGGGAGGCATCCGGAGGCCACCACACATCTCCGCGCCCGCCTGCTCCTCCCCCACGAGCTTACTTTGATCCGATGGTCACCACCAGCCGACGCCGGCCTCGCCGCCGACGCCGGTTCAGGCTCTTGCGGCCAGCCCTTGTTCGCATGCGGGCCCGGAAGCCGTGCTTGTTCTTCCGCTTGCGGTTCCGAGGCTTGTACGTCGGCATCATGGGAAATCACCCCGCACCCTTCATGAGTCACGTCCAAAGATTAGCTTTGAAAAGTACCTGGAATGGCAGGAGAGGGTCAACCCCGTCCCGGCGGTGTCTTCAGGGGTTCATGTCCTGTCAGGCCATGCCTGATTGACTTCTCCTCGACCCCTGAATAGCTTCCCTGCCCCCATCTCCAAGCCAATTTTTGCCGGGTTGCCCTTCGAACCACGCGGACGTCCATGGAGCTCACCGCCGCCGAACTCTGGTCTCGCATTCTTCAGCTGGTCCGGGCAG
Organism: Gemmatimonadota bacterium; assembly: GCA_003564295.1. GTDB lineage: Bacteria > Gemmatimonadota > Gemmatimonadetes > Longimicrobiales > Gaopeijiaceae > PXFI01. The sequence goes on along the minus strand of PXFI01000254.1, from coordinate 24,283 downwards.
GGCTCCCCGAGCAGGCCTTCCGCACCTGGCTGGCCGACATCCGGCCCGCGGGACTTTCCCAGGAATCCCTTCTCGTCGAGGCCCCTGACCAGTTCCACGGCCAGTGGCTTGAAGACAGATACGGACCCCTTCTCGAAGATGCCGCCGCACGGGTTGTCGGACGTCCCCTGAGAATTTCTTTCTCCGTCAGTTCCGTGGCCGCCCCTCCCCGGATTCCGTCAGTGGAAGTCACCGATTCCGTGGCTCCACCCAAGGGGAATCATGCGCCTCCGGAGGTGTCGCCAACCATGGGTGGCTCCGGTACCGGCCCGCGGCTGAATCCGCGGTACACCTTCAAGCGGTTCGTCGTCGGCGGGGACAACCAGTTGGCCGCTGCCGCCGCCGTGGCGGTCTCGGAAAAGCCGGCCCGAATGTACAATCCCCTCTTCCTTTACGGTGGGGTGGGGCTGGGAAAGACCCATCTCATGCACGCCATCGGGAACGCAATCCTGGAGGCTGATCCCCGCAAAAGGGTGATCTATGCTCCCACCGAGCATTTCGTGAACGAGCTCGTCACAGCCATTCAGGAGGGGACGACGCCCGAATTCCGGCGCCGGTACCGGCAGATGGACCTGCTCCTCGTGGACGATGTACACTGTCTCGAGGGGAAGGAGAGGACCCAGGAAGAGTTCTTCCACACCTTCAATGCACTCTTTGATGCCCACAGGCAGATTGTGTTGACCAGCGACCGGCCACCCAAGGAGATTCCGGGTCTGGAAGAGCGTCTCATTTCCCGGTTCGAGTGGGGGTTGGTAGCCGACATCAAGCCTCCCGACTACGAGACCCGTGTAGCCATTCTCCGGAAGAAGGCCAGCGACGATGCTTTGACCCTGGATCCGGACGTCATTGATTACATCGCTCGGTCATGTACAGCCTCCGTCAGGGAGCTTGAAGGTGCCGTAATCAAGCTTCTCGCGTACTCCTCCCTGAAACATGTAGAGATCTCTGTAGCCATGGCCCGCAACGCTCTCCAGGGAGTGCTTGGAACCGCAGCTCACGGGGAGCAGCGGACCATCCATGTATCGAGCATACAGGAGCTGGTGGCGGACCAGTGGAAGGTCACCACCAAAGCTCTTTGCTCTCCACGACGCACAAAGGACTTGACCGTACCTCGTCAGGTCGCCATGTACCTGATCAGGGAACTGTTGGAGCTTCCCCTGGTGGAAATCGGAAAGCTGTTTGGAGGGAGAGATCACTCCACGGTGATCCACTCCATACGGAAGGTGGAGGGGATGATGGACGCGGACGTGCCCTTCCGTAACCTTGTCACCAACCTGAAGGATCGCTTATCCGGACCAGTGTGAGGAACACTGGGGAGAACCTGTGGAAAGCCCGGAAGCCTTCCACAATGAACCCGACGGAGACAATCATGCACAAGGAGCACTCATTTTCTCCCCATACTCTCAACAAGGAGTCGAGAGGCCCCTTTCCACCCCGGTAAAGAGATTTCTGGCGTCCACGTCTTCCTTTTCCACACTTCCACAGGTACTACTACTACGAGGTTTCTTTCTTACACTTAGAAGAACTACCACTCGGACGCATGCTCCTTGTGGAAACAGCACTGACCGATTTCCGGTAGAGCGGAGGATCCATGGATCTCACCATTACCCGACAGAATCTCCATCAGGGTCTCGCTGCCGTTTCGGCTAGCATTCCCACCAAGACCACCCTACCGGTTCTCTCCAACATCCTGATAGATGCTCAGGAAGGGGGGGTGTGGATGACCGGTACGGATCTGGATGTGGCAGTGCGCATTCGGGTTCCGGCGGAAGTAACTGTTTCGGGAACCCTCACGGCACCGGGAAAGAAGCTTCAGGAGATAGCCAGGGAGCTTCCTGATCAACCCGTGAAAATCCTGGCCCGGGGAGATCAGCTGGAGCTTCGCTGTGGACGGAGTGTCTTCAAGCTGAACGGTCTCCCTAGTGAGGATTTCCCGAGCTTGCCGCAGATCCGTTTCGAGGAGGGATGGACAGTCACGGGCAAGCACCTCCAGCGTTTGATTCACCATACGTCGTTTGCGGTTTCGACAGAGGAAAGTCGACCCATTCTCAATGGAGTGCTGTGGGAGCTCCGGGATGGGCGAATGCGAATGGTGGCTACAAATGGACATCGCCTTGCTCGCATGGCCGTTCCTGCCGGAGGCACTACGGCTACCAGTGCGGATTTCATTGTACCACCAGCTGCTCTCCAGCAGGTACAAAGACTCTTCAAGACAGATGACACCTTGGATGTGGCGAGGGATGGGAACCACCTGGGGTTTAAAGCATCAGGCACTGAAGTTTTCACCCGCCTCATCGAGGGGACGTTTCCGAACTACGAGCAGGTGATCCCAAAGGACAACGACAAGATGGCCATCGTCCAGAAAGCGTCGCTGGAGGCGGCGGTGCGACGGATGGCTATCGTCGCCAGTGATCAGACTCATCGTGTTCGGTTGCTCTTCGGGAAGAACACCGTTCATCTCAGCGTCCTTACTCCCGACCTGGGGGAGGGGGAGGACGAGCTGGAGCTCCACTATGAAGGTGACGAGCTCGAGATCGGTTTCAACGCCAACTATCTTCTGGAGGTGCTTCGGTACATACCTACCGATGAGGTGAAGCTGACCTTCAAGGCCCCGGAGCGAGCTACAATCGTCGAACCGGTGACCACAGGTGACGAAGACCTGGACTACTTGTGTCTCGTAATGCCTCTACGTCTCCTGGACTAGATGAACGGCGGCACCCTCCGCGGGGTAGAAGTCTAAGGGCTCTTCGGACAGAGAGCGAGATTCCTACCAGGGACCCAAGGAACCCATGCAGCGTGCCAGGGGCCAGGTCCAGGAAAGGACACTTGGCGAGTAGGAACTGGAGCCGGGAACCGTCTATGGATTTCTCCCACAAATGCAGTAGCCGACGCATCGTTATGGGATTCTTGTTCCTGGCCATGGTGGGTACAGGCACACCCGGCTGCCAGGATGAGCAGATCACGCCACCCGTTGGATCTCTCAGATTCGGCCAGCTCGGCGAGATTCGAGTAACCCTTGTAGCCCCTCTCGTCTTTCGGGAAGGAAAGGGGGAGATCCAACAGATTCTCACCTGGGCATCTTCCGGAGCCTGGGTACTCAGGGAGGTCATCTCCTACCGCGGCCTGGCAGGTGACGAAAATGTGCGTCGCAATCAAGGCGATCCCCGGGCATATGCTGCGGCCTACGCCTCCCTCATTACCCAGCTCAACGAGACTGCGGGTCTCCAACTGTTCATACCTGAGCTGGCCCAAGGCCTTCCGGGTCCCTGCCCAACGGGCTGGACCCACGTCACCGTCTCGATCTGGGATCAAGCCAGAGAAGAGGAAGCCACCTGGACACGATGTGCCGAGGGAACCCTGGCCACCATGGAGACCTCCCATGCCGGCCCGGATTTTCAGGCCGGGCGTGTCATCCAAGCAGCCCTCCTCGTAAGGGACTTCACCCAGGGGTATCAATTCACCTCCACGTATCTGGGCAGTGTCCCTTTCGGGACCCTGGACCGTGCCGACGATTCTGGGGCAAGGCTGCCGGAGCCCAGGGTGTTCCTGTCCATACCGGAAGGCAATCCCCAGTCTCCCACGGGCTGGGAGGCCTTCTGGCAAGCCCACACCGGTAGCCTCCTTTCGGTGCCCCCCGGTGTGGACTGGAGCCGGGAGATGGTCGTGGTGGCGGCTGTGGGCTCCCGGGCCGAAGCGGGTGACAGCGTGGAGGTGAGGAGGGTCCTCCAGACTGGGGAAGGCACACAGGTCCATATCTTCGAGCGGATACCGGGTGATTTCTGCTCCCCGGCAGCCCGCACGCACTACCCTGTGCACGTTGTCGTAGCGCCCCGGACCCGCGAGCCGATCCGCTTCAGCGAGATCATCGTCGAGCGGGTGCCATGCGGGACCTGATACCGTGTCCCTGCGCCAGCAATTCGTCCTTGTTTTCGTGGCCTTCTCGGTCGTGGTTTCGGCCCTCGGAGGCATCCTCGCTTACCGGACTGCCTCCCGGGCCCTGGAAAAGGAGTTGGACGCCAAGCTGGTGCAAGTTGCCGGGGCCGCTGCGGAAGTTGGTCTCACGGCCGACCTGATCCTGGCTTTCAGGCCGGGCGATGAGGGGCGACGGGAGTTCACCAGCATCCAGAGCCGGATCCAACGCTTGAGGAGCTTCGTGGATGAAGCCTACATCCTCAGGTCGGACCTGACGGCCCTGGTCACCACCCTTCCCACCGACTCCATCCCCATTGGGGCCATGCTCTGGGAGCTGGCACCCTACTCCGAGGAGATCCACAGGGCGGCCATTCTGGGCCACACCGTATCTCCCCTGTTCTATCAGGAAGTGGAGGGGCGCTACTTCAAGTATGGCTTCGTGCGCCTGGAGCAGACCGATGCGGTTCTCGCAGTCCTCATGCCGGCCGATTTCATGGCGCCTCTCTATGCATTTCGCAGGACGGTCATAGTTGGCTCGATTCTGGCTGCGGTGGTGGCGGCCTTGATCGCCTGGCTCCTGGCCACCACGGTGACGAGGCCCCTCAACCGCCTGGGGCGTGTGGCCCTGAGGATCCAGAGGGGCAGGATGGACGAGCCGGTGGGGCAGGAAGGGGGAGGAGAGTTGGGACGACTTTCCAGAGCCATGGAGCGCATGAGGGAAGGGATCCTGCAGCGGGACGAGCACCTCCGCCTCATGCTGGCCCAGGTGGCCCACGAGATCAGAAACCCCCTTGGAGGATTGGAGCTCTTCGCGGCAGCGGCCGCTGAGACGGAAGACGCCCACGAAAGGAGTCAATTCATCAACAAGGTCCGGGCTGAGGTGGCGGCCTTGAACCGGATCATCGATGACTTCCTCGCCTTCGCCAAGCCGCTGCGCCCGGACATGATTCTCCATGATGTCAGAGGGCCGGTAAGGGAGGCCGTGGAGCTGGTCCAGATGGAGATGAAAGGGGCCGGCAGGGAGATTGCCGTGGTCCTGCCTCCTGAGGACCTCATGGCCAAGGCCGATCCGGAACACGTGAAACGGATCGCCCTGAACCTGTTGAGGAACGCCGCCCATGCCGGAGACAAGGTCCAGGTGCGATGCGAGACGGACCGGGGCGAGGCTTTGATCATCGTGAGGGACAATGGTCCCGGCGTTCCCAGGGAGATGGAGGACCGGATCTTCGAGCCCTTCGTCACGGACAAAGCACAGGGTGCGGGATTGGGGCTGGCCATCGTGAAACGGGTGGTGGAGGCGAACCTGGGAAGGGTGGAGGCGAACCTGGGGGACGGTTCGATTGGGGAGGGCGCCGAGTTCAGGGTATATTTCCGTGGTGGGGAGGATCTCTCTCCGGAAGAATCCAGGAATTAAGACATGGCGCACGTTCTCATCATCGACGACCATGACTCCATGAGGGAGGGTCTGGAACTCCTTTTGCGCCGGAGGGGGCACAAGACGGTGTCGGCCGACGGGGGCGAACGGGGGTTGAGCCTTCTTGACGAGAAGGGGGCCGACCTGGTCATAACGGACCTGAAGATGGCGAAGATGGACGGGATTCAGGTCCTCCGTGCGGTGCGGGAGCGTTCTCCCGACACGGAAGTACTGGTAATCACCGCCTACGGGACCATCGAGAAGGCGGTGGAGGCCATGAAGCTGGGGGCCGCCGACTTCATCACGAAGCCGTTCTCTTCAGAGGAGTTCGGCGTGAAGATCGACCGGCTCCTGGCAGAGCGGGCCGAGCGCCTCAGGCTCCGGCGGGAGAACGTGGCGCTGCGGGTGGAGAACACCTACCTCCGGGAGGAAGCTGAAGCGCGTTACGGAGAGATTGTTGGCGAGTCGAGCCAGATGCAGGAGGTGTTCCGCTGGGTTGAGCGTGTGGCCCGCAGCGAGTCCACGGTGATGATCTACGGGGAGTCGGGAACGGGGAAGGAACTGGTGGCCCGGGCCATCCACGCGGGATCCCTACGGAAGGACGGTCCGTTCATTCGGGTGAACTGTGGCGCCCTTACGGAGGGACTCCTGGATTCGGAGCTCTTCGGGCATGAGAAGGGAGCCTTCACCGGAGCGGACCGCAAGCGCAGGGGGAGGTTCGAGCTGGCCAATGGGGGGACACTCTTCCTGGATGAGGTCGCCACCATCAACCAGGCCACCCAGATCCGACTCCTGCGAGTTCTCCAGGAGAGGGAGCTGGAGAGAGTAGGGGGAGAGGAAACCCTTACGGTAGATGTTCGCATCATCGCGGCCACCAATACCCCCGTGCAGGACCTGCAGCAGGGAGACTCCTTCCGGGAGGACCTCTTCTACAGGCTCCACGTGGTTCCCATCACCATCCCACCCCTCCGGGAGCGGAAGACGGACATTCCCATGCTTGCGGAGTACTTCCTGCGCAAGCTCCAGGACAGGACCAATCACCGGGTGGATGGGCTGAGCACTGGCGCCGTGGAGCGGTTGCGGGAGTATGATTGGCCGGGCAACGTCAGGGAGCTGGAGAACGTGATGGAGCGGGCGCTGGTATTGGCGGAGGGTCCGGTGCTTCAAGAAGACGATCTTCCCTTCCTCCCGCCTGGGACGGCCTTGGACACGTCCCTCATCGATGCAGTCATCCCCGCCGGAGGCCTGGACCTGAACCAGGCGGTGGAAGGCCTGGAGGAACGCCTGGTCCGAAAGGCTCTGGAGGAGGCCCGGGGCGTGAAGGCTGAAGCCGCACGCCTCCTGGGCCTGAAGCCCAGCGCCCTCTACTACAAACTCGAGAAGTACGGGATCCGAGCGTGATTACCTCCCGCCGCTGCCGGTTCCCCACGGGCCGCCTCGGACCGCGTCTGGGCGTGTCCCTCCTGGTGGTGGCGTGTGTGTCCGCGGCATTTGCTCTTCCCGCCGGCGCCCAGGAAGATCTTACTCTGAGCGAGCTGGATCTGGCGTATCGTTCCAGCCTCGATGAGTACAGGGCGGCATTTCAGGCCTTGGAAGTGTTGGAGAGTCGCTTCAACAGGGCTTCCCTGGCCTTTCGTCGTGCAGGGGAGGTGGGGGACAAGGCCGGCCAGGAGGAGGCCCTGGCCATCACTTACCGGCTCGGCCCCGAGATGAGGATGCAAACGCTGAGGGTGGAGGAGAAGGCGAGGGAAGTGAGGCTGGCTCGGGGCCGCCTGCTGGATGCCCGGGCCAGGCACCTGGAGGATCTGCTGCAGCAGGCGGATCTGGCCAGAGATCCGGACGAGAGACAGGAGCTGGCCATCCTGGTACAGGACACCCGTAACCAGATTGCCGAGCTGCGGGCCCAGGAGGACCCGGAGGTGATCCTGGAGCCGGAGCCGGACATCGTCATTGGACCCCGGGACGACAACGAGAACATCAGAATCAAAGCCAGCATTCTCGATGTACGAGGGGATCAGTACGAGGAACTGCTTGGCGAGATCGATCGGCGTTTGGAGGGGCTCCGGAGGGACCTTCGCCTCATGCGCCAGTCCGACGACTTCGTGGCGGGGGTGGAGCGATACGGGGACCTCCGGCTTCCGGTTGGGCCGCCGGGATCCCGGAGTGACCCGATCCCGCCCCTGGCCCAGCCTCCCGGGGAGGTTGATGCACCGGGGGCCGAGGAGCGACCTCTCACCCTGGAGGAACGCATCGAGTTCCTTGTGGTCACAAGGGAAGAGGTGTCGGAGCGTATCGAGAGGATTCGTGTGAAGGCAGAGAGCTTCCGGCGGCAGATCAGGCTGGAGATGGCGGATCTCCGTAGTCTGTTTGCGGGCGGAGCGGCATGAGGACCGGACACGGGCTGGGGGCTATCCTCCGGGCGTCTCTCCTGGTAGCAGGGTTGCTCCTGCCCGTGGGGGCCGGGGCTCAGGTTACCTGGCAGGACCTGGTCTTTACCGGTGGCATTTCCGCAGAAGGATACCGGGGGAATCTGGCCGCCGTGACCGTACCCGCCGTGGACAGCACCGACGCAGCGTCTGCCGCCGTTGGGGAGATGGGTGTGCGGGGAAGCGTGTCACTTCTCAATCGCCGGGAGCGAGGGGCCTTTCTTCGATTCGACGCGGGATTGCGGCAGTTCGTGGCAGGGGGCTTCCAGGTCAGGGACTACGCCCCCAGGGAGTGGGTGGGGCGGGTGGACTTGAGTTACCGTGAGACTCTGGGCTCTCTCGGGGAGCTCTGGGTATTCGGTGGGGGTGGGGGCCGGCGGGTGCAAGACCGCCCACCCATGCCTCTCTACATCCAACCCGGATATCTGACGGCGGACGGGAGAGTGCGGCTCCAGCTCTACCCCATGCGGGGAATCCACCTGGATGGGCAGCTGTTCGGCGAGTTCGCCGACTACCGCAGCCCCAGACCAACCCCCCAGCTTGACCTGCTGGACCGGGAGGTCCTGGGGGTGGAGGTGGGGGCGACCTGGGGCTCCCCCTGGACCATCCGGGTGCATTCCGGCTTCAGGGCAACGGGTTACCGGAACCAGGGGACCTTCGACCCGGCGGATCCGTTTCGGCGAGACAAGACCCTGAATCTGGGGGCCACCTGGACCCTCCGATCCAGCTTCTTCGCGCAGGCCGGCGTGGAGGGTACCCTGAACCGGTCGAACTCCAGCCGCCCCGAGTACGACGCCATCAGCCTGCGTGCGGTCATGTCCGTTCCCCTCCCTCAGGAGCTCAGCGTCAACCTCTTCGCCGTGCTGACGACCAAGCGATACGTGACCAAGACGGACTTCGCACGTCTGGTTCCCGGGGAGGAAGCCGACAACGCATCGGTGGTGTACTTGGAGGTGGTACGGCCCCTGTTCGTGAACCTGGATGGAGCGGTTCGGTTCGCCTGGAACCGGGCCGAGACGGACATCGGCGACTCCTACTTCGAGCGCTTCGGGGCCACGTTCCTGGTTCGCTTCCGACCCTGGGATTGACGAAGCGCCACTCTTCCCCAGAACTGGCCATGGATCCACCAGAGAAGAGCCTCCAGCGCTTCCGGTGAGAGAAGCTTGAGAGGGAACGTGGCACGGGCAAGGAAAGGGGCCCGGGGGAGGGCACATGAAAGTGTTTGGTGAGGATCGGCTGCGGGAGATGGTGGGGGAGGAGGAGGCCCTTCAGGCTGTGGAGACCGCCTTCCTGGCCCTGGCCCAGGGCCGTGTGGTCCAACCCCCACCCATGGGCCTCGAGCTGGAGGAACAAAGGGGGGAGGTGCACGTGAAGGGGGCTTACCTTCAGGGAGAACCGGTATTCGCGCTGAAGGTGGCCTCCGGGTTCTACCGGAACCCGGAGCGGGCACTCCCCACCGGATCCGGGCTGGTTCTGGTCTTCGATGCGGAAACCGGCTTCCCCCTGGCCCTCCTCCAGGACAACGGGTACCTCACGGAGCTCAGGACCGGGGGGGCCGGTGCCCTGGCGGTCCGGCTCCTGGCACCCCATGGCCCTCTGTCGGTGGGGGTCCTGGGGGCAGGATCCCAGGCCCGGTACCAGCTCCGGGCCATTGCCCGAGTCCGAAGCCTGAAGCAGGTACGAGTTTGGAGCCCCTTACCGGAGGAAGTGCAGCAGTACCGCAGGGAGATGGCGCCGGCGCTGGGAGTACCGGTATTCGGCGCCGCGACCGCCCGGGAGGCTGTGGAAGGGGCGGACCTGCTCGTTACGGCGACTCCAAGCCGGAGCCCCATGGTGGAACCCGACTGGCTCACCGAAGGGGCCACGGTGGTAGCCGTAGGCTCGGATGGGCCGGAGAAGCAGGAGCTGGCCGTGGAGGTGCTGGGACGGGCCGGTAAGGTGGTAGTGGACTCCCTCCCTCAGTGCCTGAGCCTGGGGGAGACCCACCATGCGGTGAGGGCCGGGGTCCTCTCCCCCGAAGGGATTCACGCGGAGCTGGGAGAGGTCCTCCAGGGATCACGGCCCGGGAGGGAGGGAAGGGAGCTCATCGTTTGCGACCTCACGGGGGTGGGTGCCCAGGACGCGGCCCTGGCGGGCGTGGTGTGGGAAAGGCTCATGGCGGGGTGACGCTCGGCCATGGAGCCCGGGGGCCGTGGGCCGCCTCGCCCGAGGTTGCCTTCGTCGGGTGCTCGCCGGCCAGATCGGGCGTCGCCACGCCTCTGGAGGGCATCACTCCAGGAGGGCGTCCACCTTCGCAGCGCAGATGAAATCGTTCTCCGTCAGCCCATCCACAGCGTGGGTCGTGTACACCAGCTCGCAGCGACTGTACCCCGCCAGGATGTTCGGATGATGGTCCTCCCGGTGGGAGATCCAGGCCACGGCATTCACGAAAGCTATTACTTCATGGTGGTTGGCAAACGTCAGGATGCGGCGGATGCCATGGCCCTGGTCGATCACCTCCCACAGGGGCACCTCCTTCTGGAGCCCGGTGGCTTCCTCCAGGGTCATTGGGGGAATGCCACCTTCGCAGGGTTTGCACTTCTTCTGTCGAAGCTCGGTCATAGTCGGTTCCATTTGGGGCCGGGATGGTTTGCTGGAACTCGAGGGAATATCCCGTAAAGAAGAGCGGAGTTCCCGCAACCGGTCAGGACTGGAGAAAGCGGGAGCGCAGCGTCCGGGTGAGCCCGGCTTCCGGGGTGCCCCAGGGATGGGGGAAACGCTCCGCCAGGGTCTTGAGGGGGTTCCCGTGGGGAGGCAGGGACAGTTGGGGGGCGAGCTCCAGGAGGGGTATGGCCACGAAGGAACGGGTCCACACCTCCGGGTGAACACACGAGCCGTCGGGCCGCACGGGGGACCAGTAGGGCTGGCTGGCCTCGCCCCCCCCTGAAGCATAGAGAAGGAGGTCCAGGTCCATGGTCCTGGGGGCATATGGGTCTCCCTCCCTCACACGGCCCAGATCTGTCTCCACTCTCCGGAGCACTTCCAGGAGCTCGACAGGGGAAAGCTCGGTTTGGATCTCCAGCACACCGTTCAGGAAGTCGGGATCACCCGGCTCATGGCCCGGCTCAGCCTCCAGGGGGGCGTCTCCCGGTCCGGCCAGGGCAGGGGTTCGGTAGAGGGTGGAGATCCCGGTGACGGTGATGCCCGGGGTCCCGGCCAGGAGCTCCACAGCGGCGACGACGTTCGACTCCGGCCGGATGCTCGAGCCCACTGCCAGGTAGGCACGGGCAAGGGGGTCATTCACGCCGGCGCTCAATCTCCACGCCCACGCTCCGGGAGAACCGAACCGCCCCCGGCTTCTCCACCCGGACCCGGGCCAGGCTCACCCGGGGATCCTCCAGGCAGATCCTGGCGATCTCCTCGGCCAGCTTCTCCACCAGGTAGAAGGCCGAGCCCTCCACCAGGCCGATGATCTTCTTGGAGACGGCTCTGTAGTCCACGGCTTCACGGAAGTCGTCGGTGGCTCCCGGGGGTCGGCAGTCGGCCTCCATCTCGACGTTGACGAGGATGTCTTGCCTCTTCTCCCGCTCCCAGTCCTGGATCCCGATGATCCCCCGGAGGTGGAGGTCCTTGATGAGGATGCGGTCCCTCATGTGCTCCCTCCCAGACGGAGGTGCCGGCCCCCGTCCACGAAGATGATCTGACCGGTGACGAAGCTGGTGCCCAGAAGATAGACGGTGGCTTCGGTGATGTCGCCGGGATACCCCCTGCGCTCGAGGGGTAGCTCCGCCGTCAGCTTCTCGAGGTAGGCGTCCTCCTCGTTCTCCGGAGGCAGGACGGCCCCGGGAGCCACCCCGTTCACCTGGAGCTCCGGGGCGAACTCCAGGGCCGTCAGCGTGGTGAGCTCCTTCAGCATGGCCTTGCTCAGATGGTATGAGGCGTGGGCCAGGTCTCCTCCCACGAGCCGGGTGTCCAGGAGGTTCACCACGGCGCCTCGCTCTTGCGTGCCCCGCAGCCGCCTCCAGAAGGCACGGGTGAGGAGGAAGGGGGCCCAGGCGTTCACCCGGAGGTTTTCCAGGAGATGGGTCAGTTCCATCTCGTCCAGACGGTCCGGTGGGAAGATGGAGGCGTTGTTCACGAGGAAATCCAGGCCGTCCATGGATGCCCATGCTTCCTGGAAGAGGGTTTCCACCTCCCGGGGTTTGCCGAGGTCTCCGGAAAGGGGCACGGCACGAACGCCCGCGGCCCCCAGCTCCCGGCAGAGCTCTTCGGCGGGTGCCCTGGAAGTGTTGTAGTGGATGGCCAGGTGGACGCCCCGGCCCGCAAGCAGCCGGGCCGTCTCCCGGCCCAGGCGCTTGGCCCCTCCCGTGATCAGGGCCCGTCGTCCGGAAAAATGGTTCCCTTCAGGCATGTGACCTCTCCCCGCCGGGTGGTTCAAACGCCCGCTCCAGCGAGCTTCTGCCTCAGATTGGAAAGCATGTCCGCCACCATGTCCTCCAGGTCGTATTCGGGGGCCCATCCCCATTCCTCCCGGGCCGCCGAGTCATCCAGGCGCCTGGGCCACGATTCGGCGATGCCCTGTCGGAGGGGGTCCACGTCGTACTCCATGACGAACCCGGGGATGTGATGCCGGATGGCCGCCGCCAGCTCGTCAGGGGTGAACTGCATGGCGGCGATGTTGAAGGCATTCCGGTGTTTCAGATCCGAAGGATCGGCCTCCATGACTTCCATTGAGGCCCGGACGGCGTCGGGCATGTACATCATGTCGAGACGGGTATCCGGCTTCAGGAAGCAGGTGTAGCGTTCTTCGCGAATCGCCTCGTAGAAGATCTCCACGGCATAATCCGTGGTCCCCCCGCCCGGAGGAGCCAGGTAGGAGATGAGGCCCGGATATCGCACACCCCGGGTGTCCAATCCGTATCGGAGGAAGTAATAGTCCGCCAGAAGCTCCCCGGCCACCTTGGTGACGCCGTACATGGTGGTTGGACGCTGGATGGTGTCCTGGGGCGTGGGGTCGGGGGGTGTGGAGGGTCCGAAGGCGGCGATGGAACTGGGGATGAAGACGGCGCAGCCCCGCACGCGGGCCACCTCCAGGGTGTGAGCCAGCCCACCGAGGTTCACTTCGTACGCCTTCAAAGGCGCCGCCTCCCCCACGGCCGAGAGGATGGCGGCAAGATGATAGATCGTGTCGGCGGCGAAGGCCGTGACGGCATCATGCAAGGCCTCCGGTTTGGTACAGTCCACAAGTTGAAATGGCCCCTCGTCGGAGGGAGCCCCATCGTTTTCGCGGATGTCCGTGGCAAGGACGTTCTGTTGGCCATAGCGCTGGCGGAGGGCTGGGACCAGCTCGGATCCTACCTGTCCCAGGGCTCCGGTAACGAGAATCCTCTTCATCAGCTCCCTTTCGAATCCATGGTTCTGCTGTATCCGGGGGGCCAGGCTGTTGCCGGCCCCCCGTGCCTTCAAGGTCGTCGGACGCGGACCCGGCCCCAGCCCTGGGCCCAGGGCCATCTGATGGTCACCGACTCCCCCTGCACGGTCTCGTCGAAGCCTCGCTCCGACTTGGAAAACGTGGAGACCGGAAACCTCCATGCCACCGTATCGGGTATCGCCCGCACCTCGGCCGCCTCTCCCAGGGAGAGCTCGGTGGCGAAAAGGGCATGGGCGGGAAAGACCTCCGGGTTCCACTGGTAGCGAACCTCAAGGGACCCGTCGGCGGAGAACCGGATCCGCTTCTCAAGGCCCCAGGGCCCATCGTCGCCAAGGCAGACCTCAATCCAGTGGGAGGGGTTCCCCAGAGCGTCACTCTCGTCCGGGTCAACACCCTCCTCGGCTCCCAGAAGCTTCAACTCCACCCCGGCCCAGGAATGGATTGGCTGAAAGCGACCGTTCCTGTAATCCTCCAGCAGGAGGTCGTCCGGGAGAACACGGTCCACGAACAACGCCCGCTCGTCCAGGTCCGCGGGAGGTAGCTCGGTGAAACGGAGGCCCTCCTCCAGGTCGTGAATGGAGGGTGTGCCGCCGGCGTCCCCCTCATCCCCCTGGCCGACTCCATCCGCGGCCTCCGGCCCTCCGTTGTCTCCCTCGGGCCGCTCCGGGAGGGCGTGGTAGGGCTCCCGGCGCCGGGTAAGGGTATTGGCCAGGTTCACGCCGTGCCGGAAGAGGGTGAGCTCCTCCAGCGCCCCCCCTCGGGCGGGGCTCACCAGGGCGGAGAAGTCTCCGGAATGCACCCAGAGCTCCTCGTGCCCGTCCAGGTCCAGGTCTCGTCGCTCCCAGCGAAGGTCCTCTCCCGCCCGGAGGAGTCCCTCCGCTTCCGCCAGGTTCCGCCACACCGTGTCCCGAATGTGCCTGAGATAGAGGCCCCCGAACACCCCATGCCAATAGGCGTCGTTGCACTGGGCACGACCGAGGGCCCGCCGAGCTTCCTGGGGGTTATCACGGTCCCTGCAAAGCAGGGAGAGGGCCAACATCTTCTTGTGCATGCGGTTCGCTTCCGAATACTTCACCAGGAAGTTCCGCCAATGGGACCCCCGGATCAGGGGGCTCTCACCCCTGGCGAAGTGCTCCTCGCCCAGGGTCTCCTTGAGCTCGGCGAGGCGGAGGAAAGCCTCGGTGGGCAGGGCCCACTCTTCCATCTCCCTGTAAGAGGCGGAGGGGAGATAGGCGGCCCCCCCGCTGGGAAGGGTGGAAAGGGCTTCGGAGAAGGTGGAGATCCGAACCTCGCCGTTCCTCTCCATCTCCTTCATGGCCCGCATGAACTCCTGGAGCCATCCCCGGCGGTAGACCCAGTCCAGGGTACCCGGCCACCCGCCGAACTTCTCGATGTCGTCGGCGGCCACGGCCAGGTACCGGCCGGAGGTCCGGAGCTCCCGGAGGTAGGCCACGCTGTCCCGGGGGGGTTGGAAGGGAATGAGGTAGCGGAGCCTCTCGTCGATCGCGAAGACCCCCAGGCTCTTGCCGCAGGATTCTGTGCGGAAGGGCTGGTGCAGGGCTTCCCTGGGGAAGCCGGCGGCCACGAAATGCCGGTCGTCCACCAGGACGTACTCCACTCCCGCATCCACCAGGTCCGCAGCCAGATCCGGCTCCCAAACCCTTTCGGCCAGCCAGAGCCCTTTGGCCTCCACCCCGAAGAGCTCCCGGAGGGCCTCCCTCATCCATCGGACCTGCTCCACCCGGTCTTCCCGGCAAAGAGAGGGGAGAATGGGTTCGTAGTAGCCTCCCAGGAGGAGCTCGAGCTTGCCATCTGCCACCAGCCCACCAACCAGGTCCAGGTATTCGGGGCTCTTCCCCTTCATCCAATCCAGCAATGGGCCCGAAAGGTGGAGGGTCAGTGGGAGGAAGCCTTCCTCCACGGCCCGCTCCAGGAAGGGGCGGTAGACGTCCCGGAGGTGCTCCTGGAATACGTGGTCGAAGTTGCCTACCGGTTGGTGTGCGTGGAGTCCGAAGGTCAACAACACAGGGGGCCGCTTGTTCTCGCTCATTCGACGATGACAAACCCTAGAGGTTCACGAAGGACGGACAGCCGAGGAGCATCCTGTGGAGAAGCCTTCTCCAGGAGTCGGTAGAACTCGGTCTGGGCGTCGAAGGGTATGGGAAGTTCCAGGAGGCCATGGAGGTCTGCCAGGTCCCTCACGCAGTCCATGTCGACTGGCGTGAGCTTCTCTCTGCCGAGGGACCGGAGGGCGGCTGTGAGGGCCTCACCCAGGGTCCGAGCCAGTCCACGAGTCCCGAGAGCGAGGCCCTCCCGAAGTTCCGGCGAAACCCATCGCTCCAGGACGTCGCCGAGAAGGGTGTCTCTGATGGGATCCCCGTAGCCCTCCGGGATGTCCTCCAAGGCCAGGGGGGCGAAGCTGCCAGCGGTTTCCGCGGCACGAACCTGCACCTCCAGGCTTGCCAGGCTCGGCCGCCGGGCCCGGGCCTCCACCATCCACTGCCGGCCGGTGCGGCGATGGGTGATGCGGAACAGTCCCTGATCGTCCCGGGCAACATGGAAGCCGGGCACCTCTCCTCCTTCGCTGCCCGAACCGACCAACTCCCAGGCCGCCGCTCCCGCCGCCACCCTGAGGGGAGCGGCTACGCCTGGCTTCGCCTCCTGCAGGAAGATCTCCCGCCCGTTCCGGGGCGGCTCCTCGTTGGACAATGCCCACTCCAGTTGGCTCAGGAACCCCTCCTCCAATTCGGCCTGCCGAGGGCCTGTCAGCTCCAGGGCCCGGGCGGCGTAGCGCATGATCTGGAGTGGCTCCAGGCCCGCCAGGTCGTCGAAGAACCAGCCGCAGGAGGTGAAGAGTCGCAGGGCCTGGTGCTCCAGGTCCAGGAGCTCTCGGGCCCGGACCTCCTCCATGGGCTGCAGGTTCCGGGTGGCCAGTTCCCGAACCAGCTCATGCAACACCTCCGGCCCCAGCCCGGCCACCTCACCGTACCGGTCCCGTGCGTTCCATGGGTCACCCATCAGGGCAGGGGCTTCCTCCTCGTAGACCCCGTGGATTTCGTCGGCAAGCCGATCCACGGCTTCCCTGAGCCACCACCGCCACTCCTGCTGCGTGGTTCCGGTGTGGTCCATCTTGCACCCGCAGTTCGACCGCCAGCGCTCTACGCCGTGGACGCAACTCCAGGACGAAGGCTCCATCAGCTCCACCTCTTCCTCCGGGGGCGTCCGAGCGAGGAACGAGGCGAAGCTCTCCAGCCGAACGCCCTCCAGGGCCTGGAGGCGCCGGATGACTGCGGCGAGGGCCATCTCGCCGAAGCCATGGTGATGTCCGAACGTTTCTCCGTCCGTGGCCATGGAGACGAGGCGCCGAGGGAGGAGGTGTCCGGCGACCTCGGCATGGGGCCCGCCTCCGGGCTCCTCGCCGGCTGGGCTCGAATCCGAGGTCGTGCCGGTTTCAAGCGGTTCAACACTGGCGGGCGGATCCAGGATCGCCCTGACCCACGCCTCCGCGTCCTTGAGGAAGGCTCCAAAGGCTACACCGTGGGAGAGGGGGCCGTCGTAGACAAAGAGGGCGATGGCTCTGCCTTCGGAGGTGCGGAACGTTCCGGGCAATCCGCTGGCCGGGAGCTTCTTCACCTGGTGGGGAGCCAGGATGGTGAAGGCGATCCCTTCCTGGGCCAACACGTCCAGGGTCTCCCCGTCCACCGCGGTCTCCGGAAGCCACATCCCCGACGGGTCCCGGCCGAACCGCCGCCGGAAGTCCCGGATTCCCCAGCGGACCTCCGAAACCTTCTCTCGCCGGGACGCCAAGGGGAGGATGGTGTGGTGGTACGGCTGAGCCAGAGCGTTGCCGTGGTCCCCCGCCAGGCGCCGGCTCACCTGGTCGGACTCGAGGATGGCTCGATAGATGGCAGAGGCGTTGCTCTCCAGCCACTCCAGGAGGGTGGGTCCGAAATTGAAGCTGATGAACTGAAGGGTATTGACGATCTCGGCGATGCGACCTCCTGGCCCGGGAACGCGGGCCGCCAGGACCGCCCGGTAGCACTCGTCCACGATCCGCTGGTTCCAGTCGTGATAGGGTGCGGCCGACGGCTGACGCTCCAGCGTCTCCAGCCAGGGATCCTCCCTGGGGGGCTGGTAGAAGTGACCGTGAATCACCACCGAGAGGGGAAATGGCGCCTTAAGCATAGATGATCCCGGCCGTCGTGGACCCGAA
This sequence comes from Gemmatimonadota bacterium, assembly GCA_003564295.1. Classification (GTDB taxonomy): domain Bacteria; phylum Gemmatimonadota; class Gemmatimonadetes; order Longimicrobiales; family Gaopeijiaceae; genus PXFI01. The sequence goes on along the minus strand of PXFI01000254.1, from coordinate 6,869 downwards.
GGCTCAGGCCCTTTCCAGGACCTGAGCCATGCAGGAAAGAATGTCGGGAAAGAGGTCGTCCCGCTCTTCAAGCTCCGGGATCTTCTCCCTGGCGGCCGCCAGCACCTGGGCCGGGGCTCCAGGCTTCAAAGCTTCCAGCAGTCCCTCGGCATCGTCACAGTGGAGGTTGAAGCGCTTCTCCCCGTAATCGGGAACGGCTCCGGTGGAGATCATGAACTGCCAGTCGGAGGACTGGGCCAGGAGAAGCTGCCGGCCGGCGTGGGCCAGAATTCTCCGGTGCTCCCCCGAGTCGGGGACCGAGGTGGCCGTCTCCCAGAAGGTTTCTTCCAGGCGCCAGAGGCGTTCCCAGGTCCAACGGGTCCCGTCGTTCAACCACATGCTGAAGTCCCCGTTGGCGCCCCACGATCCCTCCAGTGGAAGAAGGAGATGCTGGGGGGGGAAGGAGTCAAGATGCTGCGATGCCGTCACGGGAACGACCCCATCCCGGTAGGGGAGCCTTCGGAAGAGCTCGCCCAGGAACGCCACACCCTCGAACCACCAATGCCCGAAGAGCTCCGTATCGAAGGGAGCCATGGCGACTCCGGAGGGACCCACGTTCTGACTTCGTTGGATGTGCCCGAGGAACCCGGAGAAATGCGTGGCGTGGCCACTGGCACGGACCCCGGCCCTCACCGGGTCGTAATGGCCCTTCCCCCCCAGGTCCACGTCAGGGCCTGTCACCCGCCAGAACTTGAGGCCCCCTGGCCATCGAATCTTGTGAAACTCCAGGTACGCCTCATCCCCCGGATACCCATGATGGCGGCTCCAGACCTGCATGGAGGCCAGGGGCTCCCGGACGAAGGCCGTAACCCCCGCCCCCGTGCCCTGGTCGCCCACCAGGTAGGCCTGGTAGGCGGACCGGATGGGCTCGGGACGGTCCTGGCGGGTTTCCCCTTCCCACGCGGCATCGAATCGCTCAACACCGTGGGGGACATCGCCGTACCAGCCCAGGGATTCCCCGGCTTCGGCCATGTGGGTGTCGATGAAGAAGTACCGGAAGCCGGCATCGTGGAGGAAGGTCTCCAATCCCTGCCGGTGTTCCGCCCGGGACACGCCGGGCATGGGATCCCAGACGCCACCGGGCCGGTATGCGCACTCGGGAACCCAGCACCCCCGGGGGTCCTTGCCGAAGAGCCTTCTGTGCTCGGCGGCTCCCACGGTGAGCTGGAGGCGGACGCTCTCTTCTCTTCCCAGGAGAGGCAGAAAGCCGTGGGTCGCGGCGGAGCTGATGATCTCCAGGCGCCCCCTCTCCTCGAGCCTCCGGAAGGCTCCCACCAGATCACGGTCCAACCTCTCCCAGAAGCTCCTGAGGCCCTGAAAATGATCCCTCCAGAACCCCACCAGGGGAAGGAGTTCCTCGTCGCCGGTCTCTTGCAGGGAGGCCGGGGCTTCTTCACAGGCCTGGAGCCGCTGCCGGAAGAAGGCGTCCATCTCCTCCTGGAAGCCAGGGCTTGCCAGCTGGTTCGCCAGCACCGGCGTGATGCCCAGGGTCGCGGGTGCCGAAACCTCCCTCTCCTCCAGGTCGAGGAGGGTTTCCAGCAAGGGTAAATAGGTGTCCAGGGTGGCTTCGCAGAGCCAATCGCTGCCGTGGGGCCACCGGCCATGGTTCAGCACGTAGGGAAGGTGGCTGTGCAGAGTCAGGACGAAGTGCATGGTCGCTCCCGGGTGGAACTATGTGGCCAGGGACTCGGCCCGGGCCTCGAAGGCCTGGTCGTAGATCTTGAAGTACCGGTTGACCGCCCGCTCCCAGGAGAAATCCTCGGCCATGGCTTGTTTCATCATTTCCCGCCAGCCATAGGGCTTCCGGAAACGGGCGACGGCCCTCTCCACGAGCCAGTCCAGGCGTTCAGGCTTGTAGTCGTCGAAGGTGAGGCCGGTGGTGCCGTCTTCGATGGTGTCGTCCAGGCCTCCTACCCGGCGGGCCAGAGGAGGGGTTCCATAGCGCATGGCCCGCATCTGGGTGAGCCCACAGGGCTCGTAGAGGGAGGGCATGAGGAGGGCATCGGCTCCGGCGATGAGGCGATGCTCCCGGTCCTCCCTGAAGTCCAACTGCACCGCGATGCGCTCCGGATGCACAGCGGCCAGGCGCGACAGTGCTTCTTCGTAACGCCGCTCCCCGCTGCCCAGGAAGATGAACTGGGCATCAGCCTCCCTGAGGGCCCGCCCTCCCAGGACGAGGTCCAGCCCCTTCTGGGACACCAACCGGGCCACCATCCCGATGACGAGCTTCCCGGGTTCCTCAGGAAGGCCATACTCCTTCTGGACGGCGGCCTTGCAGATGCTCTTCCCGGAAAGGTCGTCGGCGGAGTAATTGGCCGGTAGGTGGGGATCGGTCTCCGGGTCCCAGATGCCGGTGTCGATCCCGTTCAGGACGCCAACCAGCCGGTCCAGCAAGCTCAGAAAGGTATCATGGAGGCCGAACCCCCCCGCCGCCGTGCGAAGCTCGAAGGCGTGGCTGGGGCTCACGGTGGTGGCCATGTCCGTGAAGACCAGTCCAGCCTTCAAGATGTTCGCCCGCCCGTACCACTCCATGACGTCCATGTGGTACAGCTCCCAGGGTAGCCCGATCTCCGGTAGGATGTCCGGAGGGAAGTGACCCTGGAACCCCCCGTTGTGGACCGAGAGCACCGTGGCGACCTGGTCGGCCCACGGGTCGCCGCCATGCAGATGCCGGAGGTAGACCACGGCCAGGGCCGTATGCCAGTCATGGGCGTGAAGCACCACCGGAGCCGGACCCGGCGCGATCAGAGGCAACCCCTCCACAGCGGCGGCGGCCAGGAAGGAGAACCGCAGGTAATTGTCCGGGTAGTCCTGGCCCTTTTCCCCGTAAACCCCCGGTCGGTCGAAGTAGCGGCTGTTCTCCAGCAGGAGGACCCTGGGCCCATCGGTTCCCTTTTCGGCTTCCCACAGCCGGCCACTCTCGACCCTGGGGCCGATCTTCACCTGGAAGGTGTCCCCTGCCGGCCTCAAGCCGAAATCCCCCTTCCGGACTGGCGGGTAGAGGGGAAGGAGGACGCTGCTCTCGGAGCCCATGTGGCTCTGGAAGGTGGCCATGCCACGGACAGCCTCTCCCAGGCCCCCCGTGCGGATGTAGGGCCAATACTCCGCGGTGACATGGACAATTCTGGCCGAGCGCGAGTAGCCGGGCTCCCGCGCAGGAGGGTTCGGAGATCCCGTCGTATCGACCCCCATCGCCTGAACCATGGCGCCTCTCCGTTGTGTCTCCTGTAGTGGGGACTTGCAGGTGCCCAGGTTACCCGATGGAGGGTGGCTCGTCCCCATCCGTCCCGCCCTCGAAACACGGGATGTAGGCGCGCTCCGTGTACTCTCTAACCATCCTGGCGGCCGTGAATCGGAGGCCGGCCTCCAGGAGGGCGTGCTTCATGCTGACCAGCCAACCCCGGGGGACACCGTCCCTGTCCCTCTCGTAGAAGAGGGGCACCACCTCACGCTCCAGCAGGGTGTAGAGGGCCTCCGCGTCGGCTGCGTCGGGGTCGGGATGGCCGGTGCTCACGGGAAGGGCCCAACCGTTCATTCCCGTGTAGCCCTCGGCCCACCAGCCGTCCAGCGTGCTCACCTGTGGAATGGCGTTCAAGGCCGCCTTCATCCCGCTGGTGCCCGAGGCTTCCATGGGAATGCGGGGGAGGTTCAACCAGAGGTCCACTCCCTGCAGGAGCCGGTCGGCAGAGTTCAGGTCGTAATCCTGGAGGAAGGCGATACGTCCCTCGAAACGGGGATCCCGGGTGTAGGAATACACCCGCTGGAGCATCCTCTTCCCCTCCTCGTCGGCAGGGTGGGCCTTGCCGGCGAAGATGATCTGGACCGGGCGCCAGGGATTGGTGAGGAGCTTGAGGAGTCGTTCCGCGTCCCGGAATATGAGATCGGACCGCTTGTAGGTGGCGAAGCGTCGAGCAAAGCCGATGGTGAGGGTCTGCTGGTTGAGAAGCGTTCCCGCAGCCACCAGGTCCATGGCTTCCTCCGTCTTCTCCCTCCACTGCTTTCTGGCCTTCTCCCGGATGAAGCTCTGCAGGTGTCCCTTCAGCTGCTCGTGCGTATCCCAGAGGGCATGGTCGTCCATGTTCAGGACCCCCTCCCAGAACGCCCTCTCGTGCATCCGCTCGGCCCAGCCCGGACCGAGATGGTCGTCCAGAAGGTCCATCACCCGCCAGGCCATCCAGGACGAGAGATGGACCCCGTTCGTTATATGGAAGATGGGAACGTCCTTCGCCTTCTTCCCCGGCCACAGCTTGGACCAGTTCTCCCGGGTTACAACCCCGTGCTTCTCCGACACCCCGTTCACGTATCGCGACAGGTGCATCCCGCAGGCCGTCATGTGGAAGGTCTCATGGTCGATCTCGGGGTGCCTTCCAAAGGCGAGGAAGGTTTCCCGGTCGATGCCGGAGATCTCCCAGTAGTGGCCCAGGGTGTGTTCCACCTGCTCGCTGCTGAAGGTGTCGTGACCGGCTGGAACCGGGGTGTGGGTGGTGAAGGCCCCGGTTGCCCGGACCCTGGCCACGGCCTCCTCCAGGGCCAGCCCCTGCTCCAAGTACTCCCGGACCCGCTCCACCATCATGAAGCCGGCGTGGCCCTCGTTGGCGTGCCAGATGTCAGGGTGGATGTCCATGGCCCGGAGGACCCTCACGCCCCCTACCCCCAGGATCCACTCCTGGCAGAGCCGGTTCTCGTGTCCTCCCTGGTAGAGCTTCTGGGTCAGGTCCCGGTCTTCCGGCTGGTTCTCCGGGAGGTTCGAGTCCAGGAGGATGATGGTGGTTCGGCCCACCACCATCTTCCACGCGCCGACGTGGATGGTTCGGCCATAGAGCGTCACTTTGGCCAGAGAACGTTCGTCGCCGGGGGTGAGGATGGGCTCCAGGGGAGTGATGAAGGGATCGAACTGGCCCTCGTTGTCCACCTGCCACCCATCCGAGTTCAGGTACTGGTCGAAGTACCCCTTTAGATAGAGGAGTCCGACCCCCACGAGAGGCACTCCCAGGTCGGAGGCGGCCTTGCAGTGGTCCCCCGCCAGCACACCCAACCCTCCCGAATAGATGGGAACGGACTTGTGGATCCCGAACTCGGCGCAGAAATAAGCGATGAGCTTGCCCTGAAGCTCCGGGTACTTCGAAACGAACCAGGTCCCCTCGCTTGTCTCCTCCAGGGCGGCCGTGTCGAGAACCCTACGGTAGCGATGCAGGAACTCAGGGTCTCGGGCACAGGCGGCGAGGCGGGACGGCTCTACCCGGCGGAGGACTTCGATGGGGTTCCTTCCCGAAAGATGATAGAGGATGGGATCGATCTCCCAGAACAGCTCCCGGGCATAACGGTTCCAGCGCCAAGAGAAGTTCAGGGCGATGCCGGCCAGGCCCTGAATCGGCTCCGGCAGATAGGGGATCTTCGACGAGTCGGCGTTCATAAGCATGGACCGGGGTATGGTTGGGCCCTGGGCTCCGAGTACCGGCCAGGGGCGACCCACGAAGGTTACGGCGTTACGTCCCTTCCAGCCAGGGAGGTCCGGAAACGAACAGACTCCCGAATCGGGGGCGATTCCGGGAGTCCTCCATGGGCGTCGGGCTCTCTCCATTCCTGAGAGCGAAAGCTCCGGCGGCAGGACTCGAACCTGCGACCCGACGGTTAACAGCCGTCTGCTCTACCAACTGAGCTACGCCGGAAAGTATTCCCCGGAGAGAAGCCAAAACGTACCCAGGGAGCGGTAGTGTGTCAACCAGGCGCAACGTGTGGCTTACCCCATTTATTGTGGGATTGGGGGTGAGGGTTCGGCAAGCTGCCCCGTTCGCGGCCTTCTGCGAACCGCGTCCCACCCGGTTCGGCAACCCCCGCCGTCCGGTGCCATCCACAGTCTGCTCAGTGCAGGCGGGGCCTCCTCCTACCTGGAGGAGGACAACTCCGGGGACTTCCTCTCCGGGACTGTGCAGGCGGGGCCTCCTCTCTTAGCTTCAACCGTGGCCCGGGGGTCCTTCTTGCCCGGGGTCCGTGGGGAGGGGCTGGTCCTTCCCGGAATACCAGGCGGTTCCGGAACGGAGAAGACGGTTGTCATGTCGGCCACCGCAAAGGTTTCTGTGCCGGGGCTCCTTCCGGCACTTGTCCTGGCGCTGATGCCGCTGCTGGGCTGCAGGGAAGGGAGCCTTGACGAAGGCCCCGCCCTGGTAGTGCTGGTGGTGGTGGACCAGCTCCGTGGGGATCTCCTGGAACGATATGACCCCGTGTTCAACGGAGGGATACGGCGTCTCCTGGACGAGGGATTCCGGTTTTCCAACGCCACCCACGACCATGGAAACACCTATACGGCCCCTGGTCATGCGGCCATTGCCACGGGAGTGTATCCCTCCCGAAGCGGCATGGTAGGAGACGCTTGGCTGGAGCGCGCGCCCGACGGATGGCGGTCCATCCATGCCGTGGAGGACACCCTCACCCACATCCTTGGTCTTCCGGCCCTGCCTGGACGTTCGCCCAGGAACCTCCTGAGGGAGGGGTTGGCGGATTGGATGGTTGGCGCCGATTCTGGGTCCATCGTCTTCTCGGCTTCCCGCAAGGACAAGGCTTCCATCATTCTGGGCGGCAAGAACCGCGGGCATGTCTACTGGATCACGGAGAACGCGGGGCGCTTCGCCACTTCCACCTACTACACAGACACCCTTCCCACCTGGGTCGAGCGATTCAACCGAGAGGAGATGCCTCGCATCTTCGGTGACTCGGTGTGGGAGCAGACCGTGCCCCTGGCCGCCCGATCCCTCACCCGAAGAGATACCGTGGAGTACGAGGGGGATGGAGTTCACACCTACTTCCCACATCGGTTCCATGAAGAGGTGCAG
>PXFI01000247.1 GCA_003564295.1 Gemmatimonadota bacterium | reverse complement strand
CTAGCAGCGTCGCCAAGGAAAGAGCAATATCTTCCGTCACTGGGCTTTCCCCATTTCCTCAGGTTCCCCGGGGGAAGATCGGATCGGGCACCCTGGCCCGCCCTCCGCCCGAGGCCCGCGGTTCTTCCGGACCGGGGAGGGCTCCGGGAGAACCTTACGGGGTATCAGCTATAGCTGAGGCTGATCCGAGCCTCATTTGGACCTGAACCGGAGACGGACCCATGATCCAGGCCCATCGTCGGAAGGTGGTGGCGGCACTCGCCTTCCTGCTTGCTCTTCCCCTGTCTGCCTGTACCGACTCCACCTCCCCCGACGTGACGGATGTGGCCGCGGTGGCCGGTACCTACAACCTCACCGTCCTTCGGTTCGATCCGCAGGGAGTCCTCCCCGACCAGGACATCCTGGCTGCCCTGGGGATGGACAACATTGAGCTTACCCTCACCTCAGCCCGGGCAGCCCAGGTAGTCTACCGTGATCCGGCGACGCAGCTCTTCGTGACCATCCAGGGGAGTTTCAGGCCCACGGTTGAAGGCATCAGGCTGGAATGGGCTGCAAACTCTCCGTACCCGGAGCTTCTCTTCTCCCGGAGGATGAACTTCACGTTCAACGTAGTGCCCGGAACGCTGGTCTTCGATGCCGAGGCGCCGGATGGAGTTTCCAGGGCGCGGTTGCTGGAGCTGGTACCGGACTTCCAGGGAGAACAGCTCCTGGACCCCACTCCGGGCCGATTGAGGGTGACGTTCGCCCGAGACCCAGCTCTTGGGTGACGATACAGGGCTCGGGTGACCAAGGTGGAGGGGGAGACCCCCCTACCACCGCCCTCCTCTATCCCTCAGGTACTCGTCCACCACCCTGACGAACTCGGCGTTATTGATCTCCTCCCCAGGGCGCCAGGGGCTGGAGCCGATCCAGCAGTGGGGCTTCTTGCGACCATATTCGAAGCTGACATCCGGTTCCGGATCGGAAAGCCCCATGAGGGCTTCCTCCATGAGCTCCACGGCGTTGTTCAGGTAGTAGGAGTCCATGTCTCCCATGGTAAGGTGGAGCTTGCCGGTGAGCTTGGGTCCCAGGGTTGTCCAGTTCGTCACCAGCTGGTGGGTGAGGTCCCAGTTCTCCCGCCAGTACTCCGCCACCTGGTGGTCGATCTCCCCCGTCACCCGATCCCAGATGGGTGCGGCGTAGCCGTCGGGGCCCACCGGGCTGAAGAGAGCCTCCCAGATGGCCCACTGGCCACCGGAACGGCCGTCCGGGCCCACGGCCAGCTCGTAGTACATCTCCTGCCGGATGGTGGAGGTGACGTTCCCGTCCACGCGCCGGTGATTGGGCCGCTCCACCCTCACCCACTCCGTGCCCGTCTCGTACGCGTTCTCGTCCTCGTAGACGTTGACGATCTGGTAGTAGTGGAAGTCCACCGGATCCGGGCACCAACCCCAGGCGCCGCCGAAAAAATCCGGGTTGAAGATCTGGACCGCCAGGGCCTCCCACCCGCCGGTGGAGCCGCCGGCCAGCACCCGCGCCCACTCCTCCGGAATGATCCGGAACTGTTCCTCCAGGAAGGGGATCAACTCCTTGACAAGAGCATCGCCGTACGGTCCCACGTTGGCCGAATTGACCGAGTGGCCCGTGTCATAGAAGGGGTTGGCGTCCCGCATGGAGATGAGGATGAGCTTCGGGCTCTCGGGAGAGCGCCAGAACTCGGAGAACCCCACGCTTCGACCCCGCTCCTCTCCCGGTTCGTCCGTGTACCCGAAGGGAGCCCTTCGGCCGGGAAAGTGCCCCGTGAGGTAGAGGACCGGGTAACGGCGGTCGGGGTTGGTCCAGTAGTCCGACGGGAGGAGGACGTTGGCTCCCACGTACATGTCCCGGCCCCAGAATTCCGAGAGAGCTTCGCTGCGCATCTTCACGAAGCGGACGAACTCCCCCCGATCCGGAGGGTTCCCCTGTTGGAGGGTGCCGCCCTCGGGCACCTCCTCGATGGGTGGGATCACCCGGGTGATGGCCAGTCGAAAGGCGCCGGTCTCGTCGGGGCCCACCCGGACCCGGACGGGCTCGCTCATGGCGTTGCCCGGTGCGCGCCAGGGGTTCTGACCCTCCCCGGCGTTCATGTGCATCTCCAATACGTGGCCGTCACTGCGGTGGAAGGTAGTGAACACGTTCAGGAAGGCCTGGGCCGTGTACTCCCCTGGAGGGATGGAGGAGAAGTCCTGGAAGGGAAACCCCCGAACCCCCTCGGCCCCAGGCACCAGAAGCACCTCGTCACCCCCGGTCAATCCCCGGACTTCCGTCCCCCAGAAGGGGACGCCCGTGCGTCCCAACTGATGCCGGGGCTCCCGCTCGTCGTCTCGCGTGAGGATGACGTAGACCCGGCCCGTGACGGGGATCTCCAGCCCCAGGGCGGCGACTTCAGCCGCTGCAGGCTCGGCGAACTGGATGATGAAGATGGGAGACTCGGCGTCGGTGTCGGGTGGGGCACAGGCCGCCAGGAGGGTGGAGAGAGCGAGGGCGAGGGCGAGGGGAAGGCGTCGCATGGGCCACGAGTCCTTTCGGAGGTCGGGAGCTGGGTCCTTGTCCGTGGCGCCGGGGATAGACCTGTCAACGTCGGCCGATGCCTGCCGTTGCCCCCCGGGCCTCACCTGGTAACCTTGACCCTGGAGCTCCGCCCTGCAAGGACCATCCTGATCCGGAGAAGACATGGTGCCCACAGATGGAGACTACCCGGTGCTGCGCCACCGGTTGCCCACTGGCCTGCCGCGGCCGGACCCCGGCACCCCTCGACCTCCGAGGCACGAGTGGCCAGATTGTCACAGCAGCGGAATCCCGCGGCTGTGGCCACCAGGGCGAACCGGTGCTGTCATGAGGCAGCCGGCCTGGACGCCACTACTATTTATTATTGCCCGAACGTCATTACCCCCTCAAGGAGTAGAGCTTGATGCACCCCCGATCCCATCGAGCCTTCCTGGCTCTTCTGGTTACGGCTCTCTTGGTGGCCTGGTCCGGAGTGGCCACGGCCCAGGAGGAGACCCGCCTTCTCCGGCTCCCCCACATCCACGACAACACGGTGGTGTTTACCTACGCCGGCGATCTCTATACCGCGCCCCTCTCTGGCGGTGAGGCCCGGCGACTCACCTCCCACGAGGGGCTGGAGATGTTTGCCCGGTTCAGCCCCGACGGGCAGTGGATCGCGTTTTCAGGCGAGTATGCCGGTACCCGTCAGGTCTATGTCATGCCCGCCACGGGTGGGACGCCCCGGCAGCTCACCTTCTACCCGGACGTGGGGCCCATGGCCCCCAGGGGCGGCTACGACCATCTGGTCCTGGATTGGACACCCGATGGGTCGAAGATCCTGATGCGGGCCGCCCGGACTCCGTGGGGGCAGCGGGTTGGAAACTACCACCTGGTAGACCCGGTGAACGGCGGGCTGGAGGTTGCCCTGGAGATCCCGGAAGGGGCCACCGGCGCCACCTTCGACCCCACCGGCACCAAGCTGGCCTTCAACATCAAGAGCCGGGAGTGGCGCCACTGGAAGCGGTATCGGGCAGGCCGGGCCCAGGACGTGTGGATCTACGATCTGGCGAACCATACCTCCCAGCGAGTCACCGCCCAGTCCACCACCGACAACTTTCCCATGTGGATCGGTGATGAGATCTACTTCGTCAGCGACCGGGACGAGGACGAGAAGCTGAACATCTGGGTCTACGACACCGGCTCCGGCGCCGTGTCCCAGGTGACACGGTTCACGGAGTTCGACGTCATGTGGCCCAGCCGGGGTGAGGGAGGGATCGTCTTCGAGAACGGAGGCTACCTGTACCACCTGGATCCGGCCACCAAAGAGAGCCGCAGGCTCTCCATCACCGTGACGGGCGACCGGCCCTACACCACTCCGTACTTCAAGAATGTGGCGGAGAACATAGAGTCCTTTTCCATCTCTCCCAGCGGCAACCGAGCCGTCTTCGGGGCACGAGGCGAGATCTTCTCGGTGCCCGCCAAGGAGGGGAACATCCGCAACCTCTCCCGGACTCCTGCTCACCGGGCGCGGGGGGTGGTCTGGTCCCCCGACGGGAAGTGGATCTCCTTCTTCTCCGACGCGTCGGGCAACTACGACCTCTACGTCATGCCCGCCGACGGCTCCGAAGAGCCCACCCGCCTGGTGACGGGTGAAGCGGTTTGGATGGACGGCGTCCAGTGGGCCCCGGACTCGAAGTGGCTTGCATGGTCCGACAACATGAACCGTCTCCGGGCCATGGAGTTGGAGTCGAAGCGACTGGTGGACATCGACGAAACGGGGATGGGGGCGTTGAACGATTTCTCCTGGTCCGCCGATTCCCGTTGGATCACCTACGCCAAGAACGACGACAACACCATGTCGTCCATCTGGCTCTACTCCTTCGACACGGGGCGGAGCGTGAGGGTCACGGACGACATGACCAGCGAGATGCGTCCGGCCTTTGATCCCAAGGGCCGGTTCCTCTACTTCGTGTCGGCCAGGGACTTCAGCTACGGGCGCACCGGTAGCAGCTTCCAGTCCCGGATCTACCTGGCCACCCTGCAGGCCGATTACGGTCATCCTTTCCCGCCCAGAAGCGATGAGGAGCCCGCGTTGACGGGCGAGACCGCGGCCGGGAGAGGATCGACGAGGACCGGTGGAGCAGGCGCGGCCCAGGCCGCCGGGTCCGGTGCGGCCGACGTGGCGCCCTTCCGCATCGACCTGGAAGGCCTGGGCGAGCGGATCATGCCACTGCCGGGCTTGAACCCCGGGAGTTACATGGGGCTCCTCCCTGTGGAGGACGGCCTCCTCTACATGTCCGGAGGTTCCCTGCACAAGTACACCCTGGAGAGCCGGGAGTCGGCCGAGATCATGGCCCGCATCACGGGCCTGTCCGTGAGCCCAGACGGGCGGAAGATGCTGTACCGGACCGGTCGGCACGACTTCGGCATCGTGGATGTGAGGCCCGGCCAGCGGAACGACGCGGGACGTCTGGACCTGACGGGGATGCAGCTTCAGGTCGACCCCAAGGTGGAGTGGGCCCAGATCTACCAGGACGCCTGGGTCATCATGCGGGATTGGTTCTACGACCCGGACATGCATGGGGTGGACTGGAAGGCCATGCGGGACCGCTATGAGCCCCTTGTGGAGCATGTAGCCCACCGGGTGGACCTGGACTACATCATCACCGAGCTCATCGGCGAACTGAACGTGGGGCACGCGTACCTGAACCACTCCCCCGAAATGCCCCGGGTCGAGCGGGTGAACGTGGCCCTTCTGGGTGCCGAATTCGAGGCCCACGGCCCCCGCTACCGCATCGCCAACATCTTCCAGGGCCAGAACTGGCACGAAGCCTCCCGTTCTCCTCTCACGGAGCCGGGAATCGACGTCAAGGTGGGGGACTATCTCATCGCCATCGATGGGGACGAGGTCACCACGGCCGACAACCCTTACGCCTTCCTGGTGGGGAAGGCCGAACGCACCGTGGATGTGACGGTGAACGACCGGCCCGGTCTGGAGGGGGCCCGCACCTACACTGTGAGGCCCATTACCAGCGAGTTGAGCCTGCGCTACCAGGCCTGGGTCCGGCGGAATGCCGAGCTGGTGGACTCCCTGTCAGGGGGACGGATAGGCTATATCCACCTGCCTGACACGGGGGTGCCGGGGCACAGGTCGCTCTACGAGGGGTGGCGACCCCTTCACCTCCAGGAGGCACTCATCCTGGACGACCGGTACAACGGGGGCGGGTTCATTCCCGAGCACATGGCCCTCATGGTGGGGGCTCCACTCCTGAACTTCTGGGCCCGGCGACACCTGGAGCTCTACAGCCAGCCCGCTCTGGTCCACACGGGACCCAAGGCCCTCCTCATCAACGGTCAGGCTTCCTCCGGGGGTGACGCCTTCCCGTACTACTTCCGGGCCCTGGGGCTGGGACCCATCATCGGGGAGACCACCTGGGGTGGCCTGGTGGGAATCAGCGGGAATCCCTCCTTCGTGGATGGTGGGAGCGTGGTGGTGCCCCGCTTCGCCTTCGTGGACGTGGAGGGCAACTGGGCCGTGGAGGCGGAAGGTGTGGCCCCGGATCCGGGATTCGAGATGGTGGACAGGCCCGAGGACATCGCCTTCGGCCGGGAGCGCATGATCGAGCGGGCCGTGGAGTACCTCCTCCAGGAGTTGGAGAAGCCCCAGTACCAGCGTCCCGACAAGCCCGCCGGGCCCGACCGGAGCCCGGGGTCCGGGGGAGGAGGGGAGTAGGGTAGGATCCTGCAGGAGGATCCAGGGAAACGAGAAGCTGAGGGTTCCTCCGGAGTGGGGGCAAGGGCTGGTCCGGCTCACGTGCCGGGCCAGCCCTTGGACCGGGTTCCCCAAGTGGGTGTCAAGCCATGGCAGAATGCGCGCGTCACGGTCGGGCGGAGCCTGGGTTCCGTCCCAGATGCGTGTCGAACCACCGGAGGATCTGCTCCGTCACGGCCATGAGGAGCTTGGGCTCCGAGGGTCCGTGGGCGGTCCGGGGGAGGACCACAAACTCCGTGGGAACGCCCCGGCGGTAAAGGGCCCTGTAAAACTCCTGCCCCTGGGTGAAGGGGACCCGGAGGTCGTTGGCTCCGTGGATCACCTGGGTCGGGGTGGTGACGTTGCCGATGCGGTACATGGCGGAGTGGCGCTGGTAGGTCTCGTAGTCGTCCCAGAACTCCCCGCCCATGTGGGCCGCCAGGTAGTCCGGGATGTCGGTGGTGGTGGTCATGCTGATGAGGTTGGGGAGGCCGGCCCCCATGCTGGCGGCCTTGAACCGGTCCGTGCGGGTGACGGCGAAGGAGGTCATGTAGCCGCCGTAGCTCCACCCCATGAGGAGGAGGGAGTCGGGGTGGGCTACGCCCATGTCAATGACCAGGTCCACCCCGGCCATGAGGTCGTCCATGTCGCCGAAGCCCCAGTCCCGGACGTTGGCGTAGCGGAACTCCTTGCCGTAGCCGGCGCTGCCCCGGGGGTTCGGTAGAAGGAGGGCGTATCCTTGCTGAGCGAAGGCCTGGCGCATGTAAATGCCGGGGGCCCCGGTGAAGGACTGGCTGAAGACCCCGGCTGGTCCCCCGTGGACCTCCAGGACAAGGGGGACCCTCTGTCCCTGCCGGTAGCCCACGGGGTAGGTGAGGAGACCCTCGATCTCGAAGAGGCCGTCCTTCGAGGTCCATCGGAGAAGCTCGGTGCGGCCCATGGGGGGGCGGGGTACCCCGGCGTGGAGGTCCGTCAGACGGGTCATGGCGAACCCATCCACCGGGGCGACGTACACGTCCCAGGGGGTATCGGAGTCCTGGAAGGTGAAGGCCATTCGGGACGCGTGGGCGTCGAAGGAGACGCTCCCGAAGACACCTTCCCCGCTCGTCACCGGCCGGATCGGATTCCCGTCCACGGGCACCGCCAGGACCTGGGTGGTGGTGCCCACAGCCTCCGACACGAACACGCTTCGGCCGTCCCCGGACCACCGGAGGATGTTGGCGCTCCGGTCATGGGTATCCGCAAGCTTTCGGGGGGTGCCTCCGGTGATCTCCACCACATAGACGTCGCCGAGCCCCACAGGCTCGGGCCGGTCCCCGGTGGATACGAAGGCCACCGACCTCCCATCGGGTGACACCCGGGGAGTGCGTTCAACTCCGTTTCCTGCCGCAAGGGGGGTGACAACCTTGGTGGCCACCTCCACTACCGAAACGTCTCCGGCCATGAAGTTGGTGTTCAGCCTGGGATCCGGGGCGTGGCCGAAGACGATGCGGGCACCGTCCGGGGCCCAGTCAAAGGCGGTGACGTGGAAGTCCCCCTCGGTAAGGCGCTCCGGATCGGGGATCTCCGCAGCCCCAAAGACGAAAGGTACCCGGTAGAGGTGGGCGTATTTGAAGGCTGTGTCCTCGATGATGACATCCCTCTTCTCCCTCTTGGCTTCCTTCTCCTCCTCCGTTTCGGGGTCCGTCATGGTGAAGGCCAGGCTCCCTCCGTCCGGGGCCCAGGCAAAGCTTCCTACGCCATTCTCGGCATCCGTGGCCTGAGCCGCCTCCCCTCCGTCCACAGGCATGACCCACACCTGGCTCTTGCCCGATCGTCCCGAGGCGAAGGCCAGAAACCGGCCGTCGGGGGAGAAGGCGGGACTGGATGCGGAGTGCTCCCCCCGCGTGTACTGCCGCGGCTCCCCGCCAGCGGACGGGACCACCCAGATGTGGCTCCGGTACTCCGACTTCTCTCCTTCCATGAGGGGCTCCCTCAGCACATAGGCCACCAGGGATCCGTCGGGGGACAGGGCCGTGCCCTGGACGATCCGGTACTGCATGCTGAGGGCCGGGGTCCAGCGGAGCGTGTCGGAGGGGGCGGCCGGCGAAGGATCGTGAGGCGGGGGAGGCTCCCCCTGCGCCGGTCCCGCGCACAGGACCAGAAAGAGGAGGATGGCCACCAGGACCTTCAGGGCCAGAGTTACGCTGCGGCGAGCGGAGTGGGAAACGTTCATCGGAGAGTCTCCTCCATAAGAACACGGGGGAGTTGGGGGTCCAGGTGCATGAGCAGGTCATAGGCCGAGACCTCCAGGAGGTCGGCCATGCGGGTGGGCTCCAACTCCGGATGATGGGGACCCATAAGGGTGGCCACATCCCCCACCCGCGCACCCGGCTCATCGCCCAGGTTGACGATGCTGTGGCTGGCGCTGACCCCACCGATGACGGGGAAGAGGCGTCCGTTGATGAAGACCTGGGCGCCGTTCACCGATTCCCTCCTGTAGCCGTCCACGTGCCCAACAGGCAGGGTGGCCGTCCAGGTGGGACGATCGGCGACCCAGGCCCGATGGTACCCGACGCTCTCACCGGCTTGAAGGTGGGCCACCCGAACCACCCGAGCCCGGAGGCGCACAGCCGGGAGGAGCTCGGCCATCTCCCGCTCCACCTCGGGCTCGCTAGGATAGGCGCCGAAAAGGGCGATACCGGGCCGCACCAGGTCCAGGTGGGAGTCGGAGAAATGGAAGACCCCGTTGGATGCTGCGGCGTGGAGAGGACCAAGCTCCACGCCCCGAGCCCGTGCCTCCCGGGCGAAAGCCAGGAAGCGACGGAGCTGCTCCGGATCGAGCTCCCGGCTCTCGGAGAGCTCCGTGAAGGTTCCCCGGATCCTGAGGTGGGGCCGGGCGGCCAGGTCCACGACCCACTGCAGGGCGTCCTGCCAGGGCATTCCCATCCGCCCCATTCCCGTATCCAGGTAGGGCTGCACGTCCAGTGAACCATGCCCTCCCAGATCCCGGATCAGGGCGTCCACCCGTTCACCGGCGTCGGGGGTGAAGAGGGCCAGCTGCACTCCGGCCCTCACCAGCTCCGGACCCTCCTGGGGGTCGAACATGCCCATGAGGAGGACAGGCTTGGCCACGCCGGCGGCTCGGAGGGCGAGGGCTTCTTCCCCCTTTACCACGGCCAGCCCCTGGATGGCGGGATTGGCGTCCAGAAGGGGTCCCACCGTGTCCAGCCCGAGCCCGTAGGCGTTGTTCTTCACCACCGCCAGGATGGGGCGACCTCCGGCCAGGCGGGCCACCTCGCTGGTGTTGTGGGCAAGGTGCTGGGGTATGATCTCCACCCAGGGATCGAAACGGTGGGGGGAGAGAGGGGCGGCCCCGGTGCGGGCGAAGGCAGTCCCACTTGCCATGCCGGGCAGGGCAGCGCCGGCGCCCACGGCGGCCAGGGAGAGGAATCTACGCCGGGATACACCCATGGTCGAACCTCCGTAGCTCGGGAACTGGCAGGGAACCAAGAAAAAGATAGCCAGGTCGGTGTCGTTCCGGCCATGACCCGTGAGGCCCGCTCGTCACGGGTGACGAGTGCCTCGGAGCCGTGACTCGGGGAACCGGATGCCCCGCCCTACCGCCTCCGGATCTCATATCCGGCCGGAGGCTCCACTCCCATGAGGTGCCGGGCGAAGTAGTCCCAGGTCCGCCGGATGGCATAGGGCTCCGAGCCGTATCCATGGCCTCGATTAGGAAAGACCACCATGTCGAAGTCCTGGTTATGGCGCATGAGCTCGTTCACCACCAGGAGGGTCATGTTGGGATGGACGTTGGCGTCCATGGTGCCCCAGGTGAGAAGGAGCTTGCCCTTTAGCCGTTCCGCCAGGAGGTGATTGGCCTGGCTCGTGTAGGAGTCGGTCCCGTCGGGATACTCCTCGAGAAGTCCCTGGTAGCGCTCGCCCCAGTAGTAGGTGTAGCCCTGGTTGTCGTGGTTTCCCGCCCCCGACACCGCCACCTTGAAGAAGTCCGGGAACCGCAGAATGGCAGCGGTCGAGGCGAACCCCCCGCCGGAGTGCCCGTAGATCCCGGCCCGGTCCAGGTCGATGAAGGAGTGCCTGCGGGCCAGTTGCTGCATCCCCACCACCTGGTCCTCCAGGCCGTTGTCCGCCATGTCCCCGTACCAGGCGGTGTGGAAGGCCTTGGAGCGCAGGGGGGAGCCCAGGGCGTCGATCTGGACCACCACGAACCCCAGTTCCGCCAGGGCCTGGGCCTGCCCCCGGGGAGCGGCGGAGAAGCTTCGGGATGTGACGCTCCCCGTCTGGGGCCCCGGGTAGATGTAGTTGATGATGGGGTAACGACCCTCGGGGTCGAAATGGGAGGGAAGGTACATCAGCCCGTAGAGATCGGTTTCTCCGTCCCGGGCCTTCACCACGAAGGGCTCGGGGAACGGGTACCCTGTGGCCAGGAGGTCCGAGAGGTCCGCCGTTTCCACAGTGAGCACCACCCGGCCGTCCCGGGCTCGGAGCACCGTCACCGGGGCGGTGTCCACTGTGGAATAGGTGTCCAGAAAGTACCTTCCGGAAGGGGCCGGTTGGACCGTGTGGTCGGCGTTCTCCGGGGTGAGAAGGGTGAGGCGGCTACCGTCCACTCGAACCCGGTAGAGGTGCCGGTAATAGGGGTTCCGTCCCTCCTCCCGCCCCACGGCGGTGAAGTAGATCCACCCTTCATCCTCGTCCACGTGAAGGAGGTCCAGCACGTTCCAGGGGCCGGAGGTGATGCGGTTGAGGAGGGTCCCATCGGCGGTGGCGTAGCGATAGAGGTGCCCCCATCCGTCCCTCTGGGAGAACCAGATGGCCTCTCTGCCCCCGGCTATGACCCGCCAGTTGGGCACCCCGCCGGAGCGGATGTTCGACTCGAAGAAGGTGGGACTGCGCTCCTCCAGCACGGTGCGGACCTCCCCGCTCAGGGGGTCGGTCAGGCGGAGTTTCACCTCCTTGTAGTCCCGGGAGGTGGAGACGAAGGCCAGGAGGCCGGCGTCGGCGCTCCACTCCACGTCGGCCCACGCGTCCGCCCGGGTGAGACCGCAACAGGAGGAAGTGCGTTGATGGTCCGGCTCCACCTGGAGGCGGACCAGGTTCCCATCGTCCACGTGGACCACTATCCGCTCCAGCATGGGGACGATGGTGTCCCCGGGAAGGGCGTAGGCCCAGGAATGGAGTATGGGCCTGGGTTCCGCCGTCTCCAGCAGGTGCATCTTCTCCACGCCCCGTTCGTCCAGACGGAAGGTGGCGATGCTGCGGGAGTCTGGGGACCAGAGAAGCACCGGCCGGTCGGTCCTCCTCCATCCCTGGGAGTCCGTGGCGTAGCCGTATCCCGGCAACCCGTCGGAAGTCAGCTGGCGTTCCTCCCCGGTCTCCAGTTCCTGCACCCACAGGTCGTGATCCCGGATGAAGGCGATCTTCTGTCCGTCAGGAGACCGGATTCCGTTGGCCACCGGCTGCACCCGGGGCTCCAGTCCCCGGCACTCATAGGTGGCCAGGACGCAGCGCCACTCCTTGCCCGAGAAGCGGACCAGAAGGGTGGCTCCCTCGTCCAGGAGCTCCATGGTCCGGAAGGGGAGGCGGTGGGGGGTGAGGGCCGTGTCGGCCGCCTGGGAGAGGGATGCGGCCAGACGGGCGTGATCGAATGCGGGGCTTCGGGTGCCCCGCTGGGGGTCCACAAGCACGAACTCGTGTCCCGGGCGGATGCGGTTCCGGTACCAGAAGCGGTCTCCTTCGGTCCAATTGGCACCCGCGGTGGCGCCGTATACCAGGGAGGTGGTGTTCCAGCTCAGGAACTGCTCGGCCCTGGCGTAATCCGCCTCCGTGAGCTGGGCTTCCCCTCTCTGGGGAAAGGCCAGGAGGAAGATTGCGGCACTCGCGGCGAGGTAGAGGGGAAGGAGGGGGGGCAAGGACGATCTCTTCATGGGTGGTCTCCTGGTGATGGCAGAACATGGAGCTCTCCTGGGATATGACACCCCGGTGCCGAGCTTGCAAGAAGTGGGTCTTCCAACCCACTTGTGACAGCACCCCCGGGTTTCCTATCGTCCATTCTGATCCGGGGGCTTGTGGGTCTCCGAGAACCGCATGGCGGCGAAAGAAAGGCAGGAAGGCATGCCTGTGCAGGTCTTGATCATCGGAGGCGGGATGGCAGGGTGTTCCGTGGCACAGGAACTCTCTCGCAGGGGGGTGGACGCGACGGTGGTGGACAGGGATCAGCCCGGCACAGGAGCCACCGGGGCCTCCGCTGGCATACTCGCGCCTCAGTACGAGGCGGGTGGCCCTGGCCCTCTCTTCCGCTTTGGCGTGGAAAGCATGACCCTCTGGCCCGAGTTCGTCCGGCGCCTGGAGAGCCTCACAGATTGGCCCGTGGCGTACCGGGAGGACGGTATGCTGGTGGCCAACCGGACCCTGGAGGAGGAGGAAGGAGCCCTGGAGGCCCTGGCCTGGCAGAAGGAAGCAGGGCTGCCGGGAGAGATCCTGGCACCCGGCGAGGCCCGGAGCCTGCACTCGGGTGTGAGCATGAGCTTCCCCTCGTATATGTGGCTTCCCCGGGAGGCTCAGGTGGACATCCAGCGCCTGGCGGTGGCCCTTGCCGACGCCGTCAGGGGGGAGGGGGGGAAGGTGATGGCAGGCAAGGCCGTGGCGGGGCTTCTTTCCG
>PXFI01000302.1 GCA_003564295.1 Gemmatimonadota bacterium | reverse complement strand
GGGCCCTGGGCTCCGACGGATTCCCACGCCTCCGGATCGGGGTGGGAGTGCCTCCGGAAGGCATGGATCTGTCGGATTGGGTTCTTTCGCCCATGGGTCCGGAAGACGAAGACGTAATCCTAGGGCTCCTGCCCGACCTGGTGAGGGGGGTGGAGGTCTGGGGCACGGAGGGGATGGAGTCGGCCATGAACAACTTCAACCGCTGAAACGTCCGCCCCAAGAAACGAGCTCAGCCGTCGAGACGGGATGACATAGGCAATGAATGGGATCATAAGCTTTGCTGACTGGTCGTGGGTCCTTGGCCTGGTGGGTCTGCTGGTGGCCCTGGGGATCTTTGGGTACGTGAAGCGCCAGCCCTCCGGCACGGAGATCATGCGGGGGCTTGAGGAGCAGATCCACGACGGAGCCATGGCCTACCTCAGGCGCCAGTATACCTTCCTTTTCTTCTTCGTGCTGGTGGTGGCCATTCTCCTGAGCCTGGCCATCAGCTGGCAGGCGGCCATCGCCTACATCGCCGGGGCGGCTTGCTCCGGTGGGGCGGGCTTCTTCGGGATGACGGCCGCTACCCGGGCCAATGTCCGCACCGCCCAGGCGGCCGACCAGGACGGTGCCGGCAAGGCCCTTCGGATCGCATTCTTCGGAGGCGCCGTCATGGGGCTGGCCGTGGCCTCCCTGGGGCTTCTGGGAATCGGCATCTTCTACGTGGTCTTCGCCAGGGGAGCGGTGCCGGGGACCGAGGATCTGCCGATGTTTGCCCAGACCATCTCCGGCTTCGCCATGGGAGCCAGCTCCATCGCCCTCTTCGCCCGTGTAGGTGGGGGGATATACACCAAGGCTGCCGACGTGGGGGCCGACCTGGTGGGTAAGATCGAAGCCGGTATTCCTGAGGACGATCCCCGCAACCCAGCAACAATCGCCGACAACGTGGGTGATAACGTAGGTGATGTCGCCGGCCTCGGGGCCGACATCTTCGAGTCCTACGTGGGCTCCATCGTGGCAACCATGGCCATCGCTGCCTCGGCGGCGGCCCTGGCGGGAACGCCCCTCCAGGGGGTGGCCCTGCCCATCATCACCGTCATGGTGGGACTCCTGGCTTCCCTGGTGGCCGTGGGGATGATGAAGCCCCTGGAGCGTTCTGATCCGGCCGCAGCCCTGCGGAACGTGACCTTCATAGGGGCGGGCCTCTTTCTGGTGGTCATGTGGTTCGTGGTCCAGTGGGTGGGCGTGGAGATCGTGGATCCCATCACCCGCAGGGTCTTCCCCACATCCGGGCCTTTCTGGGCCATCCTGGCCGGCAGCCTGGTGGGGATCTTCATCGGCCTGGTCACCGAGTATTACACGGCGGCCAAACCCATCCGAAAAATCGCCGATTCCAGCCAAACCGGCCCCGCAACCAACATCATCACCGGGCTCGCCATCGGGATGGAATCCGTAGCCATTCCCATGATCCTCATCTGCGTCGCCATCTTCGTCTCCTTCGAGGTGGCGGGCCTGTACGGTATCGGGATCGCCGCCGTGGGCATGCTGGCCACGGTGGGGGTGACCATGTCGGTGGATGCCTACGGTCCCGTAGCGGACAATGCCGGCGGGATCAGCGAGATGAGCGGCCTCGGCCCCGAGACCCGGGCTGTCACCGATTCCCTGGATGCCATCGGCAACACCACCGCCGCCATCGGGAAGGGTTTCGCCATCGGGTCGGCTGCCCTCACTGCCCTGGCCCTCTTCTCGGCCTACTCCACACAGGTGGGCCTCCAGGAGACAGGCGTCAACCTGGTGAACCCTCTGGTGGTCATCGGGCTCTTCCTGGGAGGCACCCTACCCTTCTTCGTGGCGGCCCTCACCATGACGGCCGTGGGCCGAGCCGCGCAGGGGATGGTGGAAGAGGTCCGGCGGCAATTCCGGGAGATCGCCGGCCTCATGGAGGGGAAGGTTAAGCCGGACTCGGCTCGGTGCGTGGACATCTCCACCAAGGCGGCTCTCAGGGAGATGATCCTCCCCGGAATGGTGGCGGTGTTGGCTCCTGTGGTGGTGGGGTACTTCCTGGGTGTGGAAGCCCTTGGCGGCCTTCTGGCAGGGGCCACCGTCACAGGCGTTCTCCTGGCCCTCTTCATGGCCAACGCCGGCGGAGCCTGGGACAACGCCAAGAAGTACATCGAGAAGGGTGCTCTGGGCGGGAAGGGCTCGGATGCCCACAAGGCAGCCATCGTCGGTGACACGGTGGGGGATCCTTTCAAGGACACCTCGGGCCCGTCCATGAACATCCTCATCAAGCTCATGAGCGTGGTCTCTCTGGTCCTGGCGCCCTGGTTCATCCGGGTGCACGGGATCGGCGAGGGAGAAGCGGGCAGCTGGCTCATGGAGATGATCCGGAACCTATTTGGGTAGGCTCGGCTTCCCGGGGCCCGGCATGGGCCCGCGGTCTCGGGATCCTGCGGGCCCGGTTCCTCTTGGAATCGGGTCCGTCTACCTTCAATCCGTCGCAAGAGGTCACCCTGCCCCCACAGAGCAAGGAAGCCCGTTGCAAAAGGAGCCCACTTTCGAGAACGCCCTCTCCTTCGCTCAGGACCTCATCAGGATCCCATCCCTGTCCGGTGAAGAGGGGGAGGTGGCCAAGCGGATACTCCTGGAAATGGAGGCCCTCGGCTACGATGAGACGCACATCGACGAAGTCGGAAACGTCATCGGAACGGTGCGGGGAGGGCAGGGCGGCCCTCCCGTAATGCTGAATTGCCACATGGACGTGGTGGCGGAAGGCGATCCCGGGGCGTGGGAGCATCCCCCTTTCGCTGCGGAGGTGGCCGGTGGTTTCCTGCACGGGAGGGGGGCTATGGACATCAAGGGCCCCCTTGCCCTCCAGACCTATGCCGCAGCGAGCCTCCGAGGATCGGCGCCAGGGGACGTGGTGGTGGCCCATACGGTATTCGAGG
>PXFI01000137.1 GCA_003564295.1 Gemmatimonadota bacterium | reverse complement strand
CGAGAAATCCGGCGCCTCTCCAGCGGGGAGCGCTCGTTCATCCTCCGCCGGGCCGCGGATCTCCTGGACGCCCGGGGGGAGGAGTTCGCGGTGATGATCGCCCTGGAGGCTTCCAAGACCATCCGGGAGGCCCGAAAGGAGGTCTACCGCTGCACCCAGACGCTTCGGGTGTCCGGGGAGGAAGCTACCCGCATCCTGGGGGAAACAGTCGCCTTCGACCAGCAGAAGGGCTCGGAGAATCGACGGGGGTATTTCTACCGGTTTCCCATCGGGGTCATCGGCGCCATCACCCCCTTCAACGACCCCCTCAATCTGGTGGCCCACAAGGTGGGACCGGCCCTGGCCGCCGGGAACGGGGTGGTGGTGAAGCCCGCCACCGTCACGCCCCTGTCGGCTCTGAAGCTGGCGGAGCTCCTCCTCGAGGCCGGCCTCCCGCCCCGGGCCCTGAACGTGGTGACTGGGCCGGGGGGGGAGGTGGGGGAAGCCCTGGTGACGGATCCCCGGGTCCGGATGATCTCCTTCACGGGCGGGGTGGAGGCGGGGCTTCGAGTGACCCGGAAGGCGGGGCTGAAGAAGATCGGCATGGAGCTGGGCTCCAACTCTCCCGTCATCGTCCTGGAGGACTGCGACCTGGACGCTGCCGTGGAGAGCTGCGTCTCCGGCGCCTTCTGGGCCGCGGGCCAGAACTGCATCGGGGTCCAACGCCTCTACGTCCAGGAGGGGGCCTTCGAGGCCTTCCGAGAGGCCTTCGTGGCCCGGACCCTCCGGTACAAGGTGGGGCCGAAGCTGGAGGAGGACTGCGACATGGGGCCCCTCATCACCGAGGCCGAGGCCATGCGGGTGGAGGAGTGGGTGGAGGAGGCCCTGGCCGCCGGGGCCCGGGTGGAGTGCGGGCACCGCCGGGAAGGGGCCACCTACTGGCCCACGGTCCTCACGGGGGTCCCGGAGGGAGTGAAGGTGGATTGCGAGGAGGTCTTTGGGCCGGTGGTGAGCCTGTACCCCATACGGGATCTGGAAGAGGGGATCCGAAGGTCCAACGCCGTGGACTTCGGCCTGCACGCCGCCATCTTCACCAGCAGCCTGGCCTCGGCCTTCCGGGCTGTGGAGGAGCTGGAGGCGGGCGGGGTCATCGTCAACGACTCCACGGACTACCGAATGGACGCCATGCCCTTCGGGGGGATCAAGAATTCGGGGCTGGGCCGGGAGGGGATCCGCTTCGCCCTCCAGGAGATGACGGAACCCAAGACGGTGTGTTTCAATCTCTGAGGGGCCGGATGCCGGCTTCCTCCGCCCCCGGGCAGTTACCCCTTCCAGGTAGCCTCCAGGACCCGGACCCAGTTCCGGTGGGCCACCTTCCTGAGATCCTTCCCATGGACCCCCACTTTCCTCAAGGCGTCCAGGAGCTTGGGAAGGCCCGCCACGTCCTTCATGTCCTGGGGCATCTCGGCCCCGTCGAAATCGGAGCCGAGCCCCACGTGGTCCACCCCGATCTTCTCGGCTATGTAGACCACGTGCTTGGCGATCTCCCGCACGGAGGTGCGCTTGTGCTCCAGGCCGTCCTTCCGGACGAAGTTCCTGGCGAAGTTCACTCCCACGATACCGCCGGATTCCCCGATGGCCTTCAGCTGGTCGTCGGTGAGGTTTCGAGGGGAGTGACAGAGGGCGTGGGCTGCGGAGTGGGTGGCCACCAGGGGCGCCTTCGATAGGGAGGCCGCGTCCCAGAAGCCTCTCTCGTTGAGATGGGAGAGATCCACCATGATTCCCATATCGTTGCAGGCCCGCACCAGATCCTTCCCGGCGGGAGTCAGGCCGGGGCCCATGTCGGGGGAATCGGGGAAGGTGAAGGGTACGCCGTGCCCGAAGATGTTGGACCGGCTCCAGACGATGCCCAGGGAGCGAAGACCGGCCTGGTAGAGCATTTCCAGGCCGCTCAAGTCTTTGGTGAGAGCCTCGGCACCCTCCATGTGGGCCACGGCGGCCAGCACGCCACGGTCCATGGCGGAGCGAAGCTCTCCCACGGTTCGGATCACTTCCACATCCCCTCCGGACATGCGCTCCAGGCGGAAGAGTGTCCCCATCATGGCCAGTACCGAGTTGATGGCCTTCTGCTGGTGGACGGGTCTGGCCATGGGAACGTCAAATCCACCGGACTCTTCGGGCCCCTGGGGTCCCATCTTCCGCCAGCGGACCTTCCAATCCCAACCCGGTGTCCGGGTGAAGGCGGCGAAGAAACCCCCTGCCAGGCCCCCGGCCCTTGCTCTGGGGAGGTCGAGCTGACCCTCCGCTCCCGAGAAGAAGGTCTCCTCCGATCCCGGGCGGGTGAAGGTGAGGTGCAGGAGGGTGTCGTTGTGCCCGTCGAACACGGGTACGTGCTTGGACTTCGCCATGTCGGCTCTCCGGTGCAAGAAAGCAGTGCGGTGACTCCCGGTGTCTGGTAGCGGCCCGGCGGCAATCTGGGGTCCGGGCCGCCGAATGTCATCAGGGGGCAGCCACGTTGGCGACGCCCCATGCAGCGGGAGCGGTGCGCGATCCGCTCCGGGTCTATACCTTCCCGGGAGAGGCGCAGGAACGCGTCCCCAGGAATCACCCGGGGGCTGACCCCGTGCGGAGGCCGGAGGGAACTGCGGATGGCGCGAAGGGAAGGGTCCATGGAAGCGTCACGAGACGAGTTGTTCGATCAGTGGGTCGAGAGCTGGGCCAAGGACACGGGCCAGGGAATACCCTGCAGGGAAGCCCAGGCCGACGGTGTGCCCTGCTTCGAGTTGGGGAGGGATTGTACCGAGTGTGAGAAGGCTTTCCAGCTCTGGCTGGAGTTTCGGAGGAAGAGGGAGGCGGAGGACGCCGTGGCCCCCGACAGCCCCGGCTGACCCGCAACCTGGCCATCGGGTGGGCTCCCGCCCAACGCTACTCCACCTCTGGCCTTCCCATGGGGT
>PXFI01000234.1 GCA_003564295.1 Gemmatimonadota bacterium | reverse complement strand
TGATATCTTTTTAAGCAGGCCGGATGTTCGGGCAGCGACGAATAGTTTAACAAAAATTTTGTTTTCCCATGACTGGCCGAGGACATCGAATTCTTTTTGTATTTCAACTGATACGAGTTTTTCTTTTTCGTTTTGTTGGGTGGGGGTTTTGTCGGTGGGTGGTTTATTTTTGGGTATTTCTTCTTTTGGGTCTAACCCTAATTTTTCTCTGATTGTTTTTCTTAATTCTTCCGGTTTATTCTCTTCGCCCATAACCTATATGTTTTAGGTTTAAAAAAATAGCTACTTACTCTGGGAACTTTTCGAGGAACTAACTTTCTCCTGGTTAAAATTTTGTGGTTCCTCAGACAGAAATTTATCTATCTCTTCTCGCTTAATCCGCCAGGAACGGCCAACTTTTTTTGCGAATATTTTACCTGGGGTTCTTGTTTCGCTGACTAACCCATACACGGTCCATGGGCTTACCTGAAGGAGCTTTGCGGATTGATTTATGGTTAAGATTTTGTCTTTGTCTTCTTCTGGCATTTGAGTACACCTCCAATACTATTGTGTTTGTTTTAGTATAATTGGGATTGGTTGGGGATGTCAAGCTTGGGCTTGGAATTTTTGTTAAAATAGTAAGCCGAGCAAAGGCGATGCGAAAAATAGGTGTGTATGGGTGAGGGCATTGCTCTTGGTCAGTTGAACGCCTACCAGGAAAGAAACCGCCCTCTAGTAGACCAGGAAGCGCCATAGAGTGAAAGCGAAACAGAAGAGCCTTCTAAAAATGTACTCTTTAGGAGTATTGGCATAACTCTCGTCTATATACTCAATGGGCTCAAATGTAGTCCTGGCGGGTGGATGTGTGATAATGGCCGAAACCAAAAGAAACCAGCCGGAAGATCCCGAAAAAGCAGTTCTTGTTGGCGCGGCACCAGCAGCAACATGGAGGAAAAAGATTCTACAGAAACAGTAGAGGCCGCCAGAACATGATAAAGAAACACCATAATTTTAAGCAGTGGAATTAGGAGCTCACTAAAAGGCAAAACTGTTAATCCCCCAATGATATCACAGGAAAAAATATTTGCGCTCTCTCTTGTCTTTAACTAAAAAAAAAGATATAATATTTAAAAATATGTTCAGGGGTTGAGAATATTTTCACAGTTTTAGTGTTATTAGTGGTTTCTGTTGTTTTTTTTGGGTAAATGTGCAAACTATTAATTTTTTATTAACTCAATTAAGAAAAAAAGGGGGTATTCGGTCTAACAACAACATAAGTTAAAATAAATGAATGAAAAGAAGGGAAAGGAACAAATGAGAAGAATATCAATATTAATAATAACAGCTGTTATTGTTGTTTCCTTAGTAGGGTCATATACTTTAGCAGGTTGTGCACCAGTAGATGAACCGGTAGTAGATGAGCCTGAGCCAGTAGATGAACCGGTAGTAGATGAGCCTGAGCCAGTAGATGAACCGGTAGTAGATGAGCCTCCTGAAGTTGACTTCGATGCGCTCTACGAGGAAGTATCTGATCTAGAAGGCTGGGATGCCTACGAATTTTTTGAAAGCCTACCAGAGAGAGGTTTAAACCACGACCAAGTTTTAGAATTTTTCATAAACCTACCACTATCAGATGCTAATGAAGGGCTATACCAACAGTATATGGATGAGGATTTAGGATTTTATGCAGAAATATACCCAGAAGGACCCTTTTATGATGATTATTCTTGGGAAAAGGGAGCCGGCACAGTAATCACGGGACCTTTTAGTGGTCTGGAGCTAAAACTTCCTTTTACTGACTATATTCCCATCCCAGAAGGACCTGTTGGTGACCCAGAAGAGACTTATAGGATAGGCACTGTTTTTCACGGTTTCGATCACCCTTGGTTAATTAATTGGGCTGATTCAGCGAAATGGCAGGCTGATCAGCACCCAAACGTGGAGATGACGGTATTAGATGCTGAATATGATAATGCAAGAATGGCAACTTACATTGATCAATTTATTGCAGAAGAAGTCGATGGTATATTAGTGTGGCCTATGGAAGTTGCTCCTACCGGGCCCCCTGTAGACAGAGCACTAGAAGCAGGTATTCCGGTTGTAAGCTCAGACAGGCTTACTGGATCAGAGGATATTAACAGTAGAGTAACAGGCGGGCTTCCTTCAAACGGCGCCCAAATGGGTATGTATATCGCCCATAAATTAGCAGAGGAAGGTAGTTTCGATGCCAATATGGTAATGCTTAGGAAGCCGTTAGGTGCAAGCTCAGAAGCACTTAGAACTGGATATCTGATAAAAGTATTAAGCTATTTTCCGGGCATAAACGTGCTAGAATCATACCATGATACAGATGACCGGGAAGAAGCTTATCGAAATGCAGAATCAGCGTTAGCCGCATATCCAGACCTTGATATTTTCTATGGTACAGGAGACCATCAGGCTTTAGCAGCAATAGAAGCCGCAGATCTAGCAGGCCGAACCTATAGCAGAGAAGATGGCAAAAAAATTATTTTTGTTTGCCCAGATGATTCAAAAGAAGCTATGTATTACATCGAAGAAGGCATTATGGATATGAACGTTCCACTAACACCACTACAAGCAGATA
The DNA here is from genome assembly GCA_003564295.1 of Gemmatimonadota bacterium. Lineage (GTDB taxonomy): Bacteria > Gemmatimonadota > Gemmatimonadetes > Longimicrobiales > Gaopeijiaceae > PXFI01. Next base: position 352 of record PXFI01000234.1, on the reverse strand, counting down.
TAGCAACAAGAGTGCTTATTAATATTATAACAGGACGAGAAGAAATGCCTTATAATGTTATTGTGCCTGATGCGCCCATGGTTACCATAGACGGGGCAGAAATATTTGGTTTCCAAACGCTAACAACTGATGGGTGGTACGAATACACTTGGGGGCCACCTGTAGAATAATATTTTCTTGGAAAATATAGTGTTCTTATACCCTATTCTCTGGAGTTCCAGAGAATAGGGTAATAAAAAAGATTATAGGCAGGCCTATTTTATTCTGTGGCCAATATATCAAGAGGGATATTGTCCCAAAAACATTAAAGGGTCATTTAGCCAATTGAAGCACAAGCAAAGGCATTAAAGGA
>PXFI01000112.1 GCA_003564295.1 Gemmatimonadota bacterium | reverse complement strand
TGTAGGTGCCGGGCGGAATCAAGCGGAACACCATATGTGTGGTCTTGTGCTCATCAGTCCACCCGCCGGGCGGCACATCGGGACGCGTGCTCATAGGAAAGCGGTTGGTGGTGTGTAAATAAGCGCTTATACCGCCGGTCATGTCCACAATCAGGTAGTCGAGCATCTTCGCTTCCACCCGATAAAATGCGGGCACCACCGCCGTGATGCGATTGGTGCCGTCGGCCGGGATGTAATCCAGGTCGTCGATGCCGAAAGCCTGCCATGTTTCATCCTGGTCACGGGCCCATTCCACGCGGTAGCCGGTCACCTGAGTGCCTGGGGCCGCGTTTGTAATGGGGTCAAAAGACAGCATCCCGGTTTGCGCTTGCGCGGGGAGGAGCTGTTGTTCCGCGCGCGCATGCAGTCCGCCAATCACGAGCAGCAAAGTGGCCATCGTAAATATCTTCATGGTGTAATCTCCTGGGTTGAGCGCGGTGGATTAAGGCAGACGATCGGTGTAGAGGCGAATGACGGCCCGGACGCCCTCCCCGCTGGACGGGTTGAAGGAGGATTGCCGGTAGGCCAGCCGCGAGTTGCCGGCGGTGGACCAGTACGCGCCTCCGCGGGCCACTTTGAAAGTGAACTCATCGCTGTTGAACGATACGCCGCGGGGGTCGGTAACCGTCGCTCCGAGATCCGGATAGGGCCCTTCGGTGTCGAGCAGCAGTTCGGCGACGTTCCCGTGTATGTCATACAGCCCCCAGTTATTGGGGGGATAGGTGCCCACGGCGGTGGTGCCTTGCGAGAGGTCACTGTTGCGGTGCGCGTTGAGATAGTCGCTGGTCTCTCTGTAGCGCGCGATGGCGCTCAGGTTGTCGTCTGCCACCTGATTGGTGATGGTGAGTCCGGAGGTGAGGGCCGCCGTCGATCCGGCCCGCGCGGCATACTCCCATTCGCCCTCGGTGGGGAGGTGAACCGTCATGCCGACACGACTCGTCAGTCGCCCCATGAAGGACTCGGGACTCACGCTGCTGGTATCCGGCCACCACCAGCCCACGCCGACGATCGCCGCATACGGAATGGACTCAACCGGACGTGTGGCGCGGTAGGTCGCATTGCTGAAGTGGCTCGGCCAGGGGCCCATGACGCGTTCCCACTGCGCTTGCGTGACTTCGAATACGCCAATGTAGAAGGGCCTGGAGATGATGACCGTATGTTGTTGCTCGGTCGAAATACGCCCGACTTCGCTGGTCGGCGAACCCCGTTGGTAGCTCCCGGCCGGAATCAAACGAAACACCATCTTCGTCGTCTTATACTCATCCGTCCAACCACCGACAGGGACGTCCGTGTAGGCGCTGACCGGATAATTCGTTGCGGACGGGCCGCCGGACAGATCAACGACTAAATAGTCGGAGTGAACGTCGGCGACCACCCGGTACCGCATCGGCGCCGTTGACGTGACACTACCGCTGCCAGCCGACGGGATGAATTCCAGATCGGGACGCCCGAATGGCGCCCACTCCCCATCCAGTTGAGCCGCCCACTAGATTTTGTAAGCTGCCACATTCGTGATTTCGTTGAAGGAAAGCGTTCCATCCGAATGAAACGAGTCAATCACGACCTCCGAGGCAGTGACGGATAATGGATACGCCGCCAGCAGAGCCATAGCCCAGATCCTCATCTTCATAAACCGACCTCCCTCACACGTACGCACGTGTTACTTAAACCTGACTGAATTCCGCCGTACCGATCCGCCTCAGCTATCAGCCTGAATTGTGCATCAGGCATCCCCTGATGGCAAGCGCTTTATACCAGCATCGAAGTATCGCTGATTTTGTCGTTTTGCGCAGGGTAAACGTCTCGCACAACTTCAGCACGGTTTCCGGCGCGGCCATACTCGCTCCTTGCACTTTTCCAATCGTTGGAAGAAAAAAACGGCCGTTTTCCAATCATTGGAAACTTTTTTCGTCGTTTTTCCAATCGTTGGAAGATTTTGGGCCGATTTTTCCAATCGTTGGAAAAAATTTTAGCGGTTTTTCCAATCGTTGGAAACTCGGAATGACAAGAGGGCTAGCATTCACCACGAAGGGATGGCAGATGGATGGTTCAACCTTCGTGTCGCTTCGTGAACTTCGTGGTGAACATTAGCCGCGGCTCCAGGTCCACGCACAGTATCTCAGCCAATCAATAGTCATAGAGCTTAATGCCCTTGATCCGGGCGAAATCATCATAATTGCGCGTCACGAGGCTCACTCCGTATGCCCGTGCGGTGGCGGCAATCCATAGATCGTTAGCCCCGATCAGTTGCCCCGTCGCCTTTAGTTCGCGGTAGATTTCGCCGAAATGCCAGCCCACATCGGCGGTGTAGACCAACAGGGTAAACGGGCGTATGAATTCCTCCCAGTGTGAGCGATGTCGCCCTAATGACATACCCGCGGCAAGCTCGCCAGCAATTGTGAACGTGATCATCATCAGCTCGTTGGCGTGTTGCTCGATAAAACGAGTCGCTGGACCGGTGCTTGATCGACGCGCCTCTCGCTCGAAATCGATCAAAAAGGTGGAATCAAGAATCATGGATATCCGGCGGTTGATCGGCGCGGTTGATCTCGTCAATGGCGCTTGCGTCAGCCTCCGTCAAGTAGGCTCCGCGCTGTTCGCGTAACGCGAGCAGATCGCGACCGACAAAGGAGTGACCGGAAATGGGCAATCGCCGCACCACCTCCGAGAACGATTCCCGGGGAAAACGTTTTGCCGACTTAAGCCGTTCGTAGGCATCCAATTCCAGCGTTATGGTTTTCGTGGGCATGAATAATAAATACACGATCATGCATGAATAGTAAAGGGTCGCTCGGCATGGCGCGAGAGCCCTGTGTGCTCAGCATGACAAGAGGGCGGACATTCACCACGAAGGACGCGAAGAACACAGACCAAAGGAAAGTAACCACGGATTACACTG
>PXFI01000323.1 GCA_003564295.1 Gemmatimonadota bacterium | reverse complement strand
GAGGAGCTCCAGTCCTGGCCCGACACCCTCTGTCGGGGCGGGAGTGCCGTCTATTCTCCGGCGGGTGATCTGGTGGCGGGGCCCCTCTGGGACCGGGAGGGGATTCTCTACGCCGATCTGGACATGGGAGAGGTACCCCGGAGCAAGTTCGACTTCGACGTTACCGGCCACTATGCCCGCCCGGACGTCTTCCAGCTCCATGTGAACCAGGATGCCCAGCCCTCAGTGGATTTCGGCGAGGAATAGCTTTACACCGGGGGTGCCCCCTGGTAACGTCCGAATGCTGATCCCGGGCAAGCCCGCCTGCTGCCCGGCAAACGTTGCCATGAACCCTCGGAGCTCCCATGAGCAAACAAACCATCCTTCCCAGGACCGGCGAGTTCCTGGCGGAGGCCGACCGATACGGTGCCCACAACTACAAGCCCCTCCCCGTGGTGGTGGAGCGTGCCGAAGGAGTGTGGATGTGGGACGTGGAGGGGAGAAAGTACCTGGACATGCTGGCGGCCTACTCGGCCCTGAACCAGGGCCACCGGCACCCGGCCATCCTCCAGGCCGCACGAGAGCAGATGGAGAAGGTCACCGTCACCTCCCGGGCTTTCCACAACGACCAGATGGGGTCGTTCCTCAGGGAGCTCTGCGAGGCCACTGGCTTCGACAAGGCCCTCCCCATGAACACCGGGGCTGAGGCGGTGGAAACCGCCATCAAGATGGTGCGGAAGTGGGGGTACCAGAAGAAGGGAATCCCGGAGGGGAAGGCCGAGATCATAGTCCTGGAGAACAACTTCCACGGTCGGACCACCACCATCGTGGGGTTTTCCTCCGAGGAACAGTATCGGGCAGGATTCGGCCCCTTCACCCCGGGCTTCAAGCTGGTCCCCTACGGTGACGCCAAGGCTTTCGAGGACGCCGTTACAGAGAACACCGTGGGCTTCCTCATGGAGCCCATCCAGGGAGAGGGCGGGGTAATCGTCCCGCCGGAAGGCTACCTGGCCTGCACCGCACGGATCTGCCGGGAGAGAGGGATAGCCTTCATGGCCGACGAGATCCAGACCGGCCTTGGACGCACCGGCCGATTCTTCTGCTGTGACTGGGAGGACGTGAAGCCCGACGTCCTCATCGTGGGCAAGGCCCTTGGGGGAGGCGTCTACCCGGTTTCGGCCGCCATCGCCGATGACGAGTTCATGGACGTCTTCCATCCCGGCGATCATGGCTCCACCTTCGGCGGGAACCCGCTGGGGGCCGCCGTGGGAAGGGCTGCCCTGAGGGTGATCGTGGAGGAGAAGCTATCGGAGCGCTCGGCGGAGCTGGGAGCCTGGTTCATGGAGGAGCTTCGGAGCATCGACTCCCCCCACGTCCAGGAGGTCCGGGGGAAGGGCCTCATGATCGGCGTGGTGATCAAGAAGTCTTCCGGGCCCGCCCGCCCCTTCTGCGAGGCCCTTCAGGATCGGGGAATCCTGGCCAAGGAGACCCACGAACAGGTCATCCGTTTTGCGCCTCCCTTGATCATTCCGAAGGGAGTCCTGGCTGACGCCCTGGCGCCCATACGAGAGGTGCTCCTGGGTTGAGGGATCCGGGCCCGGCGGGATGATCCGTCGGGCCCTGCACCTCCGGGTGGACGGGTTTCGGGGGCCGGGTTAGTTTTATCTTCCTTGATCCCCAAGGTTGTGGAGAGCTCCCAACGAGGAGCGATCATGACAGAGAAGGCCCGTGGGGAGGGCCAGGTCATCACCGGTTGAGATCACGATGCTCACGAAGAAGCAGCTGGGCCATATAGAGAAGAGGCTTCTGGACGAACGGGCCCGGGCCCAGAAGGCTCTCGGGATTTTCGACGAGATGGCAAAGGCCGATCGAGAGTCGGGTGACTCTGCCCTTTCAGCCTACACGGACCACATGGCCGACCAGGGCACCGAGGCCATGGAACGGGAGAAGGCCGCACTCTTTGCCACGAAGGAAGGCCGGTACCTCTACCGCATCGAGGAAGCTCTTCGACGCCTCTACAACACGCCGGAAAGCTTTGGTACCTGCCACACGTGCGGTGCGGAGGTGGGCTTCGAGCGGCTGGATGCCCTCCCCCATGCCCGCTACTGCATCCGCTGCAAGCTGAGGGAAGAGGAAGAAGCGGCCTGACTTCAGCCCAGAGGGTGCCGGCTCCCCAACCCTGCTCCACTCCTGGAGCTCATCCCAGGGCTCGGAGAATCTGCTTGCCCATCAGATCCGTCTGCCACCTTCGAATCCCCGGGGTCGCCCGAAGCTCCTCCACGGAGCGTGGCAGTCGACGGATGATCTCCAGGATCTGGACATTGGAGAGAAGGACCCCACGGTCCAGCCCGAGCTTTGCCGCCCGTTCCGCCCGGAGGGTCCGAATCCTGTCCGCCAGGGCCTCCTCCTCCGGGCTCGGCCTGCCCTGTCCGTTCCGGTTCCAGCGGGGGTAGGGCCGGAGGTCTTCTTCGGCCATCAGGTCCACCCGGCGGAGCTCCTCCAAGAGCGCCCTGCCGTGATGGCGAGCCAGGCGGGGCGATATCCCCTTCATGGAGGCCAGGGACTCCAGGGACCGGGGCCGATCCACGACCACGGCCAACAAGGTTTGGTCGCCCACCACCCTGAACGAAGCACGGTCCATTTGCTGGGCGATCCTGTCCCTCCATTCCATGGCGGCCCGGAGCGCCATGAGCTGCCTCGGCGCCAGCATCCGGGCTCCTTTGACTCTTGTCACCGGATCTTCTTCGTCTTCTTCCCAGCGGATCCCCTCCAGGAGCAGGAACTCCTCCCCGGCCCATTCATTCCTTCCCAACTCTTGCAGCTGCTCGACCAGGATGTCGGCCAGCGCCAGAAGGTGCTGGGTGTCGGCGGCCGCATAGCGGAGGTATGCTTCCGGAAGGGGACGTTGGGCCCAGTCCGCCCTCTGGTGTTGCTTGGAGAGGGTGACTCCCAGATGCGTCTCCAGGAGTGCGGCCAGTCCCAGGGCCGGGGCACCCAGGAGGGAGGCTGCCACCTGGGTGTCGAAGAGCCCCCGGATCCGGATTCCCAGGTCCCGGTCCAGCAGGCGGAGATCGTAGTCCGCACCGTGCATCACCACGAGGATTTTCGGGTCTTCCAGGAGGGGTCTGAGGGTGCTGGCCGGATCGATGAGAAGGGGGTCGAACAGATACGTCTGGTCCAGGGTCGAGAGCTGGACGAGACATAGCCGGTCCGTGTAGCGGTGAAATCCCGCCGCCTCACAGTCCAGGGCGATCCGGGACTGGCCGGCGAGCTGGCCGGCGACCTCAGCGAGAGCGGAACCTTCGTCAATCAGGCGATAGGACATGGCTGGCGGGTACTCGCCTTTGGGCCCGGAGTTCCCTACCATGCAGGTACCGGGCTTTCCCCAATCCTTCCTCGGCCATGGCCGGGCCAGAAGCACCTGGAGTCCAGCGTGGAGCTCACTTTTCTCGGGACCGGCACCTCTTTCGGCATTCCCGTCATCGGGTGCCGGTGCCCCACCTGCACTTCCGAGGATCCCAGGGATCGGCGCACACGGCACGGGGCCCTTATTCAGCTTCCGGCCGGCCGACTCCTGGTGGACACCCCCCCGGAGCTTCGTCTTCAACTCGTACGGGAGGGGGTGGATCACGTCGAGGCGGTGTGGCTCACCCATCTACATGCAGATCATATCCATGGGGCCGACGACCTCAGAGTCTTCCGCTTCCGGGCTCGAGAGGACATGCCGGTGCACTGTCCCGAGGGGGCCCACCACGAGCTACTTCGGCGTTTCCCGTACATCTTCGATGAGACCATCGGGCCACCCCCCGGAAGCAGCATCCCTCGGTTCCGGCTTCACGGCTTTCGGTCCCTGGAGCCTGTCGAGATCCTGGGGCTGAGCTTTCTTCCCCTGCCGGTGCCCCACGGTCCCACCACCGTGTACGGGTTTCGGGTTGGGGCCCTCGGGTACCTGACGGACGGGAAGCGCCTCCCGCCCAGGACCCTGGAAGCCTTGAAGGGGGTCAGGGTCCTGGTTCTGAACGCCCTCTGGTGGGGGAACCCACACCCCACCCACTTCAACATGGAGGAAGCCGTGGAAGCGGCGGCGGCTGTGGGTGCCGAGACGACCTATCTGACCCATCTGACCCACCGGGTCCGGCACCAGGAGCTGCTGGAGACTTTGCCGGCAGGCGTGGAGCCGGCCTACGACGGCCTGACTCTTGAGATCGAGGACGAAGGACGATGAGTGAGGGCCCACCGACCCCGGTCCTGGCGGGGCCCAGGTCCGTTCGTCATCGTCATCCCGCCCGAGCGATTGCCGCAAAGGAGCGACACCCATGACTCCCGTCTCACTGGATTACTCCAACATGTTGTCTCCTAACCTCTCCGGCCGGGGCGTGGAGCCTCAGGAACTGGAGGGGGCGCTGGAGGAGCGGTTCCATCGGGCGTTTCAAGACGTGGAGTCCCGAAGGGAGTCCGGAGAGATGGGGTTCTTCTCCCTGCCCGACGCCCTGGAGGCGGCTCGCACCGTGCAGGAGCTTGCGGACGGTTTTGCTCAGTGGTTCGAGAACCTGGTGGTTCTCGGAATTGGCGGGTCGGCCCTGGGGACCATCACCCTCAGGGACGCCCTCCTGGGTCCTTCCTGGAACGAGTTGGACGAGGAGACTCGGGAGCACTATCCACGCCTCTTCGTCCTGGACAACGTGGATCCGAGGACCGTGACGGCCCTCCTGGACCGGATCGATGTCCGGAGAACGCTATTCAACGTGGTGAGCAAGTCCGGATCCACTGCCGAGACTATGGCCCAGTACATGGTGGTGGAGGGCCGCTTGAGGGCGATCCTGGGGGAGGATCCCACCCGCGGCCACTTCCTGTTCACCACAGACCCGTCGTCGGGAGTTTTGAGGCGCATAGCCGAGGCCGAGGGCGTTCCGGCCCTGGAGGTCCCTTCCAACGTGGGGGGACGGTTCTCGGTCCTCTCTTCCGTGAGTCTCCTCCCGGCGGCCGTGGTGGGCATCGACATCTTCCAGGTCCTGGAAGGTGCCCGGGACATGGCTCAGCGCTGCCGGACCCCGATTCTGAAGGAGAACCCGGCGGGCATCCTATCCACCCTCCTTCACCAGGCCGATGTGGAGCAGGGGGCGCCGATTCATGTCCTGATGCCCTACTCGGACCGGCTGCGCTCTTTCGCGGCCTGGTTCCAGCAGCTCTGGGCCGAGTCACTGGGCAAGGCCCGGGACAGGGAGGGCAGGGAGGTGAACCGGGGCCCAACTCCCCTTCCGGCCCTGGGCGCTACGGACCAGCACTCCCTCCTCCAGCTTCTCATGGAGGGACCCCGGGACAAGGTCGTCCTCTTCGTGGGCGTCGGAGGAGCGGAGGACCCGGTGGAGATTCCCCCTGTCCGGCCGGAGCTCCCGGCCTTGAACTATCTCGGGGGGCATACGCTGGCGGAGCTTCTGCGTACGGAGCTGGATGCCACGCGGGAGGCCCTCCGGCAGGGCGGGCGCCCCAACCTCCTCCTGGACGTTGCGGATCTCACACCCCGGGCCATGGGTGAGCTCTTCATGCTCCTCCAGGTCACCACGGTCCTGGCCGGGTCTCTTTATGGGATCGATCCGCTGGATCAGCCCGGGGTCGAGCTGAGCAAGCGTCTCACCTACGGTTTCCTGGGCCGAGAAGGGTTCCAGCGGCCCGAGCTGGGAACCGGGGAGCACCCCTGGAGGGTATGAGGGCGGGAGCGTGATCGACAGGCGGGGGTCGCAAAGGGTTTGCTGGCGGCTGTGCCCGTCGGACGATTACCTTCCCTCACGGGTGGATCGCGGACTGTACCGGATTGCCCCACGAGGACGGATCACAGAGACTACGGGGCGGTGAGGCTCGCCGCGGCCTTCCCCCCTCGCAAAAGGAGAGCCCCATGCGCGATCGTGATGAAGCCCCCTACATCGTCATCGAGCGGGAGAAAGGTGGAGGAGTCGGGCCTTTCATCCTGGGCGCCCTGGTGGGAGCGGGCCTCGCCCTTCTCCTGGCTCCCCAGTCCGGAGAGGAGACTCAGGAGGAGATCAAGGCCAGGGCCCGGAAGCTGAAGAAAGCGGCTCAGGATCGAGCCCGGGAGGTCCAGCACAACGTGGAAGATCGGCTCAACGCAGTCCGGGAGAATGTCCAGGCCCGGGTCGAGTCCGTCCGGGAAGCTGTGGATTCGGGCCGTCAGGCCGCCCTCGAAGCACGGGACGAGCTGGAGCGGAAGCTGGAACGCTCGAAGGCCGCTTATCGCGCGGGCATGGAGGCAGCCCGCGATGTGGCCGCGGAACCGGAGGAAGGGGCGGAGGGATCTCCGGACGCCGAGGATGTGAAAGAGGGTTGACCGCGGCTCTCGGGGGGTGTTGGAGCCCCTCATGACCGACTCCCAAGGCCCGCATTCAATCATCCCACCCGAGCCGGGATTCCTCCGGCGCACCAGGGACTTCGCAGTGCGGGTGGTGGCCAAGGCCGGGGAAGACAACATCTTCTTTATGGCGGGGGCCATCACCTTCAATCTCCTGGTGGCCGTCATACCGCTGCTCCTCCTGTTCATCGGGATCTCCGGGTTTGTTCTGACCTCCCGGTTCCCGGACCCTGCATCCTTCCTGGTGTCCTTCCTGATGGGGAATCTCCCCATGGTGGGTGGGGAGGTGGACCTCCTGGTCAGGGTGGAGGAGGTCATCGATTCTCTCCTGGCCGATATCGCGGGCTTCAGCCTCGTGGGCTTCCTCGTGTTCGTCTGGATCTCCACTCGGTTGGTGGGAACCCTCCGGACCGTGCTCCGGGAGATCTTCGACTTCTCCCACGGTCGGGGGATCGTGCAGGGAAAGCTCTTCGATGCCTTCATGGTGGTGGTGGGGGGACTTCTCCTTGTTTTGAACATTGGGATTACCGTGGCCATGAAGACCGTGCAGGAGCTGGGTGTGGACCTCATGGGTCTGGAGGGGCATGGACTCACCCTCCTCCGGCAGGCGTCGGCCCAGCTCCTGGCCTTCGGTTCCATCTGGGGCCTCTTCCTCCTGATCTACCGCTATTTTCCTCCCCGGAGAATTCCCTGGAGGACAGCCATCGTGGCTGCGACCTTCACGGGAGTCCTGTTCGAGGTGGCCAAGCACCTGTTTTCCTGGTACGTCACGTCTCTGGCGGACTATCGGACCGTGTACGGAGGGCTCACCAGCGTGGCCATTCTCTTCTTCTGGATCTATTACGGTTCCATAGTGTTTATCCTAGGTGGCGAGGTGGCCCAGGTATATGCCGTGACCCGGACCCGGCGCCTCCACGCCGCCGAAGCTGCTTCGCCCGGGATCTCATGATGCGTTCCCGGAAAAGGGAGTTCTTCTTCTGGGCGCCTGCTTGTGGTGGATGGAGCGGGCCCAGGATCTCTGAAAGGAGAGGTGGAGCGTGGGTGAGGTGGGAAAGAAGGTGGTGGCCAGCAATCGGAAGGCTCGGCACGAGTACGAGGTCCTGGACACCTTCGAGGCCGGCCTGGTCCTGAAGGGTCCGGAGGTGAAGTCCCTGAGGGAAGGGAAGGTGGGCTTCCAGGACGCCTACGCCCGGGTTGAGGGCGGAGAGCTCTGGCTCCACAGCCTCCACATTTCTCCCTACGAGCAGGCGAACCGGTTCAACGAGGACCCCCTTCGTCCCAGGAAGCTACTCCTGCATCGGCAGGAGATCCTCCGTCTTCTGGGAAAGGTGGAGGAGAAGGGTCTCACCCTGGTGCCCCTTTCCATCTACTTCCGCCGGGGCTATGCGAAGGTGAGCCTGGCCCTGGCCCGGGGACGGAAGACTTACGACAAACGAGAGAAACTGAAACGGAAGACCCAGGAAGACGAGGCCCGCCGGGCCATGGACCCCTATCGCTGACGCCATTCTGCGACGCCCGCCCATGACCCCACTTGCCCATACCTGCCCAGCCTTCCGAGGCCTGCTGGGAATCCTGATCCTCATTCTTCTGGGAGAGGCCTTGCCGCCCCACCAGGATCTTGCGGCACAGAGCCCGACATCTCTCGCGCTCCGGTCTCCCGCAGGGCCCATAATCCCCGGGATCTCCGTGGAGAGCCACCGGGGCTTCGCCAGTGTGTCCGTCACGGAGCTCAGCCGCCTCGGTTGGGACGTGATGGGAGATGAGACCCGAGTCGTATTGCGGTGGGGGGGAGGGGAGCCGGTCTTGGAGATCCGGCCCGGTACGCCATACCTCTCCTGGGGGAGGGAGGACGTGCACATGGCCGAGGCCCCCTATGCCATGTCCGGCCGGATCTACGTCCCCCTCCAGTTCCTGGTGGATGTGCTTCCCTGGAAGCTACCGCTGCACTTCCATTACGATCCAGCCTCCCGGACCCTCAGCTTCACCCCCCTCGGCCCCTCCCGGGCACCCAACACGGACGGAGCGGCTCGTGTGGTGGTGATCGATCCGGGCCACGGGGGTAGGGACGTTGGTGCCAGGGGACCGGGAGGTGTGCTGGAGAAGGAGGTGTCTCTGGGAATCGCCAGGGAGCTGGCTCGTGTCCTGGAGGGGGACCCGAGCCTGGAGGTACACCTGACCCGGGAAGCCGACGTACTGGTGCCCCTTTGGCAGCGGGGAGAGCTGGCCACCGAGTGGAAGGGGGATCGGCCGGCAGTCTTCATCTCCCTCCACGCCAACGCCATGGCCAACTCACGCGCCACCCGCGGCTTCGAGACCTACTTCCTCTCGGAAGCCCGGACCGAGCATGAACGAAGAGTGGCGGCCTTGGAGAACTCTGCGGTGGAGTTCGAGAGGGAGACAGAGCGGGCGGTGGAATACGCCGATCTGAACTTCATCCTGCAGGAGCTAAGGAACCTGGACCACCAGCACTGGTCGGTCTTCCTGGCCCAGCTGGTCCAGGTCCAACTCCAGGAGATCCATCCGGGCCCGAACCGGGGGGTCAAACAGGGACCCTTTGCCGTCCTTACCAACGCACTCATGCCGGCCATTCTGGTGGAGGTGGGGTTCATCTCCAATCCACAGGAGGAGCGCCTCATGGTCCAGCGTGGCTTCCAAGAGGACGTGGCTCGGGCGCTGGCGGAAGCGGTGAAGGAGTTCTTCGAGCGCTATCCTCCCGGGAGGGTGCCATGATTCCCGGCGTTCTGGTCCTGAGCCTCCTGGCGTTGCCGGCTCCGTTGCAGCTCGCCCTGGAGTCGGAGCCCGGGTGGTTTGATCCGCGTCCTCCTCGGTCGGCCCTGGAAGCGGAGGCGAGGCGGTTCGCCCAGGCCTGGAGTAACGGCGATGTTCAGACCCTGGCCGGGGCCTTTCACCCGAAAGGGATCCGACTCAATCTGCCGGATGAGGCACACATGCGGATCCAGCCCCGGCAGGCTCAGGCGGCCCTCCGTTCTTTCCTACAGCGGCACCCCGGAGGGGATGCCCGGGTAACCCGAGTCTCCCTGGCTGGTGGGGATCCGCACAAGGGATTTGCCGAGATCCGGTGGAGGACTCGGGCCCAGGGCATCGGTGAGCCCGTCCTGTTCACCATCTTCGTCGCCTTCTCCCTCGAAAGCGGGGGGTGGCGTGTGACGGAGATCCGGGTCTTCCTCTGACCGGGAGCTCCAACCAGTTTCCCTTCTACCTTTTCGGCCCCTCGACTCCATGACACTGCGACTGCACAACACCCTCACCCGGAGGCTGGAGGAGTTTCAGCCCCTGGAGCCCGGAAAGGTCCTGGTGTATGGCTGCGGTCCCACCATCTACGACCTCCCCCACATCGGGAATTTCCGGAGCTTTATGGTCTACGACCTCCTCCATCGCTACCTGGAGTGGGTCGGATACGAGGTCCGGTTCATCACCAATCTCACTGACGTGGACGATAAGACCATCCGTGGCGCCGTAGATCATGGCACCGACATCCGCGAGTTCACGGAGCCTTTCGGGGAAGCCTTTCTGGCCGATGCCGAAACCTTGGGAATCCGCCCTGCGGACCACTACCCCAAGGCCACAGACTACGTTGAAGCCATGGTGGATTTCGTCCGGCGGCTCCAGGAGAAAGGGCTGGCCTACCAGGCGGAGGACGGGTCCGTGTACTTCTCCATCGGAGCTTTTCCGGAGTATGGGAAGCTTTCCCGGGTGGACGCCGGAGCCATCAAGCCTGGTGCCCGGGTGTCCATGGACGATTACGCCAAGGAGGATGTCCGGGACTTCGCCCTCTGGAAGGCGGCCAAGGCGGAGGACGAAGAGGCTGGCGCCGCCTGGGATTCACCCTGGGGTAGAGGGCGGCCCGGCTGGCACCTGGAGTGCTCCGTCATGAGCATCTCGGAGCTGGGGGAGACCCTGGACATCCACCTGGGTGGCGAGGATCTCATCTTTCCTCACCACGAGGACGAGATTGCCCAGTCCGAGGGCGCCACCGGCAAGCCCTTCGTTCGCTACTGGGTCCACGTGAAGCACCTCCTCTTGGAGGGGCAGAAGATGTCCAAGTCCCTGGGGAACACGGTCTCTGTGGGGGATCTGGTGTCCCGGGGGCACGACCCGGCGGCCATCCGGCACCAGCTACTGTCGGCCCAGTACCGGCGGGAGCTGAACTTCACCATGGAGGGCCTGGAGGCCTCGGGCAGGGCCGTCCAGCGCCTGGTGGACTTCGAGGCTCGCCTCGTCCGGACCCCCCTGTCCTCTGATGCCGGCGACACCCGGATCCCGGAGATGGCCCAGGCGGCTCTGGCCCGGTTCCGGGAAGGGATGGACGACGACCTGAACTCCGCCGAGGCCATGGCGGCCCTCTTTGTGTTCGTGAACGAGGTGAACGCCGAGCTGGATCGGAGGCAGGGAGCCCTCAGGCGGGAGGAGCGGGATGGGGCCCTGAAAGCCCTGGAGGACATGGATGAGGTTCTGGGCTTCCTGGAGCTGGCTCGGCGGACCCGGGCCCTGGACCGGGCCACGAAGGATTGGATCCAGGAACAGGTCCACCAGCGGATGGAGGCCCGCAAGACCAGGGATTTCGCCAGGGCTGACGCCATCAGGGACGAACTGGCTGCCCATGGAGTGGTGCTGGAGGACTCCCCACAGGGCACCCGGTGGAAGGTGGTGAAATAGGCTCGGGCCGTGCCTTGACAGCCCCAGGGCGCCGCCTAAGATACCGGCCACCACCACCACCTTAGGGCTCCCACCGGAGGATAGGATCATCAACAGTCTCGGGAGGACCATTGCGGAGCAGGGCCTCAGGGTCGGTGCCATAAGGCTCAATCCCGGGGACCCGTTCCAGTGGGCATCCGGCTACCGCATGCCCATCTATAACGACAACAGGATGTTCCTCTTCCACCCCCATGCCAGGAAACTCATCGCCCGGGGGCTGGAGGAGATCGTCGCGACCCGGGACATGGCTCCGGAGGTGGTGGCCGGCACGGCCACCGCCGGCATTCCTCACGGAGCCCTCCTGGCGGATCTTCTCTCTCTTCCTTTCATCTATATCCGGGACAAGCCCAAAGCCCACGGGCTCCGGAACCGGATCGAGGGGCTGGACGCCGACTCGGACCTGGGGGGGCTAAGGGTGGTGGTCATTGAGGACCTCATTTCCACCGGTGGGAGCTCGGCCCGGGCCGTGGAAGGGGTTCGGGAGGCCGGCGGAGTCTGCGGCTGGTGCCTGTCCATCTTCAGCTATGGCCTGGAGAAGGCTGCGGAGGAGTTCGCTGCCCTGGACCCCCCCTGCGCCTTCGAATCCCTTCTGACTTTCCCTGTTCTCCTGGACGTGGCCCGACAAGGGGGGTTCCTTTCCGACCAGCAGATTGCACTTCTGGAGGAGTGGCGTGCGGACCCCTTCGGCTGGGGTGAGGCACACGGCTTTCCCAAGGTGGAGAAGCCTTGATTTCCGGAGATGGGGGCGGGCGCGAGGCACGGAACGCTGGAGGTTGGAACGGACCCCGGAGCCCGGATGCGCGAAATCCTGAAAGGACACCCGTCGTGATGGAGCTATCGTCGCAGGAACAGGTGGCACGGCAGATGGTCTGCCTTCCCCTGGACGGCCTCACCTCCCTGGTCCAGGTGGAGGACATGGTGGAGGCATTGGCTCCCTTTGTGGGGCTCTTTAAGGTGGGGAAGGAGTCCTTCACCCGGTTCGGTCCCCAGGTGGTGGCCCGGGTGCAGTCCGCCGGGGGCGGTGTCTTTCTTGACCTCAAGTACCACGACATTCCCAACACCGTCCAGGGGGCCGCCCGGGCCGCCACCGAGTTGGGAGTGGAGATTTTCAACGTCCATGCCTCCGGCGGATCGGCCATGATGGCAGCGGCCCGGCATGGGGTGGAGGAGGCGGCCCCCGGCGCAGGGAAGGCCCCGAAGGTCATCGCCGTCACCGTCCTCACCAGTATCAATCAAGCCACGCTGAACACCGAATGTGGGGTGCCCGGGGCATTGGAGGATCAAGTCCTCCACCTGTCGCTCCTGGCCCAGAGTGCCGGACTGGACGGGATCGTGTGCTCCGCCGCGGACCTCCACGCCCTCAAGGGGAAGCTCGATCCCGGTTTCCTTTTCGTGACTCCCGGCATCAAGGGCACCACCACCCCTGCCGGGAAGGACCAGAAGAGGGTCCTCTCTCCGGGTGGGGCCGTGGCGGCGGGCTCCTCCCTCCTGGTGGTGGGTAGAGCCATCACCGGGGCGCCTGACCGGCGGGTGGCGGCCCTGGAGGTCCTCCGGGACATTGCCAAGGTCCTCTGATGGGGAAGGCTTTCATGTACAACCTGCTGGGCAAGGAGGTCCGGGGGCGGTTCGGATTTCCCTCTGGGGTCATCACCACCAACAGCGATGTGGCTCGCTGGATGTTCCAACACGTGCCTCAGTTCGGGTTCTACCAGGGCAAGAGCACCACCATCGAGCCCAGGGCTGGCAACCGGGAAGACATCCTGGCCCAGCCTACTCCTGACTCCCTCTGGAACGCCGGGGGCTATACGAACCCGGGGTTGGCCGCCACCATCGAGGGGTTCGGGGAGCTCCGGGAATCCGCCCCGCCCGACGTCTTCCTCATGGCCCAGGTCGGGGAGAGCACAGAAGATCGGTTTGCCCACTCGGTGGCGGAGTTCGAGGCCGCCGGGGACGTG
>PXFI01000261.1 GCA_003564295.1 Gemmatimonadota bacterium | reverse complement strand
GCCGGAGCCGGGGGAACCGCCGGAGCCGGGGACCCGCCGAAGCCAGGATCTGGATGAAGGCCCCCGGGTGGAGTAAACTTCGTACAGCACCGCCGAGTCAGGTGGTCATGGGCCAGGAGGGGGAAATAAATCCATGCACGCACCCGTTCGCGTTCTGCTCTTGCTCATGGTTGTGGCCTTTCTCTGGGGGTGCTCCTCCTTGAGCCAGGGACCCACCCGGGACCGAAACCTGATTTCCCTGGAGGAGATCCAGGCCTCCGACGCCAGGAGCGCCTACGAGCTCATTCATCGCCTGAGGCCCTTGTGGCTTCAGAGCCGGGGAGAGCGAAGTCTCCGCCTGCAGACTACCGTCGTGGTCTACCAGGACGGGGCCATGCTGGGGGGCATCGAAACACTGGAGGGCATTCCCATCGAGATCGTCCGTTCCGTGCGGGCCTTAGATGCTGCAGAAGCGGGACGGCTCCCGGGGCTGGGGAGCCGCCACGTGGAGCGGGCTATCATGATCTCGACGCGGTAGAGAGGGTGGGGAGTTGAGGTGTCGGGAGCGGATGGACTCCCGCATTCCTTAAGTGTGACGGTGATGGGCAATGGCTGCCTCTCCTTCCCCGAAGCTCCCCGCACCTCAGCCTGCCTCGAGGAGTTGAAAGGGGCCGGTCCATCGCTTTCCACATTTGCGGTATCTTCGGTATCTTCAACAGATTTCCAGCTCGTGCCCTTCAGCCTCATTCAGGAAGGTGTGGCCCGAGCACCGTCCCCTACTGAAGCAGGAGCATTCTCATGTTGAACGCACCTCGGGCCCAATCTCGGCGGCCCCTTTCTGTTCGAACCGAATCCATGACCGCAGGCCTTGCCCTACTCCTGGTGGTTTGCTCACTCATGGCGGCTCCCACCCTGGAAGCCCAGGAGTGGATCACGCCCCGGGGCGTGGTCATGGACCCGGACCGGGCCCGGATGCTCTACGTGAGCAACAATCCCGAGGACATGTTCCTGGGCCGAGACCTGGAAGCCGACATGGAGCGGAGACAGGCCCAGGAAGACCGGTACCGGGCGGTGGCCGAGGGGGTCCTGGACTTCCAGATGGTCAGCTTCCGGAGTCGGATCGGTGACCTGGACATCCCGGCCTACCTCTATCAGCCCCTGGAGCCCCGGGGCGAGGGGGGGCACCCGGCCCTGATCTGGGTGCACGGGGGTGTGCGAGGGATGTGGACGGCCAGCTACTGGCCGTTTGTGAAGGAAGCGGTGGCGCGGGGGTACGTGGTCATCGCTCCCGAGTACCGGGGCGGCATCGGCTGGGGGAGAGATCATCACTTTGCCTTCGACTACGGTGGGTACGAAGTCGACGACAACGTGAGCGCCTACGACTGGCTGGTGGAAAACCTCCCCCACGTGGACCCGAACAGGGTGGCCATGATCGGTTGGAGCCATGGCGGCTACAACGCACTCCTCGCCGTGTCCCGTCCACCCCACCCCCTGGCGGCGGCAGTGGCCATCGTGCCGGTCTCGAACCTCATCTTCCGCCTCTCCTTCAAGGGTCCGGGGTACCAGCATCACTTCGCCACGGGCCCGAGACTCCAGGGTCTCCCTTTCGAAAGGCCCGAGGAGTACGTGTATCGCTCGCCGGTCTATCAGGTGGACCACATCGAGGTCCCCGTACTGGTGCATCTGGCGGACAACGACCGGGATGTGAACTTCGAGGAAGCGGAGATGCTGGTCCACGCTCTCCAGGTGAAGAAACCCCACCTGGCCGAGACGAAGATCTACCACGACCCCCAGGGGGGTCACTCCTTTGATCGCCTGGTGGACGGTGAGACCCTGACTCCCCGCTGGACACCCCATATGCGGGATTCCTGGAACCGGATCTGGGCCTTCCTGGAGTGGAACCTGCGTCCCTATGAAGATGGGCGGGGGCATGTGGTGGAGGAGTACAACGGCTTCAGGCGCTGAAGCTGACCCCCGCCACCGGATCATCCCACCGGGGAGCTTCCGTGTGCGTGGCTCCCCAGTGGGGCTCCGAGCCTATCCTCGGTTCCCGGAGCGGGCCCAAGGGGTGCAGCGGCTCCGTGGGAGACCCTCTTGCGGATGGTGCCCGCAATCCGGTCCCTACCCGTCACTCCTCCAGCAGCCAGTATCCGAACCACTGCCGGAGCCGTCCCAGCCGGTCCACCAGGAGCCAGGGCTCTCCCGTCCGGGACAGGTCGTGGTTGGAGCGGGGGTAACGCACGAACTCCACCGGCACACCCTGTTTCTTGAGGGCCATGAACCATTGCTCGGCGTCCGCCATGGGGGTCCGGTGGTCTTCCTCCGACTGCACGATGAGCGTCGGGGTCCGGACGTTCGCCACGTGCTTCATGGGGGACAGGTCCCAGTAGAGCTCCAGGTTGTCCCAGGGCTTGCCATAGAACTCGAACTCAGTGAGTCCCTGGGCTTCGGAAGTCCCATACCAGGAGATCCAGTTGCTGATCATGCGGTCCGCCTGGGCGGCCCGAAACCGGTCGGTCCGGGTCGTGATCCAGGCCGTCATGAATCCGCCGTAGCTGCCGCCGGTGACCCCCAGGCGGTCCGGGTCCACATCGGGGCGTTCGATGACGATGTCCACCGCCTTCATGAGGTCCTCGTAGTCCTCCATTCCCCACCGCCCCCGGGTGGAATAGGTGAAGTCGGCACCGTAGCTGCTGGAGCCCCGGGGATTGGTGAAGAGGACGAACATCCCGGCGCCGGTGATGTTGTGGAACTCGTCGAACCATCCCTCGCCGTAGGCCGAGTGGGGGCCTCCGTGGATGTAGAGGACCACCGGGTACTTCTTGCCCGCCTCGTACCCGTGGGGATACTGGAGCCAGCCCTCGATCTCCAGGCCGTCGAAGGACTCGTAGCTGAAGCGCTCGGCGGTGGGCCAGGCGATCTCCTGGTTCAGGGCGTCATTGAAGCCCGTGAGCCTCCTTTCGTTGCTCCCGTCGATGTCGGCCACGAAGAGCTCCGGGGGCCGGTCGATGGAGGTAGCCACGAAGGCGACCTTCGTGTAGTCCGCGTCGTAGGAGAATCCTGTGATGCGCCTCCGGCCGGAGATGACCTCGGTCCGCTCACCGGTGGCGGGATCCAGGTGGAAGAGGGCGGTGCGCCCCCCGATGGCTGCGCTCATCACCATAGGGCCGTTGGGCATCCACTCGAAGGATGCGGGCTCGAACTGCCAGTTCCCCAGGATGTTTCGTGGCTCCCCGCCCTCCACGTCCACCACCCAGATCCGGTTGGAGGAGGTCCGGGTCAGGCTGGATACGAAGGCGATCTGCCTGGAGTCGGGGGACCAGGCCAGGCGGCCCTCGGTGCCGTCCTGGGTGGTGAGGCGCCGGGGCTCGCCGCCTGTGGCGGGGATGAGGAAGATATCCGCGTCGTTCCGGGGAGCCTCGTCCCGGACGGGGTCGTAGGGGAGCTGGGCCACGGAGTCCCGCTGGGCCTGGATCAGGGAGTCGCTCCGAAGCTCCGGATCCGCCAGGAAGGCGATCCACTGGCCGTCGGGGGAGACCAGGGCGTTCCGGTGGGAGTAGGTGGCGTCGGTGAGCTGGGTTCTGGCCGTGTCACCGTCCAACTGCTTCCATAGCTGGGAGGGGTTCCAGGTGCGGGGCTCCCCGGGGTTGGGGATGAAGCCCCGAGCGTTGGACTTGTAGGGGAAGTCCACGATGTGCATGCCATCGAAGCGCCGCTGGTCCAGGGGCTCGGTGACGCTGCCATGGGGGGGGACGGACATGCTTCCTGTTGGCACCCCACGGCCCATCATCCCGCCACCCCAGGGTCCCCTGGGCCCTTCCCCCTCCTGTCCATCGTCACTGGAGGCCGGCCCCGTCCAGACCACGAAGGAGCCGTCCAGGGGCCTGGAGCCCTGGCGGGGCTCCTCCATCTGGAAGGCCTCTCCCATACGGGTGCCGTCCATGCGGAGGACCCAGGTGTTTCCCTGGCCGCCATCCCTCCGGGAGGTGAAGAAGAGATGGGTGCCGTCGTCGGACCAGCGGGGGTTTGAGCTCACCGTTCCCGGCGCCGTGAGCCGCGTGGGCTCGCCACCCTCCGTGGGGACCATCCACACCTCCGAGTGCCTTGCGTTACCGGCCTCCTTCACGGTGTTGACGGTGAAGGCGACGTAGCGGCCGTCGGGGGACATGGCCGGGGAGGAGAGGGTGGTGAGGCGGTACCAGTCCTCGGGAGTGAAGGCCCGGCCCCGGGGGTGTGGCGTCTCCTGGGCCGCGAGGGGGGCGGCCAGGAGGAGGGAAAGGCCGATGAAAAGGGCGGTGCGACGCATGACCTGAGCTCCAGTACGTGGGTCCTTGCCCGACGGGTTCTCCGTCCGAACTCACGACGATAGCGGCTGTGGCGAGAGGGCGTCAACGCGGAGGGCTGGGCCCCCGACGATGCCGGCATACCCACCTCGGGGCCGTGCTAGCTTACGGGTTTGGAGCGCTCCGGAGCGGGCGCTCCACCCGCAACGCCTCGTGGCGCCCCTCCGCAGCGCGTCCACGCCCTTGACCGGCGCGGCCGGAGGGACGCACGTTTACTGCTCGGCGAACCGCCGTCCTCTCCAACCCTCGACCCCCGACTCCGATGCCTGACCGAGACCATGCCGTGAGCCTCCTCCACCAGTGGGTGGAGAACGAAGGCCTGAGGAAGCACATGTATGCCGTGGAAGCCGCGGTGCGCTTCTATGCCCGGAAGATGGGGGCCGACCAGGAGGTGTGGGGGTTGGCGGGCCTCCTCCACGACCTGGACTGGGAGAAGCACCCTGACGTGCACCCCATGAAGGGGGTGGAAGCCCTGCGGGAGGCCGGCTACCCTGAGGAGGTGGTCCACGCCGTCCTGGCCCATCGGCCCGAGTACACGGGGGTGGAGCCGGAGACGGATCTGGACCGGGTCCTCTACGCCTGCGACGAGCTCACGGGGATCATCTATGCCAACTGTCTCATGCGCCCCACGGGGATCGACGACCTGACCCCCAAGTCCGTGGTGAAGAAGCTGAAGGACAAGGCCTTCGCCGCCGGGGTGGACCGGGAGCAGGTGGCCCGGGGGGTGGAGCTCATCGGGCTGGACCGGAGCGAGCACATCCAGAACGTCATCGAGGGGATGCGGGACGTGGCCGAGGTCCTGGGGATCCGGGGGGAAGATATCGGGAAGTAGGCCGGCGGCGGGCCGTGGATTCGGGACCGGGCCGCCGGCTCGTCCCCACTGTCACGACCCTCGAGGTGGCGTCTCCCACCACGCTTGCGATCCTCCCGCCGGCCCACCCCCGTTCTCGTTCGCCTACTCCCTCCTGAGAGCCTGCACCGGATCCAATAGCGCCGCTCTCCGTGCCGGGATGAGGGCCGCCAGGAGCGCCACGCCCGACAGGATCAGGGGGATGGCTGCAAAAGTCACCAGGTCCATGGACCCGATCCCGTAGAGGTATCCTGCGATGGCCCAGGTGACCCCTCCAGCCAGGACCACGCCTACGGCCCCTCCCCACATCACCAGTCGCATCCCACCCCCCACCGCCAGGGTCACTACGTCCCGTGCCGTGGCCCCCAGGGACATGCGGATCCCCAGCTCCCGGGTTCGGCGGGCCACGGCGAAGCTCACCACTCCGTAGATTCCCACGGCCGAGAGAAGGAGGGCCAGGCCCCCGAAGACGGAGAGGAGGAGGGCCGCCATGCGGGGAGGGAAGAGGAGGAGGGCCAGGTGCTCCTCCATGGTCTTGCTCTCGAAGTAGGCCAGGTTGGGATCCAGTGCGTCCAGGATCTGCCGCCCCGCCGCCAGGAGCTCCTGGCTGCTTCCACGCCCCCGGATCACGAAGTACATGTCCCATCTACCGGCGGGGCCCGGTATCCCGTACACGTAGGGCCGGGGGGCCTCCCCCAGGGTCCTGGTCTTCGTGTTTGCCGCCACGCCGATGATGCGCAGGGGGGTTCCGGTTCCCGGGTCAATGGTACGCCCCACCACGTCCTCCCCGGGGTAGTACCGGTCCACGAAGGCCTGGCTCACCACCACCACCCGGCCGTCCTCCAGGTCCTCCTCCCGGAAGCTCCTCCCGAGGAGAATGGGCACGTCCAGAACCTCGAAGTACCCCGGAGCCACGGTGGCCACGTCGATCTCGTGTGTTCCCCGGGGGGATTCGGAAGGTACACCGGGGAGGAGATAGGCTCGGGTCTGGATGCCGGACCCCAGGGGGATCCGGTCGGCCAGGGCCACTCCGTCGATGGACGGGTGGGCCAGGAGCCGTTCCGTGGCCTGGCGGTAGAAGACCCTGGTCTCCTCCGGCGTGTCATATCCCGAAAGCCCCATCCAGGGCCAGAGGAGGGCCGCATGCCCGGTATAGAAACCCGGATCGATAATCTGGGCCTTCTGAAGGCTGCGGACGAAGAGCCCAGCCCCGATGAGAAGCACGAAGGAGAAGGCCACCTGCAAGACCACCAGGCTGTGCCGGAGGTTGAAGCGGCCCGGCTTGCCCCTGCCAACTCCCTCGTCTTTGAGGGCGGGGGCCACATCAGTCCGGGTAGCCTGAAGGGCTGGGAGGAGGCCGAATGCCATGGCCGCCGGGAAGGTGACACCGGCCGTGAAGAACAGGACCGTCCTGTCCAGGGAGACGTCCAGGTCCACGGGTATGGGTATGGGCGGCTGAAAGGCCATGAGGACCTGCAAGGTCCAGTTTGCCAGGAGGATTCCGGCGGCTCCACCCAGGACGGCCATGAGAGTGGCCTCCACCATGAGTTGGCGCACCAGGGCGCCACGTCCGGCCCCCAGAGCCATCCGAATGGCGATCTCCTTCCGGCGCTCCTCGGCCCGGGCCAGGAGGAAGCCGGCCAGGTTGGCGCAGGCGATGAGGAGGACCAGCCCCACCACCACGAGCAACAGACCCGCCACCGGCTTCAGCAGCCGGTCCACGAAGGGGTGCAGGGCCACATCCCCCGAGGGCAGGGCCGAGATGACCCGATGTTCGTTGGACTCGGGATACGCCTCCGCCAGGCGCCGGGATAGAGCCTCCAGGGCCAGGTTGGCCTGATCCACCGTGACCCCGGGCTTCAGGCGGGCCTTCACGAACATGCTCCGGGCCCCGCGCTGGGCCAGCTGGTCCGTACCCGACGTCCCGCCCATGACCTGGTTCGTCATCATGAGGGGCGTGTAGAAGCTTGTGACCAGGACCGGCATGGTTCCGGTGAAGGCTCTGGGCGCCACGCCCACCACGGTGTACGGCATCCCGTTGAGGCGGATCGTGCTTCCCAGGACCTCCGGGTCCTGGCCGAAATCGTTGATCCAGCTCCTGTAACTGAGGATGACCACCGGATGGGTACCCGGCGAGGTTTCCTCCTCCGGCAGGAAGGGACGCCCCAGGGCCATGGGGACTCCCAGAACCTGGAAGAAGTCCCAGGAGATGAGCTCTCCGAAGACGACGGAGGGGCGGTCGTCCCGGTCCACCCGTGCCACCGTGGTCCTGGTTCCCACCACGCCGCTGAAGACGTCCGTGAGCTCACGCATGGCGGTGAAGTCGGGGTAGGACGAGACAGAGTACGGGTAACCGTCAAGATCCGAAGTGTAGACCTCCACCAACTCCTGGGGGGCCTGCACCGGAAGGGCCCGGATGAGGACGGCGTTCACCAGGCTGAAGATGGCGGTGTTGGCGCCGATTCCCAGGGCCAGGGTCAGGACGGCCACAACGGTGAACCCGGGGCTTCTGGCCAGGCGGCGAACGGCGTACGTCAGGTCTTCACGGCGCATGAGGTCTCCCCCTCCGGGAGGGTACGGGTTTGTGTCAGCCCATGGGGTCGGATGACCCTACGAGTGAGTCAGGCGAGTGGTTTCGGGCGGAGGGAGAAGAGGAGGATAACTCAGGGCGGCCGCGGGCTCAGTACAGGTGGCTGCCCACCGGGGTTCAACTGGGAGATGTGGATCGTGGGCTCAAGCCTTACCTTTGCTGGTGCAAGCCCGGTTCTCCGGCTGGCGGGAGAGCCAGGCGCCCACGCCGGCCCGGAGCTTCGGCCTGTACGAGACGCCCACTCCAACCCGCATCACCATGAAGACCATCATCGAGCCGTTCAAGATCAAGGTTGTCGAACCCATCCGCATGACTAACCGGGAAGAACGCCTCGGCTACCTGCATGCTGCAAACTACAACGTCTTCAAGCTGCGGGGGGACGACGTCCTCCTGGACCTCCTCACCGACTCCGGGACCGCAGCCATGAGCTCGGAGCAATGGGCCGGAGTGATGCGGGGGGACGAAGCCTATGCCGGGAGTCCATCCTTCTACCGTTTTGAAGCCGCTGTCAAGGCCATCTTCGGGTTCGAGCACGTCATCCCCACGCACCAGGGGCGGGCGGCGGAGCGGATCCTCTTCTCCACCGTGTGTACGCCGGAACACGTGGTTCCCAATAATACCCACTTCGATACCACTCGGGCCAATATCGAGGCCACGGGGGCCCGGGCCGTGGATCTGCCGGTGCCGGAGGGGCTGGTCCCCTCGAGCCCGGGCCCCTTTAAGGGAAACATGGATGTGGGCAAGCTGGAGGCCCTCATATCCGAGGTGGGCGCCGCCGCCATCCCCCTGTGCATGCTCACGGTGACCAACAACACGGGAGGGGGGCAACCCGTGTCCATGGCCAACGTCCGGGCCGTCTCGGGGGTGTGCCGGTCCCACGGGATTCCCCTGTACATCGATGCCTGCCGCTTCGCCGAGAACGCCTACTTCATCAAGCTCCGGGAGGAAGGGTACGTCGGCAGGTCCGTGCGGGAGATCGTCAAGGAGCTCTTCTCCTACGCCGATGGATGCACCATGTCGGCCAAGAAGGATGGCTTGGCCAACATCGGTGGTTTCGTGGCCACCAATGACGAGGCCCTGGCCCGGCAGGAGCGGGACCTCCTCATCCTTACCGAGGGGTTTCCCACCTACGGGGGATTGGCGGGACGGGACCTGGAAGCCATCGCCATCGGGTTGGAGGAGGTCCTGCACGAGGACTATCTCCAGTACCGCCTCGCTTCTGTGCGCTACCTGGGTGAGCACATCGCCAGGGGAGGCGTACCCATCGTCCAGCCCCCGGGGGGGCATGCCATCTACATCGACGCTGCCGCCTTTCTCCCCCACATACCTGCCCAGGAGTTTCCGGGACAGTCGGTGGTGGCGGAGCTCTACGTGGAAGGTGGGATCCGGGGGGTGGAGATCGGTTCCGTCATGTTCGGGCGACAGGATCCCGAGACGGGTGAGGAGCATCCTGCCGCCATGGAGCTGGTGCGCCTGGCCATGCCCCGGCGGGTGTATACCCAGAGCCACGTGGACTTCATGGTTGAGGCCATCGTGCAGGTCTATGAGAGGAGGGAGAGGATTGGCGGGTTCCGCCTCACCTATCAGGCCCCGACGCTGCGGCACTTCACGGCCGAGTTCGAGCCCCTGTACGGGATAGGGAGTTAGGGGTTGGTCATGGAACTCCCAGGCTTCTCCTGTGTTTACGAAGGAAGTGTGTGACGGTGCGGCCTTTCGCCCTTCTCTTCGATGCAGGGTCGTCCTATCACTTCCGTCCTTTGAGCTCATGAGATCTTCATGCACCTGATCCCTCGCCGTGCGCTCCTGCTCGTCTCCCTCTGGGCGGCTGGTTTCCATCCCGGCCTTTCAGCCCAGGACGTGGAGCTCCTGGGAAGGCTACACGGGACCCCACTCCCTCCGGGCTATCACGAGATGATGGCCCGGGACCCCGGAGCCTTCCAGTTCGAGCGGGCCCTCTTTCGGAGGGGGATGAGGATGAGGGAGCGTCCGGAGATCAGGGCCCCAGGCCAGCCCTTGTCGGTTGCCTTCGAGGAGGCCTTTGGGCAGCTGGTGCTTCAGGGACCCCACCCGGCCCCCGTGGCCGGGACCTTCCGGTTTCCCACGATCCTCGGGCTCTTCTCCGACTCGCCCACACCCGGTCCCGAGTTCTCCAGGGAGATGGTCCAGAGGGAGTATTGGGATGGCCCCCAGGCGAATCCCCGGGCGGTGGGCACCATACCTGACTACTACTTGGAGGTCTCCCGGGGTCTTGTGGTTTTCCTGGGTACCACCTTCGACTGGCAACGAACCACCCTCACGCGGGCCCAGGTCACGGACGGGGTTTCGGGGATTATCTACGGCTCCACGGCGAGGCCCCGAACCGGGGAGTTCATTGTCCAGATCCTGGAGCTCCTGGACGACGGCACCATCGACTGGGGGCAGTTCGATAACGACGGACCCGACGGGGTTCCAAACTCGGGGGACGACGACGGGTTCGTAGACATCCTTACCATCCTCCATCCGACCCCCGGCGGAGAGTGCTGGGACCCGGATCGCCCCAACCGGATCTGGTCCCACAAGTGGAACCTCACCTCCATCGCAGCCAGGGAGGGTGGGGAGTGGGCTGAGGAGATTCTTCAGAACGGAGGCTATGTCACCAAGACCCCTTCGAACAATCCTGACTTCCCCTACATCCGGATCAACGATTACACCATCCAGCCGGTGCGAGATTGCAGCGGGGATGTCCCCAACGCCATTGGTACCTTCGCCCACGAGCTGGGGCACGGGCTTGGCCTCCCGGATCTCTATGCCACCCACGCCCAGCACGCCGGTATCGGCAACTGGGGCCTCATGGGGACGGGATCCTGGGGGTGCGACGGCTCTTCTCCATGGATGCCCTGTCACATGAGCGCGTGGAGCAAGGAGTTCCTGGGCTGGGCCGACGTGGAGACCCTGCCCCCGGGGACAGACCTGGGCACCCTTACCCTCCCCCCGGTCCAGACCTCCGGAAAGATCTACCGCATGGAGTCCGGGGACGGCTCCCAGGAGTACGTCCTTCTGGAGAACCGACAGCGGATCGGCTTCGACGAGCGCCTATATGCGCCCGGCCTTCTGGTCTGGCACGTGGATCCGGTGACCGTCTCCCGGGAGCGCTTTCGCAACAGGGTGAATACGAATCCCGACCGCATGGGTGTGTGGCTTCGGCAAGCCGACGGACTGAATCAGCTGGCCCTGGCCGGAGGCGGCCGGGGGGACAGGGGAGATCCTTTTCCCGGCGCCACGGGAAACACCGCGTTCCACGCGGGCTCCAAGCCCGCCTCCTGGACCCACGGGGGGAAGACCATGGGCATAACCCTCACGGGGATCCAGCAGGTGGGGGAGGCCATGAGCTTCCAGGCCTATACACGGTACCAGACGGTAACCCTCCGGACGGAAGGAGCGCCTGCCGGGAGTGGTTTGGTGCTGGTGGACGGGGGGGGGCCGGGGCCGGTGGATTGGTCGTTCAGGTCGGCGCCCTTCCAAACCCACGTCCTGGAGGCGGCCCCCAGGGGGGAGTCGGCTCCGGGCGTGGCGGTCCCCTTCCAGGCATGGACCGACGGGGCTCCCCGGGTCCGGGAGACCACTACCCACCTGGAAGACAGCACGTTCACGGCTGTGTATGCCGGCAAGGAGTTCCTCCTGGACGTGACCGCCGTGGGTCCGGTGCCGAACATCAGCCCGGGCCAGGTGACCCTTTCCGGAGGAGACGGCTCGGGGTGGGTGCCGGAAGGGGAGGAGGTGGTGGTGACGGCTTCCTCCCGGACGGGATTCGAGTTCCAGGAGTGGGCGGGGGCCCTGGCCGGGGAGCCTAACCCGGCCACCCTGGCCGCCACGGCTCCCCTCCAGGCCCAGGCCCTCTTCGGGCTCACCTTCAGCGTGGCCTCGAACCCGACGACGGTGGAGATGGGGGGCGGCACGGACCATGCCATTACTCTGCAGGTCGACAACGCCAACCCGCCCGTGGAGTGGACCCTGGTCTCGGGGACGCTGCCGGAGGGGTTGGTGCTGGCTCCGGCCGGCACCATCACCGGTGCGCCTCTGAGACGGGGAAGCCATCCCATGACGCTCAGGGTGCGGGACGCCATCGGCTTGAGCGCCTTCGTCTCCCTGGACCTGGAGGTGACGGACCCGGATATCCCGGTGGAGATCCTGGCCTCTCCCTTCCTCCTGACGGAAGGGGTCCTGACCCCGGAGCTGCGGACGTACCTGGACAACGAAGGGAACCGAAACGGCATGTATGACCTGGGAGATTTCCGGGCCCTCGTGCTCCGGAACCCGGATCTCCGGGTCTCGGGACAAGCCCCGTCCGTGGTGGAGATACTGCTGCCACTGGGTGACCTGGAGTTGTTGAAGTTCGGGGGGGGAGGCGGGGTGGGTGCCGGCCTCGGCCGAGACGCAGGCTCCGGCGGATCAACGACCCGGGATCCGCCCTCCGGCGAACCCTACACGCGAAATCCGCCCTCCGGCGGACCCGATCCGAAGCAGGAGGAAACACCATGAGGCGCTCGGTTCTCACGGCTGCCCTGGCCCTCCTGGCCTGGGGGTGCGATTCCGGACCCAGCGGTCCCGGAGAGCTTGTGGGGTCCGTGGAGTCGCCGGGCCCCCTCCTGGGAGGAGCGGTTGTGGAGGTGGTGGGGGAGGGGATCGAAGGCTTCTCCGGTTCGGGAGGTTCCAGGGTGTTCTGGGCGGCCAGGACGGGGGTTCCGAACACCTATCGGGTCGTCGTGATCGATCCCTCGCCCGCCCGGGAGATCCGATTTCGGGTGGCCGTGCGAGATCTGGGAGGGGAACGCCCCCAGGCCCTGCTGGTCAACCTCGTGGATGGGCAGAACCTCACCATCCCGGCCACATCTGAGTACAGGGTCCGGTTCCGGCACTGAGGCCGAGGGATCTGGCGAGGGTAATACCGTCTTGCCTTGTTTAAGGGTTATCTGTCCGAGGCTTCCTCGGTTTGGCGGGGAGGGATCGGGTCACAATGTGCAAGCCGGAGGGAGAATTCCAGCGAGGAAACCCATCATGCTTTTCCGCAGGTCCGTTCTTTATGGTCTTCTGTGCCTGGTCACGCTTCCCGTCTTCCCGCTCGCGGGAACGGGTTCGCCCCTCCAGGCCCAGCAGTTCCAGGACTCGTCCCGGTCCCGGTTCGACGACGCCCGGACCGCCTGGGATCTGGGCCGTTACGTGGAAGCCCTGGAAGAGCTCGAGGGACTCCTGGTGGAGGCTCGGGACGATGATGAGCTCCTGGGACTCAT
>PXFI01000102.1 GCA_003564295.1 Gemmatimonadota bacterium | reverse complement strand
TCATGGACGAGCCCGCCAGCGCCCTGGATCCCCTGGCCACCCAGAAGATCGAGGACCTGATTTACGAGCTGAAGAAGGATTACACCATCGTCATCGTGACCCATAACATGCAGCAGGCCGCCCGCGTCTCCGACTACACAGCCTTCTTCTACATGGGGGACCTCATCGAGTTCGGCGAGACGGAGGTGCTGTTCACCAACCCGGCGGAGGAGCGGACCGAAGCCTACATCACCGGGAGGTTCGGATGAGCCCCACCAGCGGTGCACGCCATCTCACCGATGAGCTCGCGGCCCTCCGCTCCTCTCTCATGGACATGGCCGCGTCGGTGGAGGAGCTTCTCCGCACTGCCATGGAAGCGCTCCGGGAGCGGTCGGTGGAGAAGGCCCGGTCGGTCGTCTTCGGGGACCGGGAGGTGGACGCCCTGGAGCTCGAGCTGGACGACGCGTCCATCAACCTTCTGGCCCGCCACCAGCCCGTGGCCCGGGACCTCCGGCTCATCGCCACCACCATGAGAGTTTCCAATGACCTGGAGCGGATCGGGGACCATGCGGTGAACATCGCCGAGGTCGTCTTGAGCCTGGAAGGCAAGTCTTTGCCGGGCCGGTTCCGGGAGCTGGACGAGATGGCCCGCATAGCTCAGGGCATGCTGGGCGACGCTCTGAACGCTTTCGTGCGCCGCGACGGGGCTCTGGCCCGGGAGGTGTGCCGGCGGGACGACCAGGTGGACTCCCTCCTGGACACTCTCTTCCGGATCCTCCTCACCCACATGATGGAGGACCCTCGCAACATCGGGGTGGCCATGTCCCTGATCCTGGTCAGCCGGAACCTGGAGCGGGTCGCCGACCTGGCCACCAACATCGCCGAGGACGTGGTCTACATGGTGGAGGGCCAGACCATCAAGCACGGAGACGAACTACCCTGACCGACCGCAGGCGGTGCGGTCGGCCAGGGTGAAGTCTCGCCAATTCCGGCGCCGAGCTCGGGTGCCGGACTCCGGGTCAGGGTCAGGGGCAGGTGCAGGGCCGGAGGATTCCCCTCAGGGAGCGCCCCCTGCCCTCAGCTCCCGCCGCCCTCCGCCGCCACCGGCACCCGGCGTCCCCAGAGGGCCGGGACTCCGTCCGGGGGAATCGCCCACTGGATGAACTCCCGGACGTCCTGGTTCGACGTCACCAGGTCCTCATCCCGGAGGTACATCATGTGCCCGCTGCGGTACGTCCGGAAGCGGAACCGGTCCCGGAGCTGGCCCGAGCGGTCGAGCTGCCACATGAGGAGCTTGGCCGAGAAGTAGTCGGTGGCCCCGTCGTAGTACCCGGACTGGATCATGGTCCTGAGGAAGGGGTTCTCGGCCATGGCCCGGCGGAGGTCCTCGCCCGTGGTGTCGCCGGTGCGGTCCCAGGGACGAACGTTGCCGCCGATGGTGATGTACTCCACGTCCGTTTCGTACTGCAAGGTCTCCTTCAGGTAGCTCTTCATGGCCGGTGTGAAGGAGTGGTTCCACGATGACATGGCCGGATCATAATCGTAGGATATCCCTCCGGCATCGGCGTCCACGCCCTGGTATCGGGAGTCCAGGCGTCCCACCGTGAGGCGCTGGTCCCGGAGCAGCTCCTTGCGCCAGTGCGTGATGGGAATCTGGAGGTTCAGGTTGTCCACGAAGGTGGGCGAGACCCCGGCGTAGCGGGCCACCCTCCGGGCCATGTCCTGGCGCTCACGGTCGCTGATGAAGCCTCCCCTTGCCAGGGCCGGGGCATACTCGTTGATGGCGAACTCCTCCACCTCGGGCAGAATGTCGTCGAGATCCCGGCTCTGGAGGTCCGGAGGGAGATTGCCGAAGTACCATGCGGTGGCGGCGTAGTGGGGAAGGTGCCGGGCGGAGAAGGGCAGATCAAAGGAAGTGCCCAGACTCGTGGGAGAGACCAGGATCACGCCGTTGGTGAACATCTTGTGGGCCGACTGTAGCCGCCGGGAGAGGCCGGCCACCCGGGTGGTCCCATAGCTCTCCCCGATGAGGAACTTGGGGGATTGCCACCGGTTGTGGCGGTTCACGAAGAGCTCGATCCAAGCCGCCAGATAGGCCACGTCCTGGTTCACCCCGAAGAACTGGGTCCGGTCCGCCCCCTCCACTATCCGGGAAAGGCCCACGTTCACCGGATCCACGAACACGATGTCCGTGACGTCGATGACGGAGGAAGGGTTTTCCCGAACGCCGAAGGGCCGAATGGGGTTGCCCTCGTCGTCGATGTTCAGAGTCATGGGGCCCGTGTAGCCCAGGTGCATCCAGATGGAGGAGGAACCGGGGCCCCCGTTGAAGGAGAACATGAGGGGTCGATTCGTCTTGTCCGTTACGTCCGCGCGCTCGTAGTACACGTAGAAGACGGCGGCTACGGCCTCGCCCTCCGAGTCGTAGACCGGCAAGGTCCCGGCGGTGGCGTTGTAGCGGACCTGCTGGCCGTTCACGGTAACGGTGTGCTGCGTCGTGACCGCGCTCTCCAGGGGAATGGTTACCTGCATTCCCGTCTCGTCCGGCGCTGCGGCGGCGAAGGCGTTGACCTGCCCTGCCAGCGGCCCGGGCATTGACGAGAAGGCGAGGAGGGCCGTGGCGAACAGGAGGGTCGGGACCTCGAGCCCCCGGCGGTTCCGGGACGTTTGGCTGTTCTCTCTGTGCATGAACCTGGCTCCGTGCTGAGGGATGTTGGTTCGGGTCGGTGTGACGGGAGGGAAGTTTTGCTCCCCCCCAAGGACTCCCAGTAGCGGCTGCAACAAGATTCCTATGATCGGGGCCGCGGCTGTTCGGCGCAAGCGTGGGGCTGTGGGGCTTCAGTGGCGTGGGGCTGTCTCTCCGGGCTCGGCCCGGGTCCGCGGAGCACCACGCCCGGCGGCCCTACCAGAACCGCATCACCCGAAGAATGTTCGAGTAGTCGTCGGTCCAGACTTCTCCCCGCTCCTCCACTCTCAAGCCCGTCCACC
>PXFI01000341.1 GCA_003564295.1 Gemmatimonadota bacterium | reverse complement strand
TCATGGACGAGCCCGCCAGCGCCCTGGATCCCCTGGCCACCCAGAAGATCGAGGACCTGATTTACGAGCTGAAGAAGGATTACACCATCGTCATCGTGACCCATAACATGCAGCAGGCCGCACGCGTCTCCGACTACACCGCCTTCTTCTACATGGGGGACCTGATCGAGTTCGGCGAGACGGAGGTCCTGTTCACCAACCCGGCGGAGGAGCGGACCGAAGCCTACATCACCGGGAGGTTCGGATGAGCCCCACCAGCGGTGCACGCCATCTCACCGATGAGCTCGCGGCTCTCAGCTCCTCTCTCATGGACATGGCCGCCTTGGTGGAGGAGCTACTCCACACTGCCATGGAAGCGCTTCGGGAGCAGGCCGTGGAGAAGGCCCAGTCAGTCATCCTGGGGGACCGGGAGGTGGACGCCATGGAGCTGGAGGTCGATGATGCGTCCATCAACTTGCTGGCCCGCCACCAGCCCGTGGCCCGGGATCTTCGGCTCATCACCACTACCATGAGGATCTCCAACGACCTGGAACGCATCGGGGACCATGCGGTCAACCTGGCGGAAGCGGTAGAGCGCATGGCGGGCAAGCCCGTGCTCGGCCGCCTTCGGGAGCTGGACGAGATGGCCCGCATAGCTCAGGGCATGCTGACCGACGCCCTGAACGCCTTCGTGCGCCGCGACGCGGCTCTGGCCCGGGAGGTGATCCTGCGGGACGACCAGGTGGACTCCCTCCTGGACACGGTCTTTCGGATCCTCCTCACCCACATGATGGAGGACCCTCGCAACATCGGGGTGGCCATGTCCCTGATCCTGGTCAGCCGGAACCTGGAGCGGATCGCCGACCTGGCCACCAACATCGCCGAGGACGTGGTCTACATGGTGGAGGGCCAGACCATCAAGCACGGAGACGAACTACCCTGACCGACCGGGGGCAGTGCGGTCGGCCAGGGTGAAGTCTCGCCACTTCCGGAGCTCGACTCGGATGCCGGGCCCCGGGTCAGGAGGAGAGGCGGGGGCGGGGGTCGGTACCGGGGGTTTCACCCCGAGGGGCGCCCCAGGTCCTCACCCCCCACCACCCTCTGCCGCCACCGGCACCCGGCGGCCCCAGAGGGCCGGGACTCCGTCCGGGGGAATCGACCACCGGATGAACTCCCGTACGTCCTGGTTCGAGGTTACCAGGTCCTCGTCCCGGAGGTACATCATGTGCCCGCTGCGGTACGTCCGGTAGCGGAACCGGTCACTTAGCTGACCCGAGCGATCCAGTTGCCACATGAGGAGCTTGGCCGAGAAGTAGTCGGTGGCCCCGTCATAGTATCCGGCCTGGATCATGGTCCTGAGGAAGGGGTTCGCCGCCATGGCCCGGCGCAGGTTCTCGCCAGTGTTGTCGCCGGTGCGGTCCCAGGGACCCACGGCCCCACCGATGGTGATGTACTCCACGTCCGTTTCGTACTGCAAGGTCTCCTTCAGGTAGCTCTTCATGGCCGGGGTGAAGGAGTGGTTCCAGGAGGCCATGGCCGGGTCGTAATCATAGCTGATCCCCCCGGCGTCGGCGTCCACGCCCTGGTACCGGGAGTCCAGCCGTCCCACCGTGAGGCGCTCATCTCGCAGCAGCTCCTTGCGCCAATGGCCGATGGGGATCTGAAGGTTCAGGTTGTCCACGAAGGTGGGCGAGACCCCGGCGTAGCGGGCCACCCTCTGGGCCATGTCCCGGCGCTCGGCATCCTCCAGGAAGCCTCCCCTGGCCAGGGCCGGTGCATACTCGGTCAGGGCGAACTCCTCCACTTCAGGCAGAATGTCGTCCAGATCCCGGCTCTGGAGTTCCGGAGAAAGCTTGCCGAAGTACCATGCGGTGGCGGCGTAGTGGGGCAGGTGCCGGGCGGAGAAGGGCAGATCGAAGGAGATTCCCAGACTCGTAGGAGAGACCAGGATCACGCCGTTCACGAACATCTTGTGGGCCGCCTGAAGCCTCTGGGAGAGGCCGGCCACCCGGGTGGTTCCGTAGCTCTCCCCGATGAGGAAGATGGGGGACTTCCAACGGCTGTGGCGGTTCACGAAGAGCTCGATCCAGGACGCCAGATAGGCCACGTCCTGGTTCACCCCGAAGAACTGGGTCCGATCCGCCCCCTCCACCATCCGGGAAAGGCCCACGTTCACCGGATCCACGAATACGATGTCCGTGACGTCGATGACGGAGGAAGGGTTTTCCCGAACGCCGAAGGGCCGGATGGGATTGCCCTCATCGTCGATGTTCAGAGTCATGGGGCCCGTGTAGCCCAGATGCATCCAGATGGAGGAAGAGCCGGGCCCCCCATTGAAGGAGAACATGAGGGGGCGGTTCGTCTTGTCCGTTACGTCCGAGCGCTGGTAGTACACGTAGAAAACGGCGGCCACGGCCTTGCCCTGGGCATCGTAGACCGGCAGGGTGCCGGCGGTGGCGTTGTAGGGGATGGACTGGCCGTTCACGGTCACCGAGTGCTGGGTGGTGACCGCGCTCTCCAGCGGAATCGTCACCTGCATCCCCGTTTCGTCCGGCGTGGCGGCTGCATAGGAGTGGATCTGGGCCGTTGCCGGAGCGGCCAGGGAGGAGAAGGCGAGGAGGGCCGTGGCGACCAGGAGGTTGGGGATGGTCAGTGAACGGCGGATCCGGGAGGTGTGGTTGCTCTCTCTGTGCATGAACCTGGCTCCGTGCTGAGGGATGTTGGCTCGGGTCGTTGTGGTGGCAGGGAAGTCTTGTTCCCTTACCAAGGGCTCCCATGAGCGGCTGCAACAAGCCCCCTATGATCGGGGCCGCTCTAGCCGGGCGCAAGCGTGGGCTGTGGGGCTTCAGTGGCGTGGGGCTGTCTCTCCGGGCCCGGCCCGGGTCCGCGGAGCACCACGCCCGGCGGCCCTACCAGAACCGCATCACCCGAAGAATGTTCGAGTAGTCGTCGGTCCAGACTTCTCCCCGCTCCTCCACTCTCAAGCCCGTCCACC
>PXFI01000265.1 GCA_003564295.1 Gemmatimonadota bacterium | reverse complement strand
TGTCCACCACCATGAGCTCCGTGAGCTGGCCCCGCCCTCCGTCGGAGTAGAGGAAGGCCAGCCGGCCCCCGTCCGGCGAGACCTTGGGGGACGAATGACTCCCCTCAGCCGGCGAGACCCGCCGGGGCTCACCGCCCTCTCGGCTCACCACGTACACGGACCGCCAGGTCTCCTCCCGGTACTCGTCGTCTTCGTGCTCGTTACCCGTGAAGAAGAGGAAGTCGCCGGAGGCGTGCCACTCCACCTGCCCCACATTGAAAGGCAGATCCGTGAGCTGAACGGCCTCCCCTCCGGCGGCGGGCACCAGGAACAGCTGGGACTTCTCCCGGACCGAAGGATGCGGCAGGAGATCGAAGGTGCCGTCCCGCCGGTAGTTCATGTGGGTGATCACCCGACCGTCAAAGCGCGTGGAGTCCGGGGTCCGTGTGATGGCATCGGGAGCGATCCAGCCCGGGCGGGCTCCTCGCCGGCTCCCCCGGGGCTCCCCATCTCCGTTCTCGTCAGGAGTCCGGATCAGGGCAACCCACTCTCCATCCAAAGACCAGAGAGGCGTGGCGTCCACCCCCTCGATCTGGTAGGCCTCCCCGGGTCGGTTCATGGGAAGGAACCAGACCCGGCTCTCGGCATCGCCCCGCCGGGACGAGAAGCTGAGGACCGAGCCGTCGGGCGACCACCGGGGGGAACTGGACTGGTGCGCCGGACTGGTGAGCTGGTAGGGCTCGCCCACGGGAGCCCCATTCCGGAGGTCCTGCATCCAAATGGTGGTGAAGCGGTCGTTCTCTTCCTCACGGACTCTGGTCACGGTGAAGACCAGGTTGTCTCCCGTCGGTGAGAGCTCCACCCCGCCCACGGAGACCATGCGGTAAAGGTCCTCCGGAACCACCCCCCGCTCCTGTGCGGCGGCGGATGCGGCCGAAAGAAGAACGAAGAAAAGAACGAAGAAAGAAAGACTTCGAGCCGTCATGATACCCCTCCTTGTTACCCGGAAACGTCAGTCAATGGGGGAATAGTAGGCAGAAGAGTCAGCCGGAAAAAGCCCGGGAAGCCCGCCTTCGAGCGCCCCTGCGCCAGGTGTACGGGAGTCCGGAACGTCCGGTTCCCGACTTCCCTCCTACCCCCGCTTGAAGCTCACCGACACGCCGCTCCGCCGGGAGCCCCTGATTTCCGTCTCCAGGTTGGGGGTACTCTCCAACACTTCGAGGAACTCCCTGAGCCAGCCGGTGCGCCGCCCCCTCACGTTGTGGGCCGTGAAGCAGCCTCCCACCTCCAGCTTCGGGAGGATGGCCCTGAAGTACCGTGTGTACCAATCCTTGTCGGCGTCCACGAAGACGAAGTCGAAAGGACCCTCCAGGGCCGGAACCAGGTCGTGGGCGTTTGCCAACCGGGCATCGATGTAATCACTGAGGCCCGCCTCCTCGAAGTTCCTCAGGGCCTGCCGGTATCGCCCCTCGTCGATCTCGATGGTGATGAGCTTGCCCCCGGTCTTGCTCAGGGCCCAGGCGATCCAGATAGCCGAGTGCCCCGTTGAAGTTCCCACCTCCAGGGCCCGGGTGTAGCCGTGGTCCACGATGAGATCATAAAGGAGGCGTCCGTCTTCCTCCGGCACGTTCTGGTCCCGCCAGCGGCGGCGGCTCTCGTCCAGGAAGCGCCGAACCCGGACATCCAGCTCGTCCTGGGCGAGGCGATCCTGGGCCCCTGGCATCTGCCCCGCTCCTTCCTCAGGGGCAACGACTTCCGTGACCCCGGCCGGCCCCACCCGCTCCTGGGCGGGTACGGAGGACGACACAGCTCGGACTCCAAGGGCAAGAAACGCCAGCGCGCCGATGCCAAATACCGCCACGGCGGCCCCCCGGTTGTCTCTCAGCAGTCGATGGTGTGTAAGCGGTCGCTTGCGTCCCATGGAACGACTCTCCTTTTGAAACATTTCCATTGACAGGTGGTTTGGGCAGGCCACTTCCCTTCATGGTGCGGCCTTCGGTCCAAGTCAGCGGGAATGAACCCACACCGGATCATGGCACGCTCCTGGTCCCGAACCGTCTGAACAGGAAGAACGCCGGAACGCCCAGCGCCACCGTCACCAGTGCGATGGTGGATTCCACGGGCCGCTCCATGTAGGCAAGGATCAGCGTGAGTCCGGTACCGGCGGCGAAGACGATGGCCGGGAGCGGGTGCCCCGGAATCCGGAAGGGCGAGGCAGCAACCCCCAGCCCTCTTCTCTGAGCCCAGGCCAGCTTGAACACCCCCAGGACGGCCACGATGGGGAAGATCCCCAGACAGAAGCCCATGTAGGTGAGGATCTGGTCGAAGGTACCGCTGGCTACCATGACCACGGCCAGGGAGCATTGGAGGAGGATGGACCAGGTGGGCACCCTGAACACGGGGTGGACCCGGGCGGCAAACTGGAAGAAGTAGCCGTCCCTGGCCATGGCGTAATAGACTCGGGGCCCCAGGACGATGAGGGCACTGATGGCCGAAAGAAGGGCGAAGGCGATGAGGGCCGAGAGGAGGGCCTCGAAAGAGCCTCCAAAAAGGCGGGAGGCCGCCAGGCCGCCAACGGCGATGACACCGCTCATCTCCTCGGGTGGGACGGCGAAGACGAAGAGAAGGTTCAGCCCCAGGTAAAGGAGCATGACCAGGCCCGTCCCCACCAGGAGGGAGCGGGGAAGCGTGCGCTCCGGGTCCCGGATCTCGGAGCCGATGTAGGCCGACGCATTCCACCCGCTGTAGGCGAACATGATCCACATGAGGGAAAGCCCCATAGGCTTCCATCCTGCC
The DNA here is from genome assembly GCA_003564295.1 of Gemmatimonadota bacterium. GTDB lineage: Bacteria > Gemmatimonadota > Gemmatimonadetes > Longimicrobiales > Gaopeijiaceae > PXFI01. The sequence goes on along the minus strand of PXFI01000265.1, from coordinate 10,341 downwards.
ACCCCCGGCGGAAGGGGCTGGCCCGCCCCCAGGTTGCCCAGACTTCCCTGACCCAGCGTGAACCCGGCCAGGATGAGGGCCACGATGAGGAGCACCTTTCCCATGGTGAGCCAGTTCTGCACGAGGGCGCCCAACTCGATCCCCCGGAGGTGGATGGCAGCCAGGGACACGATGATGAGGATGGCCAGGAGCTTCTTCAGCAGGACAGGATCACCCCACTCCACCAGGGCCGGGAAGGCCTGCCCCAGGTACTCGGCACACCCCAGGGAGGAGGCCGCCAGGGGCGCCGAGAACCCCACGAAGAAAGATACCCATCCTGTCAGGAAGCCCAGGATGGGGTGGTAGAGCTCGCCCAAGTAGACATATTCCCCGCCGGCCCGGGGCATGGCGGCCCCCAGGGCCCCGTAGCAGAGGGCGCCGCAGAGGGCCAGGACTCCGCCCACCAGCCAGAGGAGGAGCATGACGACGGGATCTCCCAGCTCCTGGAGCAGGAGGCCCGAGGTGGTGAAGATCCCTGCTCCGATCATGCTGGCGATGACCAGGTTCGCGGCCGGGAAGAGGCCGAGCCTGCGTTCCAGCGCGGCTTCTTGAACGGTTTCGGAGGCGGTTTTCAGCATGTCCTGGACAGTTTCGGGCCGCTTCTCATTTCCCGAGATGGGCGCTTCGGCGCCGAAAGCGCCGCCTGCCCCTCCCCCCACACCTTCCCCCACTCCCAAAAACCCTTTACCCAGAAGGACACGCCGGGAGGGGTCGCCGTTGAGAAGGCGGCCCTCCCTCTGGCCGGTGAGCGGTTCTCCCCGTGCCCCGCCCGTCTCCGTCCCTTAGATTGCCGGGCCACAGAGCGAGTGGTTTCTCAGGAACGCGACACCCGAAGGAGTCTCACATGGTCCGATCGTCGTCTCGAAGCTGGCTGGTCACGCTTCTGGCATTGGTGTTTTCCGGCATTTCCCTGTCGGCCCAGTCCCCGGCCCACCGGCCCGCCGGTCAGGATTGGCTCCAGGCCCCGGCCGAAGCGGCCGACTACCAGCAGGGGGGCACCATGTACGCCCCCCTCATGGAGTTCGTGCACCGCCTCGCCGCCCGGACCGAGTTCATGAACGTGGTGACGCTCACGGAGACCCTGGGCCGCCGCGAAGTCGTCATGGCCATCCTCTCCGACCCGCCCGTCTTCCAGGCCTCGGATCTGGCGCACATCCACAAGCCCGTGGTCCTCATCGTGAACAACGTCCACGGGGGCGAGGTGGCGGGAAAGGACGCTTCCCTGGAGCTCATGAGGGACCTGGTCATGGGGGACCTTCGCCCCTTCCTGGACGAGGTAGTGGTCCTGGTGATCCCCACCGTCAACCCCGACGGAGCCGAGGTGCGCCGTCGCACCAACGACGAGGGCTTCGACATGAACCGGGACTACGTGAAGCTGGAGTCCCAGGAGATCCAGGCCCTCATAGCCAAGGTGACGAACCTGTGGAATCCGCACATCCATGTGGACACACACCACGGGGGAGCGGCTCCCTACACCCTCACCTACCAGACCAACATGAACCCGGCCGGGGACGCGAACCTCATGCGGTACGGAAACGAGCGGATCCTCCCCAAGGTCCGGGACGCCCTCAGGGCCGAGGACTACGACGGGTTCTGGTACTCGGGTCCCAGGACGGTGGAAGGCGTCGAGGGCTGGGGGGCCACCTCCGTCGAGCCCAGGAAGCAACACGTCTACTCCACCCTGGCCAACATGGTGGGCTTCCTCTTCGAAACGCCCAGCGGCACCCACCGTGTCGTGGATGACGGCACCCGGGTGGTCTCCATCCCCCCGGAGGAACGCTACCGGCACCAGGTCAGGGGCGAGTACATCGGCCAGCGGGTCATGATCCAGTTCGCCGCCGATAACGCCCAGGAGCTCATGGACGTGGTGGCCGAGGCCCGCATGGACGCCATCGCCAGGGGGAACTCCGTGAGCCCCGACGACCAGATCGTTCTCGAGTACCGGTTGGTGGAGAACTTCCGGGACTCCTTCTGGCGCCGGGTGGCAGACGGCAGAGGCGCCGGGGGGATGTTCGGCGCAGAGGAGCAGGAGGTCCGGTTCGAGTTGGTGGAGGGGCCCATCTTCACGAAGTATGAAGTCACCCGTTCCACCACCCGTCCCTGGGGCTACCTCTTCCCCAACGCCCTGGCCAGGATGATCCCCGTCCTCATGGATCACGGGATCACCGTCCTGGAGCTCACCGAACCCGTGGAGCTGGAGGTGGAGGTCTATTATGCCACCGAGGTCACCAACGATGACTACTTCCAGGGGCACTATCTCAAGAAGGTGAAAGCCGAGAAGCGTAGCGAGACCATCTCCTTTCCCGCCGGGAGCTTCTTTGTCCCCAGCGGCCAGCCCAAGTCGAACCTCATCAGCTACATCTTCGAGCCCGAAACCGACGACAACCTCATCACCTGGGGACACCTGAACACTCAGCTGCGGCGCACGCCCACTGCCGAGGAGCTGGCGGCCCAGCGGGCCGCCGTAGAGGAGATGGAGGATCTGACGCCGGAACAACGGCAGATGTTCCTGGCACGCCTGGACCGCCAGGCCCAACAGGAGCAGCGGATTCCCCTCTACCGGCTCATGAACAGGACGGGCCTGCCCACGGTGGTGGCCCAGCCGTTCAACCAGTACGAGCGGAACCGATACGTTCGGTAATGGTGCAGGGACGGAAAAGGGGGTGCGACGTCCCCGGTCGGCGTCGCACCCCTTCGCGTCTCCTCACCTGCGGTCCCGGTCGCCGGGCTTTTCGCATTCGGCATGGGAGGGGGACCCATGACCCACCATAGCTACCTCCGGCGGGCCCTGGAGTTGGCCCGTACCCACTCCAGGAGCGGGATGAACGGCCCTTTCGGCGCCGTGGTGGTTCGTGGCGGGGAGATCGTGGGGGAGGGGTGGAACCGGGTGGTGGAAACTTCCGATCCCACGGCCCACGCCGAGATCCTGGCCGTCCGGGAGGCGGCCCGAACCCTGGGCTCACATGACCTCTCGGGGTGCGTTCTCTACTCCAGCTGTGAGCCCTGCCCCATGTGCCTCTCGGCCATCTACTGGGCCCACATCGCGGAGCTCCACTTTGCCGCCACCCAGGAAGACGCTGCGGCAGCCGGCTTCGACGATGCCCTGATCCTCTCGGAGCTCGCGCAGAAGTGGGAGGAGCGGAGGGTGCCGGCCCACCAGGCCCTGGCCCGGGAGGGGGCGGAGGTGCTGGAGGAGTGGACCCGGAACCCTCGCAGGGTGCCGTACTGAGACGCCTCCGCCACTATGGTGCACCCCGCTCCGCATCGGATCCTACGTGCAGTCAACCGTTGCCGGATCCGGTGTCTATGAACCTGTCCGCCCCCCCTGCATTGAACCTCCCCTCCAAGACAGCTGCTTTCACGAACAGGCCGGAACATCGGTCTGTTCCGTGCGCACCGGGACGTTCGCGTCTTTCGTGCGGCAGGCAAACCGTTCGGAAAGGGGTGGGTATGCGCCTCATCATTGTTCTCGTAACCCTGCACGCCGGGGCGGCCACCGTCCTCTCCGGCCCCCATGGCGTAGCACACCTCGCGGGCCAACAGTTCATCGTGGACGCCTGCGCGCCACCGATGACCGGGAAGAGGCCGTGCGGGTCATGCGGCGCTACGACGTAAACGTCCTGCCGTTCCTCCTGACCCGCCTGAAGCTGGATCCGGCCACGGCCTCGGCACCCCTCATCACCTCCCTGGCAGACATCGCGGGAGTGATGATCTATTCCTCCATCGCCACGTGGTATCTGGGCTTGGGGGCCACCTGACCGGGAACGGGAGGAGGGGGAATTGGATCCTACGGGATCCAGCAGGTGACGAACTGCACCAAGCGATAGGGACCCGCAGCGCCTGTCCCCTCCTCACTCCCGTGGGGCCAGGACGGCCTGGAGGTTCGCGCACTCCCGGGCCGTCACGGTGTCGCCCTGGAGGGCCGCGGCCACGCCGAGCTGGCCCATGAAGGAGATGTTGCCGAGGGCGGCGGACGAGATGGAGTCCAGGAAAGTCCGGGCCTCCGTGAGGTGGCCCGCCCCCATGTAGCTCTCCGCCATGTCGTAGGCGAACCGTCGTTGGTCGGCCGTACACATGATTGGCGATCTCCGGGAACCCCCCGTTCACCTCAATCCTGGCGTGTCCATTGAATCCGGGGAACCAGAGTGTGGCGGGGTATGAGGAGGTCCCGGACAGGGGCGGAAGGCGGCCATGACGAGGCCTGTCCAGCCATGGACGCGCCCCGACCGAGCTGCCATCCTCGTCCCCAGCACTGCAGCAACCGGGCCCGGCCCCTCCGCCCACTTGATGTGATGTAATGACGTGATTACACTTCAATCCATGATCCGCACCCAAATCCAACTCTCCGAAGAGCAGGCCCGGCGGGTGAAGGCCATGGCGCGCCGCGAGGGCGTCTCCATGGCTGAGATCATCCGCCGCGGCCTCGATCGCCTCCTCGCCGAGGAGGAGCCGGCTCGAGCCCGCCACTGGTCGGAGGCGGAGGCGCTGGTGGGCGCCTTCGTGGACGCCGAAGGCGCACGAGACGTGGCGGCACGCCACGACGCCTATCTCGACGAGGCCTATCGTTGAGCCCGGTGTTCGTGGATACCTCGGGCTTCTACGCCCTGCTGGTGGCGTCAGATGCATTCCATGAGCGGGCGCGTGCTGCCTTCACCGGGCTCCGGCGCGAGGACGCGCGGATGATCACGACATCCTACGTGCTCGTGGAGACGTACGCCTTGCTCCAGCGTCGCGTGGGCCTGGACGCCGTGGAGGCGTTTCGCCGCGGCTTCGTCCCGCTTCTGGACGTGGTGTGGGTGGATGCTCCCATCCACGAGCGTGCTCTCGACGACCTGCTCGAGCGGGGCAACGCCTCCGTGAGCCTCGTGGATGCCGCGTCGTTCGTCGTGATGCGGGCGAGGTCCATCGAGCGCGCATTAACCTTCGACGCCCACTTCAAGGAGGAGGGGTTCGGGGTCGTCGCGTAGGCTGGCGCCCGTGGTCTGGCACGCGGTGGCGCACCTGCGGCAGGGAGGTCCCGAGAGGGAACAGACCGCTGGTCAGCTCGAGCACGTTCTTCTTGGTGGTGAAGGCTCCAAGCTGAGGCGACTCAGAACTTATCGAGACCCGGATGCCCGATCTGGGCCAGGAACCGGGCCCAGCGGGGGTCGTCCCGGATCTCCGGTCGTACCGCACCCACCGAAATGGGGATCCACGGCGTCCAGACGTGTCTGGTCAGGTATGCCTCTTCCATCAGTTCGAAGAGGATATCCTCCGGTGCCAGTACCGCGTACTCATAGATCAGGTGCGGACGATCCAGGATGGTCGACGCGACGAAGTGGTCCAGGACCGCCAGGGCTTCCCGCCGAAGGCTGGTGTCCCCTCCGATGGCCTGAATCACAGATCCCATGCGTTCGGGGGAGGCATATCCGAAACGTCTGGCGAACTCCGACAGGAGCTCGGCGGAGCGGGCCAGATTCTTCGGCTCGTCCCAGGCATAGCTGAACGCAAGGTGGCTGAAGGCCGTGACCGTCACCGGCTCGATTCGGATGGCTCGCTCAAACAGGTTCCGGGCCTCCTCCACCCGCCCGGCCTGCCACATTCGGTCCCCGGCGGCCCATAGCGTCGTGCTGGATCGTGGACCCATGGCCAGCGCCAACCGGGCCTCCGAAGCTCCTTCTTCGAACCGGCCCAAGGCCGAGAGCAATGATGCGTAAGACCCCCGCGTCACGTAATCTTCCGGCTTCAGCCGAAGATCTTCCCGGTAGTGTTGCCCCGCCGCCCTCCAGTCCCACTGGAGGAACCACAGCAAGCCTCCCAGGGCAATGTGGACCTCCGCGGCCGTGGGATCGAGCTCGTAGGCCCTTGCCACTGCGGCCAGGGTGCGATCCATCACGCCGGACGGCGTGACGGTCAGGTCAGTGACCGGCAGCAACACCAGGGCTTCCGCCAAGCCTGCGTATGCCAGGGCAAAGGCGGGATCCAATCGGATAGCACCCTCGAAGTGGCGAATGGCTTCTCTATACCGTTCTGATGAGCCCTGGAGGAAGCAGGTTCGTCCCAAGAGGTACAGCTCGTACACCTCCAGGTTGTCCGTCGGGGTCGCCGTGATGCGTCTCTCCTCTTCAGGGAGGATGGATACATGGGCTGGCTCGGACGAGTGCCGGGCCAAGGTCACAACCACTGCCCCCAGCCCCAGGATTGACGGCCCCGGCATACACCGGCGCCTTGGCCCGGCCCCAACGGGGCTCCCCGTGGCCCGATTCCTCGCGGGATGTGGGCCCGGGGGGAGCCCTCCCGCAGCCAACGGGGACAAGCTGCACCTCGAGGGATGCGCGGATAACGGCACCCGGCTTGTCTGGATTGACGACGAAACCGACGCTTTGTTCTCCTTGACTGGGGTCCAAATTGTGGGAGGCACCGGCCGCTTCGAAAATGCTGAAGGATGGTACGACTCTTGAGTCAACAAGAGCGACCCGGTTGACCCCGGGGGGACCTGAATAATGGAGGGCGAGATCTCCACCGTGGGATCAACACGCGGCGGACGCTGAGCCGGAAAGACGGGGGCGTGGGCCTTACCGGGGTCCGCGCCCCTGCAGGAGGTTTCGGATCTTCCTCGGAGCCGCGCCACCCTGCCATCTCCGCATTGTGGGCGGCCGGGCCCCGGGAGGCAGGTCCGTGGCCTCCACAGCAGACGGCGGAGGGACACGTGGCAGCGGGGGCCGTTGCCCCTGGGTTCTTTTGTCATGACATAGGTATTGACATCTGTCGTTGCCCGAAGTAGGATCCCGGCATGAGCAGGCGCTCCGAGTTCGTCCAGATCCGTGTCACGCCGGAGGAGAAGGCAGTGCTGAAGAACCTGTCCGAATCCTCCGGCCAGGATCTTTCGAGCTATATCCTCTCACGCTCCCTTCCCTCGAATCGCCTGAGGTTCCACGAGCTCCTCCGACTTCTCCGGGAGGACGTGGATCGCCGGTTCGTCCTGGCTGAGTTGAACGAGCTCCTTGCGAGCCTGGCTCCGGTGGAGTTCCCCGATGCGGTGGGGACCGCCGAGCTCACGGGGCTCTCACCCTTCCTGAGGAACTACGTTGCCGCCATGGTGGAGCAGGCTTGCCGGCTGAAAGGCGTCACGCCGCCGCCATGGACCGGCCCGGTGGAACCCCTTGAGCGTCCCCACTTCGCATCGCCGCTCCGCAGCCTGCGCCTGCACCTTCTGCGCGCCTCCCCGGTGCCCTTCAAAAGGCGCAACATCTTCGTGGACTCGTCGGTGGGAGCACGGGTATGAACGACGGCAGGACACCTGTGCAGGAGGAGACCGAGTGATGGACTCTGTTCGCCTCACTCCCGCCGACATCCGACGCTTGTTCGAACTCCTGAACGAAGAGCTGGCCGCTGAAGAGGCCGAGGGCGAGCTCTACCTGGTGGGCGGCGCGGTAATGTGTTTGGTGATGGATGCTCGCTCCGCCACGCGGGACGTAGATGCATTTTTCCGCCCTGCGCCGGTCATGAGGGAGGCGGCGGCCCGGGTTGCGGACAGGGCCGGCGTCCCCCGCTCGTGGCTGAACGACAGCGTCAAGGCCTTTCTCAGTGCCCGCGGTGATTTCGACCCCTACCTGGAGCTTTCCCACCTCCGGGTGTTCGTTGCGCGGCCGGAATACCTCCTTGCCATGAAGTGCGCCGCCATGCGCTTGGGGGAGGAGTTCCAGGATCTCGACGACGTCCGCTTCCTTCTTCGTTACCTGGATATCACCGAAGCCGAAGAGGCTCTCCATGTGGTCATGCGATACTTCGACGAGGCGCAGATCCCGCCCAAGACCCGGTTTGCCCTCGAGGAGCTCCTCGGGGGATAGGGGATAGTTCCCGCTGCCCGTCCATCTCCCCGCCATGCCTTCAGGACGAATCGTGCCCTCCAACCCCCCGTTGACCTCCCCGCCGCCCTTCCTATAGGTTCCGCCGGTTTCTCGGAAGGGAATCCCATGACCCGCGCCGTCGGTCCCGTCGAGGCCAGGCACCCCATGGGATGACCTCCGCGGCGGGCGACGACGGCCGGTGCCCACTCGCCTGCAGAGCCCCAGCCTTCTTCGCTCAGGAAAACGTGCCCAGGACCCCATCATGAATCGTCGCAGTGTGTCGGCTCCCAGCCGCTCTCTCGCCGGGATTCTTCATCGCAGCGCAGCCTCTCCCGGTGGTTCTCTCGCCGGGATCCTCCGTTGCAGCCTCCCGGCCCTCGCCCTCACTCTTGCCGCCATCGGCGCCTTGGCCGTCTTCGCCGCGCCCTCCGCCGCTCAGACCGAGGCCCGGTGGAACCGGTACCCCGCCATTTCCCCCGACGGCAGCACCATCGTGTTCACCTACCGGGGGGACCTGTGGCGGGTGCCCGCCACCGGAGGGACCGCCCTGCCCCTCACCACCCACCCGGCCCACGACTTCATGCCGGTCTGGAGCCATGACGGCTCGCGCATAGCCTTCGCCAGCGACCGGCACGGCAACTTCGACATCCTCGTCATGCCGGCCACGGGAGGGGAAGCGGAACGTCTGACCTTCCACTCCGCCGACGAGTTCCCCTACGCCTTCGAGCCCGGGGACGAAGCCATCCTCTTCGGCGCCGTCCGCCAAAACGCCGCCGACCACCGGGGATTCCCCGCCGGATCCCAGCCCGAGCTGTACCGGGTACCGCTGGCGGGAGGACGGGTGCGGCAGGTTCTCACCACCCCCGCCGAAGCGGTCCAGGTGGGTGGGAACGGGGCCTTCCTCCTCTACCACGACAAAAAGGGCGGCGAGAACGAGTGGCGGAAAGGCCACACCTCCGCCATCGCACGGGACATCTGGCTCTACGATGTGGAGGAGGGCACCCACCGGAAGCTCACCACCTTCGCCGGGGAGGACCGGAACCCCGTTCCGGCCCCGGACGGTGAGAGCTTCTACTACCTCAGCGAGGAGAGGGGGTCCTTCAACGTCCATCGCATGAGCCTGGCGGGAGGAGCCTCGGAGCAGGTCACCACCTTCACCGGCCCCCCGGTACGGTTCCTCAGCATGGCCAGGGACGGTACCCTGTGCTTCGGTTGGGACGGGGAGATCTACGTCAAGGAGGGCCCTGCCGAACCCCGGAGAGTCCCGGTGACCATCGCCGCCGACGCCAAGGCCAACAACGAGCAGGTGGTGACGGTGACGGGAGGCGCCACCGAAATGGCCGTCTCCCCCAACGGGAAGGAAGTGGCCTTCATCGCCCGGGGCGAGGTCTTCGTCACCTCCGTGGAGGGAGGCGTCACCAAGCAGATCACCCGGACGCCCGAAAGGGAGACCGGCATCACATTCTCCCCCGACGGCGAGGCCATCCTTTACGCTTCACAGCGGGACGGCCGCTGGAGCATTTTCGAGGCCCGTCGAGCCCGGAGCGAAGAACCCTACTTCTACGCTTCCACGGTCATCACCGAAACCCCCCTCATCCACGACCAACACGAGAACTCGCAGCCCCTCTACTCCCCCGACGGCAAGGAGATCGCCTACGTCCAGGACCGCAACACCATCCGGGTCCAGAACATCGCCTCCGGGGAGAGCCGAACCCTCCTGACCTCCGACCACGTCTTCTCCAGCCGCATCGGAGGCCAGTACTTCCGCTGGAGCCCGGACGGCCGCTGGCTCCTCTTCAACTACTCCATTCCGGGCCAGCCTCGGGGTGAGGTAGGGCTGGTGAAGGCCGACGGCAGCGGTGAGATCCACAACCTCACCCTGAGCGGGTTCCGGGACTCCCGGGGCCAGTGGGTCCTGGGAGGGGAGGCCATGATCTGGCTGAGCAACCGGGACGGGCTGCAGGCTGTCGCACAATCCGGTCCCAGCCAGGCCGATGTCTATGCCATGTTCTTCACCCAGGACGCCTGGGACCGCTTTCGCTTGAGCAAGGAAGACTACGCCCTTCTCAAGGAGATGGAGGAGCAGAATCGCCCCAGGGGTGACGCCGCCGGAGCGGATACGGCCGCCGCAGGGGCTGCCGTGGAGCCGGTGGCCCTGGAGCTGGACGGCGCCGAGCTCAGGACGGCCCGCCTCACCGTGCACTCCTCCTCCATGGGTGACGCCCTCCTCTCCAAGGACGGGGAGACGCTCTACTACCTGGCCCGATTCGAGCGGGGGCTGAACCTCTGGTCCACGGAGGTCCGGACCCGGGAGACGAAGATGGTGGCCACCCTGAACGCCAACCGGGCCAGCATGGTCTGGGACGAGGAACAGAAGAGTATCTTCCTTCTGTCCGACGGCGGCATCTCCAAGATCGACCCCTCCAGCGGGAGGCGTGAGACCGTGACCATCCGAGGAGAGATGGTCACGGAC
>PXFI01000239.1 GCA_003564295.1 Gemmatimonadota bacterium | reverse complement strand
GGGCGAGCCATCCAGTGTGAGGCGGACTACCCGGTTGCTCGCCAGGTCCTCAACCCAAAGGTCGCCCCCGGCCACCCATGCGACCCGGTCACCCCGAGGGGAAAGAGCTGGACCGGACAGCGTGGCCGCGGCTGCGCCACCCACGTTGCGGAGGCGGCCAGCCCCGGGTCGTACAACCTCGCCCCCCGCCTGGTCGGCCGTTCTCTCTTCTTCGGCAGCCTCCCCGGCCTGTCCGACTGAAAGCGTCCACCAGCCACCGCCCACGGTCTGGAGCAACCAGGTGGAGCCGTCGTCGGAGCGTTCCCACGACTGGATCCTCAGGGGCTCTCCGGCACCGGGCGGGATCAGGCTCTCCGGCGGCAGCGGCTCGTCCACAACCGCGCCTGACGCCGCATCGTATCTCACCAGGGCAATGCCTCCGTCACGCTCCTCGATGCGCAGCCAGCCGTTCCCGTCGGGCAGCCACCGGCCGCCGTCGTGGCGATCGCGGCGGAACTCGCCTGATTCAAAGATGCGTTCAAGGGTCAGGCAGTGGGCTTCTCTACCGGCCTGTGAGGCCAAGGGTGTCGTGGCCACGACGAGGACTGCTGCCGCGACCAGAGTGGTGGCAACCGGCAAGGGTACCGCCAGGGCAGCCTGACCGCGGGCAGTCCGGATGCACTCGGTTGCGCTTCGGAAAATCATGCCCTCTCCCCCGGCACCGCGAGCTACCGCTGCTCGCCGGCCACCGTCATGATGGTGGAAATGCGCAGCGCGCCGTTCCAGTAGTTGGCCGCTGCCGCCCGGTCCGCCTCGTCGGGATCTCCGCGGCGAATTGCCTCGATGATGGCTTCATGGTCCCCTGCGGCCTCTTTGGCGTGCTCCGCGAAGTAGTCTCGGTACGCCCAGGTGTAGCGGACGGTGTGGGGCTTCAGCGCCTCCCAGGTGCCCAGGAGGCGCACCCCGGCCGTGGGCTCCACAATCTTCTGGTGGAATGCACCGTCCAGGGCCATGAGGGTCGGGGCGTCCCGGAGGGCGTCGCCGGCGGCAGCCATGAAGGCCCTGTTGGCCCTGGACAGCGAGTCGCATAGCCCGTTCCTCTCCGCGGTTGGAAGCTGGGCCGCCCACCGGGCAGCCACCCCCTCCAGGGCGCCCACAAGATAGAAGAGCTCCCGGGCATCCCGTTTCGTGAGTGAGGCCACCACCGTGGCTTCCCGGCGCGCCTCCCCCCGCTGGGTCCGGACGAACCCCTCGTACTCCAGGCGGCTGAGGGCTTCGCGCACGGGTGTGCGGCTCACGCCGAGCTTTCTGGCCAGCTCCGTCTCACGGAGGCGCGCCCCGGGGGCGAGGCCGCCCCGGACGATGAGGCCCCGGAGGGTCTGGTATGCCTCACTCGCCCGGTTGGTGCGGGCGTCCTCCACCTTCCCTGCGATCTCCTTCTCCATGTCCCTCGCCACTGGCTTCCCCGCCGTCACGCTCTACCCATGGTGAGCAATGGACTCGCACCGTCCTAGCGCCAGTATTTCTCGATCAGGTATTGGTTGTCTTTCCCGTGCTCAAGCCACTCGAAGTATTCTTGAGGGGTTCGGAACGGCGGAATGTGGTGGGGCTGAAGCTGGAGCGATGTCCGGACGAAAGGCGCGGGATCGGCGGGAATATGGCGGGCCATCTCCCTCCTGACTTCCGCATAGCGGGGGTCGCCGGCCAGGTTGTGCCATTCGTCGGGATCATGAGCGTGGTCATACAGCTCCTCACTGCCATCGATGTAGACCGTGTACCGCCATCTCTCCGTGCGGATCGAGAATTCGCCGAAGTCATAAGATGATACGGCGGGATAGCTCCATTCTGCGGAAGGATCTTCGAGCAACGGCACCAGGCTACGGCCGTCGATTGCGTCACCGCGGGACGGAAGCCCGCAGAGCTCCACCAGCGTGGGATAGATGTCCTGGAGAGAAACGACGCGTTCACACCGCCCGCCCCGGCGAGACCCCCCGGGAAGCCCGGGAGATCCTTTGGGGGCCTTGATCATGAGAGGCGCTTTCAAAATATGTTCCCACATTGCGAATTTCCGCCAGTGTTCCTTCTGGCCCAATCCCCAGCCGTGATCCGACCAAAGGACAACGACAGTGTTGTCGGCATACGGGCTCTTGGCCAAGGCATCCAGCAACAATCCCACCATGGCGTCGCAGAAGGCGATGGAGGCCAGGTAACCCTGCACCGCGTTCTTCCATTGCCCGGCTTGGAGAACATGCTCATGATAGCCTCCCCCGCGGTGGGCGATATCGATGGCACGGTCGCTCAGGTCGTCCAGATCGTTCTCCAATACTCTCGGCAAGTCGATTGCCTCGATCGGGAACATGTCGAAATACTTCTGTGGAACATACCAGGGGAGATGCGGTCTGTAGATTCCGCAGGCAAGAAAGAACGGTCTGTCATGATCTCTCTCCAACTGCTTGGTCACATATTCCACGCTCTGATAGTCTCCCATGATGGGATCATCGATGTCGAGGGGTGCCCAGTCGAACATCATGTACATGTTCTCGAACGGGGGCATGTTGATTGTTTGGCCCGGCAGGGGAATATACTCGGCCGGCATGTTGTTTTCCTGAGAAGGCCAATACTCGTCCCAGCAGTCCGGATCGACCATATGGTAGTGAAAGATCTTCCCGGCTCCGGTCGAATAATATCCGTGGTCGCGGAAGTATCGCCCGATGGACTTGTGATCGGTGATGACTTCACGCCAGTCCTGATAATTCGAATAGACTCCGGACCTGTGAGGAGACAGCCCCGTCATGATGGCCGTTCGCGATGGGTTGCAAGCGGGGTTGGCGCAATACGCATTTGTGAAGGTCACGGCCTCCCTGGCGAATCGCGCCAGGTGAGGCGTCTGGGCTTGCGGGTGTCCGCCCAGAGGCTCGATCCAGTCGTTCAGGTCGTCCAAAGAAACGAACAGCACATTGGGCCGGCTCCGAAGCTCCGGCGAAGTCCGGCAGGCCGGCAGCCAGGCAGAAAGGCAACCGAGACCGGCCGCTTTCAGGAAATCCCTTCGAGGAAGACGATTCAACGACATCTTGGACCTCCCGGCATGTTGCTGTCTAGGTGCCATGGCAATGGATGCGAGGGCACGCGAGGATCCGTGCTTCGGTAAGCCCAGCGGGCTGCCGGTGGGAAACCCGCCAAGAGTTGAGATGGGATTGCCCTGGGACGGAGCGTAGTCGTCCCAGGAGCGGGCTGGAGTTTGCGGAGGATCGTTCCGGCGCCGGCCTCCCAGCGGGGGCAGGGATGCCGCCGGGAGCTCCGGAGGCCGGCGGTTCGCCAGGAAACAGGAATGGTTCCAGTGGGGGAGGCAGGCTCTTTGGCATGGCAGATATGTATACAGCATGTGTGCGAGTTTGGAAAGAACACCATGGCGTGCCGCTTGGGTGGACAGATGCACGGTACGCCACGAGGGGCCAGGCAGCCGTTACCCCCGCGACGATCCATGGGTATTCGGGATCATGCGGGGGCCTCGGATATCGTGTACAGAGGTGCGGTGCACTGCGTTCACTCGGTGCGCTACGCCGGGCAACATGAAAGCTTTCTTCCGGAGGGGGAGACCGAGTATTGTGGGGACGTTGCATGGCTCCTTTGAACCGGGACCACGTGCTTGCCGGGGCCACGAGGCCCCTCACTCGCCTGGCCTCCCGCGCAAGCCGTCAGTCCTGATGCCTGTTCTGTCTCTGACTCCGGTGCAGGCGGGGTTGCGTCCGCCCAGCAGGCGGAATACACCGTAGAGCAACTTTTGAAGATGCTGGACCAGAACGGAGGTTACATGCCGGGCCGCATGCCGAAGGGGACGGACTGTCAGGACGCCGGAGCGAAGTACCTGGACCGAAAGAGATTTGTTCACGCCCTGTGTGCGGGCGCATGCGCACCGGGGATTCTCGTTCCAGGTGGTCTGGTTCCTTTCGGAGACGTCCCGGGCACCCTCTTCCCGGGCCTCCTCTGGGCCAAGGTCCAGGAGGCCGATGTCCCTGAGATTACGCCGGAGATGGTCCTGGACGCCGCCCGGATGACGGGCCTCCAGGTCACCCCAGAACAGGCCCGGGCCATGGTGGAGGGAGTCCGGGCAAGCCTGGAGCGTTACCAGGAGATCCGCCAGGAGCCCTTGGGAAACGACGTGCCCCTCCCCCTCCATTTTGATCCCCGGGTGCCGGGCTTCTCCCTGAATGCGGCATCTTCTCCAATCCGGGTGAGCAGGGTCCGGATCCGGCGGCCCGCTAACCTGGAGACAGCGGCTTTCTGGCCCATCACCCACCTGGGCTACCTTGTCGAGACCCGTCAGGTGACGGCGGTGGAGCTCACCGACATGTACCTGAGGCGCCTGAAGCGCCACGGCCCGAGACTCAACTGCGTGGTCACCCTCACTGAGGAGCGGGCCCGGGCGGCGGCGGTGGAGGCGGACGAGGAGATTGCTTCCGGACGATACCGAGGTCCTCTCCACGGGATTCCCTACGGAGTAAAGGACATCATAGCCGCCAGGGGCTATCCAACCACCTGGGGCGCTGCGCCTTTTGCCCGCCGAGGGGGCCGCCATCGTGCTCCACGCCATGGCCGGCCCGGACGGTCAGGACTTCTCGGTCACCGACATCCCAGTGAGTTGGGACGCCGGCCTCGACCTGGGAAGCCTCAGCCTCGGCTATCTGGCCCGGGCCTTCGAGGCGGAGGAGGACGCGGAATACCGGGCCCACCACACTCGTATTCTCGGCCTCCTTCGCAACCGATGGCCTCAGCTCAGGCCGGTGGAGCTCCCGGCCAGCGATCTCAACTTCTTCATCGAGTATGTGGAGAGGGCCGCGGGCTTCCACGAGTTTCTGCAGGAGGGACTGGACGCCCAGCTCGTCCGCCCGGGGCACGGGACAGAGCTTCGGGTGAATCACCTGGTGCCGGCAGTGGAGTACCTCCAGGCCAACCGGGCCCGGCAGCGCCTCATGGAGCAAACCCACGAGGCCTTGAAGGATATCGACGTGGTCGTGTCTCCCTACGGCGTCTGGTGGGACCCGAACAGGAGTCTGAATCCCCTCACCAGCCTTACCGGCCATCCGGTGGTGGCCGTCCCCACGGGCCTCCGTTCCAATGGCCAGCCTCTGGCCGTGATTCTGGGAGGCCAACTCTATCGGGAAGGAGAGCTTCTGGCCGTGGCCCAATACCTCCTGGAGTCCAGCGGGTTCCACGAGATGCGGCCGCCGCTCTTCGTTTGAGGTGGGGCCGCTCTTAGGACCTCGCTGGTGCTCCAATCCCGGGACGGCGCCATGCAGGGGGGGCTTGAGCCCGTGATCCGGGTGGCCAACACGATTCCCACCGCCTCGGCATTGGGGGCGTTCGTGGCCCACCTCATCCACCAGGAAGTCCACAGCCTCCTGAGCTGCCCAGTTCCCCAGCAAGGTGGTTCACGGCCGGTCCCGTTTCTGTCGGGCACACCGTGTCCCGTGCTGCCGTCCTTCAGTAGATTCATTCCGTTGTTCGGTGCCCTCTACCTTTGACCGGTTCGACAGGAGCTGACCATGCCCAAGACCATGATCGAGAAGATTTTGGGAGCACACGCCGGGAAGGAGGTCGTCCCCGGCGATATGGTGGACATTCTTATCGACGCACGCATCGCCCGGGACTTCGGCGGGGCCAACGTGGTGAAGAACCTGTTGGACAACGGTCTAGGAGTGGACGACCCCTCCCGGACCTTCTTCACCTTCGACTGCAATCCCGGGGGGTCGGACCAGAGCTACGCCACCAATCAGCAGCGGTGCCGGGTGTTCGCCCGGGAGCACGGGATTCGGGTGTACGACATCGACGCCGGGATCGGCACCCACCTGGCCATGGACGAAGGGTTGGTGGGGCCTGGAGGGACGCTGGTCTCCACCGACTCCCATGCCAACATCCTGGGGGCTATTGGTGCCTTCGGGCAGGGGATGGGGGACCAGGACATCGCTCACGCCTTCGCCCACGGGACCACCTGGTTCATCGTTCCCCCCACCGTGAAGATCACACTGGAGGGCATGCCCGCCCCCGGGGCCACCCCCAAGGACGTGACGCTGGCCCTGGCCCGCCACTTCGGAGCCAACGGGCTTCTGGGCTACGCGGCGGAGCTGTATGGTCCTTACGTGGAGGAGCTGGATCTTCCAGGCCGGGTGACGCTGGCCTCCATGTGTACCGAGATGGGCGGGATCATCATGCTCTTCCAGCCCAACGACGCGGTGCTGGAGCACTGCCGCCGGGCCCGGGAGCGGTTCCTGGCAGAGCGAAATGGGGGCAACGGAGGCGGTGCAGGATGGGGGCAGGGCGCCTCCCAGGACGGCCCCGATCCCAGCGCCAGGCCCATGGAGGCTCAGGTCCTGGAGGAGTGGCAGTCTCTGGGGGCAGACCCCGGAGCCGAGTATGCCCAGGAGGTCACCGTAGACATCAGCGGGGTGGGTCCCGCACTCTCCCGCCCGGGGCATCCGGAGGACGTGATCGCCGCAGAGGAGGCCCTGGGCAAGCCCATCGACTCCGTGTTCATCGGCTCGTGCACAAACGGTCGGTACGAGGACATGGTGGCGGCGGCCCGGGTGTTGGAGGGGCGCAAGGTGGCCCCTGGAGTGGTACTGAAGATCGTGCCGGCTACGGACGCAGTCTGGAGACGCCTCCTGGAGGAGGGGGTGGTCCGGACCTTCAAGGAGGCAGGAGCCCTCCTGGGCAATGCCGGCTGCGCCGGCTGCGCAGCCGGGCAGATCGGTCAGAACGGCCCCGGAGAGGTGACAGTGAGCACCGGGAATCGAAACTTTGCCGGGAAGCAGGGGAAGGGTGAGGTCTACCTGGCCTCTCCAGAGACGGCTGCGGCCTCAGCGGTGGCCGGAGTCATCGCTACGGTGGAGACCCTTGGGAGTGGTGTGGTGGAGGAAGCCGGGAAGAAGGCGGCAGAGGTTCGGGCGGCCGCCATGGCTCCGGTCGGGGCCCCGGCTTCCTCTGCCAAGCCCGCCGGTGCCCCCCTCCCCGTGATCCCGGAAGGGGCGGCCTCCCGCCCCACCACCGTCCGGGGGCGGATCTGGTACATCCCGGTGGACAACATCGACACCGACATGATCTTCCATAACCGCTACCTCACCATCACCGACGTGGACCAGATGGGGCAATACACCTTCGACAACCTCAAGGGATGGGAGGATTTCGCAAAGAAGGTCGGTCCCGGCGACATCGTGGTGACGGGCAAGAACTTCGGGTGCGGGAGCTCCCGACAGCAGGCGGTGGACTGCTTCCGCTCCCTGGGGGTGGCTGTGGTGGTGGCCGAGTCCTTCGGGGCCATCTACGAGAGGAACGCCGTGAACGCGGGTATGGCCATCCTCAAGGCTCCGGTCCTTGAGGCGGGGCTGGAGACGGGTGAGGAGGTGACGGTGGACTTCACCACCGGGGTGATCCGGCGGTCCAACGGGGAGGAAATCCAGGGTCGTCCCTTCTCCGACGCCCAGCTCAGGATCTACCAGCGGGGAGGCCTGCTGGCGAAGGAATAGGGGAAGTTGACGCAGTCCCCATCCGCGGCTTGAAGGATCGCGGATGGGGATTTCGCTGCTCCTCCCTTCCGCCCCGGCCCCCGACTGGGTCCGATATGGCCTGGCGCAGCTCCTCCAGGACCTTCTGTCGCCTGTGGACAAGGGCTGGCCTCCTGGTAGGTGAGCCGAAGCACCGCCCCCGCTCCTTCCTTCAGAGGGCAGCAAGAGCTAAATTAGACCAGTCGCAGACCAGTCCATTCAGGCATGAACCGGAGCCAGGAGGCCTCTTGGTCACTGTGGGGTCCTACGAAGCCAAGACCCGTCTGCCGGAGCTCCTCAGAATGGTTGAGGGGGGAGAACGGGTCATCATCACCCGGCACGGCCGCCCGGTCGCCCTCATGGTTCCCCCGCCGGGAGTGTCGGATCGAACGGTGTCGGAGGTGGTGGAGGAGCTGGCGGCTTTCGGGAAGGGAAGGGTCCTGGGGCCCGGCCTCTCCATCCGGGACCTCCTGGAGGATGGTCGCCGATGACCGTCGTGGGGGAGGGCTATCGGTGACGGCCCTGCGCGGAGATCTGCGTTGAACTTCGTTCTGGATGCCTCCGTCGCCCTGGCCTGGGCCTTCGAAGACGAAGGGGAGGACTACGCCCAGGCTGTTCTGTATGCCCTGGGGCAGAAGGAAGCCGTGACCTGCTGCCTCTGGCCCCTGGAGGTTGCCAACGGGCTTGCGACGGCGGAGAGGCGGGGACGGATCACCGCCGGGGATGCCGGTCGGTTCGCCCGGCTCGTCCTGGCCCTCCCCATCGTAATGGAGCCCCTGGATCGAAGGAGGGTCCTGGAGGTCACCCGTCCTCTGGCCCGGAGAACGGGTCTTTCGGTCTATGACGCCCACTACCTGGAGCTGGCGGCCCGCTTGGGAGTGCCCCTGGCCACCCTGGACAGGGATCTTGTGGCTGCGGCGGAGGCGGAAGGGGTAGAGGCCTTTCCGAGGTAGCTTTCCGGGTCTTCCTCATCCCTCCGGCCGTGGCGCCGGGAGCATCATCCGTGGGTCAAGCGAAGCGAGCCCTTCAGCCCTCGACCCGGCGGGCCGTGAGGCCCCGCTGCAGGACCAGCTCCGCCACCCTGCCCTCGGGGTCCAGGATGGCCTCCACCGGTTCCCCGGACGACAGGTTGATGAAGCGTGTCTCGCTGAGGGGGAAGAAGCGGTCCCCCGGCACCCCCTCCGCGGCCTGGATCAGCAGGTGGTCTCCCTCCACTTCCACCACTACGGTGCGCTCCGGGACGTCGATCCGGTAGCGGCCGGCGACCCGAGCCAGGAGCTCCGGGGGGAGGTCAGCCACCTCCACCATCCTGGGACCCGGAACGGGCCAACCATAGACCTCCGCCACGGCCTGGATGACCTCCTGGGCCAGGCGGGTACCCTGGTCTCCGTTGGTCATGACCACCACCCCCCGTCCCTCTTCCCGAAAGGCCAGGAACTGGGCCTTGAACCCGTGGTTCGACCCCCCGTGCGCGAAACGGGGGGCTCCCTCCTCCAGGATGGTGAATCCCAGTCCCCAACCTCCCATCCTCGGGGTGAGCATGGTTCTGGCCATTGCCGGGGAGAGGATCCGATGGGTCTCCCCCCGCCAGGCGGCCTGCACCTCCAGGGCCAGGCGAGCAAGCTCCGTGGCGTTGGTCCAGAGGCCCGCCGCCGCCATCTCGGGATAGAGGTGCCACCCACCCTCCACGGGGGATCCGGTGGAAAGATGGCCTCGGGAGGCGTACCTCTCCCGCTCCGGGGGGAGGGGCTGCTCGTAGCTGGAGAGGGTCATGGCCGTGGGGTCCAGGACAAGCTCACGGAGGAGGGCCGGAAAGGGCTTTCCGGTCACGTCTTCCAGGAGCTTCTGGAGAACGGTGTAACCGCCTCCGGAGTAGCGCCATAGACTCTCCGGCATAGTGTCCGCCCGGACGGGGCCTGTGTTGGCAAGGGGACCCCCGTCCAGGATGTCCACCACGGACGGGAGGGGCTGGTCCCTGGCATACCCCGGAAAGCCATGGACGGTGAGGCCGCCCGTATGGGTCAGGAGGTGCCGGAGGGTGACGAGGTGGCTGGCGGTGAAGTCGTGAATCTGCCACCCCCGGAGATACCGGTTCACCGGAACGTCCAGCTCCAGGATCCCGTCCTGGACCAGGCGAAGGGCGGCAATGGCCGCCACGGGCTTGCTTATGGAGGCTGCCTGGAAGAGGGTTTCGGGGGTGACGGGCTCCAGGGTTACGGCATCGGTCACGCCGTAGGAGCCGACCCAGGCGATGCGGCCTTCCTCCAGGACCGCCAGGCTCACTCCCGGCACCCGGTAGTGATCCATCCGGTCAGGCAGAGTATAGCGCTCCGGCTCCCGGTCCCGGATACGCAGGAGGGTGGTCAGGCCGTTCTCCACCGCAGCCATGCGAGGGTCGGTCTGGTGGGGAGGTCCCGGGAGACAGGTGTCCTGGGTCTCGCTCCCGGCCTCCGATCCCGGAGGGTGCGCCGGGAGAATTCCCTCCTGGGCCCGCCCCCCCCAGGGGAGGGCGGCCAGGAGGAAGAGGAGTGTCCCGACGGGGCGGGCGGGCCTCATCGCTTCCACTTCTCGAACCAGCTCTGGAGGTAGAGCTGGGTGCGGAGGGAATTGGAAGGGATGCTGGAGGTCCCGTGGAACTCGCCCTTGAAGCGGAGCATGACCGTGGGGACCTTCTGGATCTTCAAGGCTGCGTAGAACTCCTCCGTCTGAGATATGGGAGTCCGGAGGTCCAGCTCACCCGTCATGAGCATGGTGGGGGTCTTCACGTTGCCCACGTACATGAGGGGGGAGCGACGCAGGTGCTCCGACGGGTCCTCCCAGGGGAAGTTCTCGAAGTTCCGGTACCAGCCCGTCCCATCGGTGGTGCCGACGAAGGAAAGCCAGTTGATGACGGGGAAGTTGGAGGAGGCGGCTGCGAAGCGGTCCGTGTGGCCCACGATCCAGGCCGTGAGAACCCCGCCGCCGGAGCCGCCGTAGACGAAGAGGTTGTCCTCGTCCACGAACCCCTTGGCCAGGAGCGCGTCGACGCCCTTCATGAGGTCGTCATAGTCCTGGCCGGGATAGGCGTTGTTGATCTCGTTTCCGAAGGCGCTCCCGTAGCCGGAGCTCCCACGGGGGTTGGTGTAGAGCACCACGTACCCTTTGGCCGCGTGCTCCTGCCAGGAGAAGTTGAAGCCCACGTTGTACATGGCGTGGGGCCCCCCGTGGATGACGAGGATCAGGGGGTACTTCTCGGAGGGGTCGAGATCCGGCGGGGTGATGTACCAACCCTGGATATCCAGGTCGCCCACGGACTTGTACCAGATCTCGTGGACGTTCCCCAGGGTCAGGTCGCCCAGGAGATCCTCGTTGACCTGGGTGATGCGGTACATGCGGTCGGGATTCCTGACGTTGAAGGTCCAGATATCCCCGGGCTCATGGTAGCTGCTGATCACGGCGGCCACGTTCCCGTTCCGGTCCATGGACGAGAAGGAGAGCATATGGTTCCCCTCCGTAACGGCCCGGGGCTCGCCTCTCAGGGGGGCGAACCAGAGGTTGGAGGTCCCCTTCATGCTGGCGTTGAAATAGAGGCCGCTTCCATCGGGAGCCCAGGTGAGATTGCCCATTCCGCCCCCCATTTCCCCGGCGATGCGCCGGGGATGGGAGCCGTCGGCGTTCATCACGTAGAGACCGGGCTCCACGTAGGTGTCCGTGGACCAGTTCGTGCCCTGGTAGGCGACGAGACGCCCGTCGGGGGAAGGCACGGGGCCGGAGTCCGGGCCCCGCCGGGTGGTGAGCTGGCGGATGGTCCCTGTCTCCACGTCCACGGCGTAGATCTGGGATTCGCGCCACTGATACTCGGCATCCTCCACCCGGAGGGAGGTGAAGAGGATCTCTCTCCCGTCGGGGGTCCACTGTGGCCCCGAGTGGTTCCATTGTCCGTCGGTGAGGCGCCGGGGCGTCCCTCCCACAGCCGAAACAACGAAGATGTGGGAGTGGCTGGTGTCCACGTACCCTTGCCGGTCCCGGCGGTAGTGCAGGCGGTCCACGATCTTCGGCCCCTCGGACCAGCGGGCGCCCTGAGGGCGGGCAGGTAGCCGCACCGTCCAACTCTCGGCGTCCTCCACCTGCATGGTGAAGGCGATGCGGGTCCCGTCCGGGGACCAGCGCAGGTTGGATGGGGCCCGATCCACCCGGGTCACCTGGGTGGTGGCGCCCTCGGCATCCATCCAGCGGACGAAGATCTGGGACCCCGTGGGCTGGCCCGGTGCGGTGTAGGCGATGCGGGTCCCGTCAGGAGACCAGACCGGCGAGGAGCCCTCCAGGAGGAACCGCATCCGGGAGCCGTCGGCGTTCATGATCCATATGGCGGAATAGCGCCGGTCGTTCACCTTGTCCACGCCTCCTCGGGTGAACAGGAGCTGGCTTCCGTCCGGGGATATCTGGGGATTGGAGACCGTCTGCATCTCCAGGAAATGGTCCAGGGAAAGGAATTCATCCTGGGCCGGGAGGGCGGACGGCAGGGCGGCGACAAGCAGGAACAGAGCCAGAAGTGCCGCCGGCAGCGGCGAGGTCCATCCGCCTCGTCGTATTCTGGCGCGGGCGTGGCAATTGAACTGCATGGGGGCCTCCTTGAGGGTTTGGGACGCCCTGGAGGGAGACAAGCTCCGGGGTTCGGACAAGAGTGGCAGGGTCATGGCTGCTTGGTCTAGTCTCGTGAAAAGATGGCCGGAGCTCCTCCCGTGTGCCAGAAGAGGGCGGTGTCACCCGGGGGCAGACGGCCTTGTCGGATCCAGTCCAGGAAGCCGGCCCCGGCTTTGGCCGTGTACACCTGGTCCAGGATCATACCGCCTTTGCGTCCGAAGAAATCGGCAGCTTCCAGTGAGGAGGGGGTGGGCATCCCGTAACCTTCTCCCACGAAGCGGTCCTCGGAGACCACCAGGTGTTGGGGCAAAGACACCTCAGCCCCCAGGAGCTCGGCTGCGCCCCGGGCCAGCTGGTGCGTGGTGGTCAGCATCTCCTCAGCCGTGATGTCCGGGCTGACGCCCACCAGGCGGACGTTGGTCCGGTCCAGCAGGGCGAATCCCAGGGCCAGCCCCGCCAACGTGCCACAGGAAGAGCTGGATACGAAGATCCAGGTTCTTCCCTTGGCCCAGCCACCTCGCTCTGCCATCTGGCGGTCCACCTCCAGGGCGGCCTGGACGTATCCCAGGGCCCCAAGGGGGGTGGATGCCCCAAGGGGGATGACGAGGGGTTGCCTGCCCCT
The DNA here is from genome assembly GCA_003564295.1 of Gemmatimonadota bacterium. Taxonomy (GTDB): domain Bacteria; phylum Gemmatimonadota; class Gemmatimonadetes; order Longimicrobiales; family Gaopeijiaceae; genus PXFI01. The sequence continues at coordinate 381 of PXFI01000239.1, read as the reverse complement.
GGCCCGGACCTCTCCCGCCGCCGCCTCCATGCTCGGGTCCCGGTCGTCCCTCCCCTCCACAGGGCGGATCTCCGCCCCGAAGAGGCGCATGAGGAGGGAGTTGCCCGTGGGAGGGTCCGGCGGCCGGCCGTTCACCACCAGGATGCATTCCAGGCCCAGTTGGGCAGCGGCGGCGGCCGTCACCCGGCAATGGTTCGATTGGGGCCCGCCGCAGGTGATGACGGTATCGGTTCCGGGGTCCATCTGTCCGAAGACGAATTCCAGCTTCCGGACCTTGTTGCCGCCCAGGGCCAGGCCGGTCCAATCGTCGTTCTTCACCAGGATGGGGGGGGCCTCGGCCCCCAGGGCTGCCCGCAGGTTGGGGCTGGGCATGAGAGGGGT
>PXFI01000119.1 GCA_003564295.1 Gemmatimonadota bacterium | reverse complement strand
GACCCGGCACGAGTTGGGACGGGCTGGAGGCCAGCCCACGGACTGAAACCCTGAGCTGGCAACGGCACACGTGGGACAGGGTGGACTCCGAAAATCAGCGCAGCACGTCTGCGCTTTCCGAGGCGGCGTAGCCGCCAAGAGAATCTCGGGGATTCATTCCCCGGGAGAAGTCAACAGCAGGCCATGTCTCTCCCGAATGCTCCGGTCCAGGCTGCAGAGGGGCACCCGCCTGGCTTCGCTGTGGGCAGCCAACAGCCGGGCAAAGGGATCCCGGGTCCACGACAGGGGCAGGGCCTTCTCCACCAGGGCCACCAGGGGGACCTCGTCCAGGACGAACCGGGGATCCGCCGCCACGGCCTGGGAGAAGCCGGGCTGTTGGACCTCCAGGCGGCCCACCTCGGCAAGGAACTGGATCTCCAGAAAGGAGACCGGCGAAATCCCCCAGGCCCGGTAGGCCTCCAGCCACGGAAAGTCCCGCAGGCGGTCCGCCCCCAGGACCGTCCAGAGGAGGAAATGGGTGTCCAGGAGGATGTTCACCCTTCCGGCTCCAGAGCGCCGTCCTCCGCCGACCAGGACCACCTCCACCGGTGGGCTTCGTCCGCGTTCCTCACGCGGAGCAGCTTCCCGTAGTCGGGCAGAGCAACCGAGTCGCTTGTCTCAGGCTCCCGTTTCAGGACGATGCGGCGTCCGCCGCGTTCGATGCACACCACCTCGCACGCCGGCCCCGGGGAGCCTATCCTTCCCTGGTCTCAAGCCGGTCCCTGTCCTATGAGCTCGGCCCTCCGGTCACTCATCTGTGGAAGTGGGAGCGGCCCGAATCCGGAAGGTGCCACCCGCAATGGACCCAACCGAGCTGGTCGCCCGCCTCCAGGGGCTCCACGCCGAGAGCTTCGGCTGGGCCTTGAGCCAGTGCGGATGGGACGAACCGGAGGCGGAAGACGTGCTTCAGACGGCCTACTCCAGGGTCCTTGCCGGAGAGGCGAGGTTCGGGGGTCGGTCGGCGTTCCGGACCTGGCTCTTCGGGGTCATCCGGAGAACGGCCCTGGAGGCTGCCCGGCGCAGAAGGAAGGATCTCCAGCGCACGGTGAGCCTGTCGGCGGTTCAGGACGTGGCCCAGGGAGGCGAGGGTCCCGAGAGCCGGCTGGAGCGGTCGGAAGCCGTGCGAAGCCTCCGGGCGGCCCTCCGGCGCCTTCCGACGCGGCAACGAGAGGTGCTGCACCTGGTGTTCTACCAGGACATGACCATCGCCGAGGCCGCAGCCGTCATGGAGGTGTCGCTGGGTTCGGCCCGGACCCACTACAAGCGGGGCAAGGCAGGGCTCAGGAAGCTTCTCAAGGAGGTAGGGCCAGGTGAGAGACCTCAAGAAGAACGGTGAGGGGGAGGAGCGTGACCTGAGGCAGTTGTTCCAGGTCATGAAGGCCCTGGACCAGGCCCGGACGCCGGATTTTGGAGCCATGCTCCGACGGGCCAGAGCCAGAGAAGGAACCGCCGATCCGGCCCCCAGGGAGGCGGAGGGGTGGGCTCCGGGGAGGGGAGGCTGGGGCAGAAGGTGGGAGAGGGCGTGGGGATGGCGCCGCACGGGGTGGGCAGGGGGACTCCTGGCCGCCGCGGCGGTGGCGGGCCTCCTCCTGGTCCGGTCTCCGGGCACCTCCGACGCCGAGTTCGAGCGAGTGGTGCGGGCCTTCACGACGGACCCGGCCGGCGGGGCCTGGCGCTCTCCCACGGACGGGCTGTTGGAGCTTCCGGGCAAGAAGATGCTCAGCACCCGTCCCTCCGTCGGGACGTCGGGCTTGCCCGGCGATCTGGCCGCATTCCCAAGAACGATCCAGCCCTGAGGAACCCAGCATGAACCGGGCCCATCTCCTTCTCCTTGCCCTGCCGCTCCTTCTTGCGGCCCCTCCGGCAGCCTCTGCCCAGGCAGCTCAGGAGGACGATCGCTTCGCCTCCGTCCTCTTCACCCCGGAAGAGATCATGCTGCACGGGCGGGCCATCGGACTCAGGGACGAACAGAGGCACGCCATTACCCGCCTCATTCAGGACCTCCAGGGCAGGGCCGTAGGGCTTCAGTGGCGCCTCCTGGACGAGACGGAGTCTTTGGAGGAGCTCCTGGCCCAGCCCAGGATCGACCTGGACCGAGCCATGGACCGGTTCAAGCGAGTGCTGGACATGGAGATGGAGATCAAGAGAGTCCACCTGGAGCTCCTGATTCGGATGAAGAACGTCCTGAGCCGGGAGCAACAAGAAGACCTCCAACGACTCAGGTCCCAGGAGCGAGGCGGGCAGGATCGAGCTGTTCGCCACCCGGACCGGCCGTCGTCGTGACCACGAACGGAGGAGCCTGACCATGTCTTCGAGACTCCCAAGCCGGCTTCTGACGCTGGCCGCCCTGACCGCCGGCCTGTCTGCCTGTGAGCAGATCACAGGCCCCGAGGATCCCATGAAGGTGGACGTCGAGGCCATCCTGGCGGACTACAAGGCCCTGGACTCCGTTCTCAACTCCCGGTCCATGGCGGCGTTCAATGCCATGGCTTCCGGGATCACCTTCCAGAGCCTTGGTGCCGAGGCGGAGTTCGTGCGGGCTTCCGTGGCGGAGCTCTACGGCGTGACGGCCGGTGGAGGTGAGCTTCTCGACTCCCGGACCGGGGGTGAGGTCTGGGCCGGCGGAATCGGGAAGCTGGTCCACGCCCTGGATCCCGAGGTGGCGAAGGTCCCCCTGATCTCGGCCTTTCGAAGGGGAAAGACCTTCGTCTATGACCCCGATCTGGGCCGGTATGTCATGGATCCCACCCGGGAGGGAGCCCCGTCCACGGGAGTGCGGTTCATCCTCTACGCTCCCTCCCATGGGCGGCCCGATGTCACGCAGGAGGTGGGCTACGCCGACCTCATTGATGAAGGAGACGGCGTGCCCAAGGGGGTCGCCCTGCGCTTGGTGGTGGTGGAGGGGGACCGGACGGTCCTGGACTACAGGACCACCATCGACGTGTTGACCCGGG
>PXFI01000204.1 GCA_003564295.1 Gemmatimonadota bacterium | reverse complement strand
GTAGCCGCCATCGGCCTCGAAGAAGGCGGTGATCACCGGTGTCCAGTCAGAATCGTCGGGAAGGATCACCCCGAAGGTCTCGGCGGCGTCATCCCCCACAGGGTGGCGCCGGAGGGGTCGGCCGGCCTCCCGTGCCCGCCAATAGTTGTAGATATCGATGTAACCGAAGGTTTCAGGGCCCGCCGCCAGAGCCGACACCAGCTCGTCATTGGAGCTTATGGTTTGGAAGTCCATGTCGGGGAAGTGGCGGCGGCCGATGGCTTCCAGCCGGGCCTCGTGAAGGGTGCCGGGGTAGCGGAGGGCCGTGAGGCCGGCGAAGGCTTGGCCTATGGCCTCCAGGGACTCGAACTCGGGGACGTCCTCGTGGGTCACCAGGACGGCGATGTTCTGCATGTAGGGAGGAGAGAAGTCGATTTCCTGCCACCGGGCGTGGGTGATGGTGACGTTCCCGATTCCGAAGGCGCCGCCCCGGGAGTCGCGCACATAGCTGTAGAAGTCCGCCCAGAGCTCCTCTTCGATCCAGGTGATATGCACCTCCAGGCCATGGGTCTCCGCCACCCACGCGGCGAAGTCCCGAAGCAGCTCCGCGGTGACCCCGGTGAGGTGCCCGGCATCATCCAGGTAGGCGAAGCCGCCGGCCGGCACGAAGAAGAAGCTGAGATCCGCCCGTCCGGCGGCCAGGGACTCGTTGAAGGTGGGGCCCGAGACCGGGGCGGCGGGGGCGTCGCTGATCCGCTCGGTGACCGGGGCGGTGAGGTCCATGGCCGGCGGGGGCGGATCCGGTCTGTCGCCACACGCCGCCAAGAGGAGGGTGGCAAACACCACGGGAAGAGTCTGTGGGCGGGCCAGGAGGTGGGGAGCGGGGTCCGGTGTCATGGGAAGCCTCGGGCTCTGGTTTGGGAACATCATGTTGCTGCAGCTCGGCTGTGGCCTGGTGCAGCCTGGGCCTTTGTCGACTGCCTTCGGGCATCCTGGGGCCTGGGGGGAGCGGGGGCAAGGGGCGGGGGACGGTGAAGGCGGCGAGCCCCAAGGGCCCGCCTCCTTGACGGGTAGAGTCGGACTCCGGAAGATCCCTGGGCGTTTGGTCCTTCTCCCCGCTCCGTCCATGGAGGGAGGTAAGCGATGCTCACGGCACTCTCCGCACTGGTCCTGATACTCCTGGTGTCGGTGCCCCTGGCCGCCCAGGAAGGGGGGCCACTCGGTCCCTCGGGGCGCCCCCTCCAGCTCGAGGACTACTACCGCCTGAAGTCCGTGGGCTCTCCCCGGATCTCCCCGGATGGGGAATGGGTGGCGTACACAGTTTCCACGCCGGTGGAGGAGACCAACGGCAACCTCACGGAGACCTGGCTGGTGCAGGCAGACGGCGGGGCCGAGCCCATCCGGGTTCGGCGCCTGGGGGAGGACGTTTCGGACCCCCGTTGGACCGAGGACGGCCGGCTCCGGGTGACGCAGCGGGACACGGCCTGGCTCCTGGATCCGGACCGGTTGGACGCCCCGGCCGTCCCGGACGAGCGGGGGGTGCCGGAAGGGTTGGTGAGCCCGGACGGACGGTGGAGGGCGGTGGTGCGGGACGTGGAGGGAACGTCGTTGGCGGAGCCGGTGGCCGGGGCCGGGACAAGCGGAGCCGGCACGGATGGGTCGGCGCCGAGCAGCTCACCGGCGGCGCCCCAGGGGCCGGGGCAAACACCCCTCACCGACTTCCAGCGCCGCCACGAGGAGCGCTTCCGGGGCCACGACCTGGACTGGTATCCTTTCCTCCAGGACGGGCGCTCCTTCCCCATTCCCGACCCCCGGGCCCGGCCCCAGGCGGAGGTCTTCCTGGAGCCTGTGGGTGAGGGCAGCGATGCGCGGCAGCTCACCCGGCTGGGACTCCGGCCCTCTAACCTGAGCTGGAGCCCCCACGGCACGGCCCTCCTTTTCACCGCCGACGAGTCGGTCCGGGACGAACTGGCTTACAGCCGCGCGGACATCTTCCTGGTGATGGGGGAGGGGCGCGTCAGCCGCCTGACGGACGACGGGTACGTCTACTCGAACCCGGCCTTCTCGCCGGACGGCCGGTGGATCTCGTACGTCCGGTCCTTCGGCCTGGACATGATCATCGACGGAAAGCTGGATCACGGCGGCCCCAGGGATCTGTACCTGCTGCCGGTGGAGGGCGGAGAAGCGGGCGGCCTTGGGGCGGTGGGAGGGGAATCCGGGAGCCTCGGGGCCGTGGTAGGCGAGCCCGTGAACCTCACGGCGGAGTGGGACCTGGATCCGGGCACGCCCATGTGGTCTCCCGACTCCCGGTACCTCTACTTCACTGCGGGGATCGGTGGGGCCGTGCATCTCTTCCGGGTGGCGACCTCCGGAGGTGGCGTGGAGCAGGTCACCACCGGCGAGCGGCGCATCGGCGGCCTGGACGTAGACCAGGCCTTCCGGCGCATGACCTACACCGTGGGGGAGTTCGACCGGCCGTCGGAGGTTTGGGTGGCAGACATGGACGGGGGCAACGAGCGCCGCCTCACGGACGTCCACCGGAGCTTCATGGGAGAAGTCGAAGTGACGACGCACCCGTCGGAGCGCATCGTCTGGAACAGCTATGACGGCACCCCCATCGAGGGCTTCCTCCTCTTTCCCCACGGCTACGATCCGGAAGCAGGCCCCTACCCCCTCATTATCGTGAACCACGGCGGACCCCACGCCGCTTCGGGGTACGGGTTCAACTTCAAGAACCGCCTCTTCACGGCCCACGGCTACTTCGTCTTCCTCCCCAACTTCCGGGCCTCCACCGGGTACGGCACCGACTTCAAGTGGGGCACCTGGGGAGCCTGGGGCACCAACGACGGGGAGGACGTGCTGTCGGGGGTGGATCACCTGGTGACCCACTACCCCATCGACCGGGACCGGGTGGGCTCCACGGGTCACTCCTACGGAGGCATCCTCACCAACTGGCTCATCACCCGGTACCCGGACCGTTTCCGGGCGGCGGTGTCGGGGGCCGGGGAGTCCAATTGGACCAG
>PXFI01000042.1 GCA_003564295.1 Gemmatimonadota bacterium | reverse complement strand
GAGAAGCTGGTGCTGCTCTTGAGGGAGTTGGGGATCCCTGTGTCCGATTTCGGGACGGTGGTTTCCGAGGCCGATGAGGCCCGGGTCCTGGCCCGCATGGAGAGAGAGCGGAGGGCCGGGCACAAGGATGCGTCGGAAGCCCTGGAAGCGGCCATCGAAGACGCTCAGAGTGCCCACCGCCCTCGTCGCCGGCGCCGGCGTAAGGCGGTCAAGGAGGACACGGAGACAGCAACCGAGCAGGATGCCGAAGGTGAGGAAGCCGACAGGGTGGAAGAGGCCGGCAAGGTCGAGGGGCCCGGCGAGGTGGAGGGAGCAGAGAAAGTCCCGACACCGGAGGCGGACGACGCAGGGGAGAAGTCGCTGGCAGTGGCGGATGAACCGGCGTCGAAGAAGGACGCCGCCAAGGGGGAGGCTCCCGAGGAGGACGCCGCCGCAGAGGAGACGTCGGCCCCGAAGTCTCGGGCGAGGAAGGGTGAAAAGTCCAAGCCAGCCGCCTCAGCCGACGACCGCCTGTCGGAGGAGGAGATGATACCCGAGGAGCAGCCCCAGGAGGTCGGTGCCCCGGAGCAGGAAGAAACGAATGTCCCGGTGGCTGAAGCATCCCCGGCGGTGGAGGAGAATGGGGGTACCGAAGATTCAATGACGGAAGATTGGGAAGCGGAGGGCGTTGCCGACTCCGAGGCGAAGGAAGAAGAGGAGGAAGAAGAAGAGGTGGAGGTCCTGGCGTCGACGCCCAAGCCGGAGCCGGTTCGTCGATCCGGGCCCGAGGGGCCGGCCAGGGTCATCCGCAGGCCCGTGGCAGGCGCTCCCAGCGCTGCAGCGACTCCGTCGGGGCAGGTCAGGATCCAGGCCGAGGGGTACACCGCCGACGGCCGTCGCAAGAGCAAGAAGGAGAAGAAGGGAAAGAAGCGCCAGCGTGTGGATCAGGAAGCCGTACAGTCCAACATCCAGAGGGTGATGGCGGAGATAAAGGGGGCTGGAGGCAAGAAGCGCAGGCGGATCAAGGGCTCCGTCCCCACCAGGGAAGATCTGGAGGCGGCGGAGGAGGAGGAGCGCCTGGAGGCTGAGCGCGAGCGTACAACCGTTCGGGTGAACGAATTCCTCACCGTAGCAGAGCTCGCGGAGCTCATCGACATCTCCTCCACGGAGATTATCGGGTCTGCCTTCAAGAATCTGGGCCTCATGGTCACCATCAACCAGCGCCTGGACTTCGACCAGATCGAGCTGCTCCTGGAGGAGTTCGGCTTCACGGCCATCCGGGAAGTCGAGTATGCGGGCAAGGATGTCGTGGAGGAAGCTGAGGATCGACCCGAGGATCTGCAGCCCCGGCCTCCGGTGGTTACCGTCATGGGACACGTGGACCACGGGAAGACCAAGCTCCTGGACTTCATCCGCAAGACCAACGTGGTGGCTGGTGAGGCAGGAGGAATCACCCAGCACATCGGTGCCTACCACGTGCAGCTCCCGGACGACCGTGCCATTACCTTCCTGGACACCCCCGGCCATGCTGCTTTCACCGCCATGCGGGCCCGGGGGGCCGACGTCACGGACATCGTGGTCCTGGTGGTGGCGGCGGATGATTCCGTGATGCCTCAGACCGTGGAGGCCATAAGCCACGCCAGAAACGCCGGCGTGCCCCTGATTGTGGCCATCAACAAGGTGGATCTGCCCGCTGCCAACCCCCAGAAAGTCAGGCAAGCCCTGCTCCAGCACGGCATTACGGTGGAGGAATTCGGGGGGGAGGTCCTGAGCGCCGAGATCAGCGCCAAGCAAGGGATGGGGGTCAGCGACCTCCTGGAGAAGATCCTTCTCCAGGCTGAGCTTCTGGAGCTCAAGGGCAACCCCGACCGCCCGGCCCAAGGGACCGTCATCGAGGCCCGCCTGGACGTGGGAAAGGGTCCCGTCGTCACCGTCCTGGTGCAGAGCGGCACGCTCAGAGTCGGCGACAGCTTCATCTGTGGCCTTCACGACGGCCGGGTCCGGGCTCTCCTGGACGAGCGCGGCAAGTCAGTCAGCTCGGCTGGGCCGGGAGTGCCGGCGCAGGTTCTGGGAGCGGCTGGTGTTCCCCAGGCCGGGGACGCCTTCTCGGCCATGACGGCTGTCAAAGCAGCGGAGATCGCCACCGCCCGGCAACGGCTGGAGAGGGAGAAACAGCTCCGGATCAAGGAGCGTGGTTTCAAGCTTGGGGACTTCTCCCAGCTCATGGCCGCCGGGAAGGTGGGCCGTCTTCCCCTCATCATCAAAGGAGACGTGGACGGCTCGGTTCAGGCCCTGTCCGACTCCCTGGAGCAGTTGGGATCCGAAGAGGTGCAGGTGGAGATCATCCACCGGGCGGTGGGCGCCATCAACGAGTCCGACATCATTCTCGCCGGGCCTGCGGGGGCGGTCATCATCGGGTTCAGAGTGCGGCCCGACGCGAACGCCCGGAGCCTGGCTGAGCGGGAGGGCGTGGAGATCCACATCTTCGACGTGATCTACGAGGCCGTGGACCAGGTGCAGGCCGCCCTGGAAGGGATGCTGGCGCCCGAAAGGCGGGAGAAGATCCTCGGTACAGCCCAGGTTAGAGAGGTCTTCAAGATCAGCAGGGTGGGAACCATCGCCGGGTGTTACGTGAGTGATGGGATCATGGACCGCCAGGCGAAAGCCCGTCTGATCCGGGAGGGTATCGTGATCTACGACGGTCAGTTTGGTTCCCTCAAGCGCTTCAAGGACGACGTGAAGGAGGTGCGGGAGGGGTACGAGTGTGGAATCGGCATAGCCAATTTCAATGATGTCAAGGTGGGCGACGTCATCGAGTGCTACAAGGTGGAGGAGGTAGCCCGGACGCTGGCCGGTGCGGGATCGGGGCGGGGGTAGGAGGCGCGGCGTCGCCGGAGTCCTAGCCGGAGAAGGGAAGATGGTGGTCGGTGTCTGCTCCTGGAGCCTCTCACTCCCCGGATGTCGCTCCCTGAAAGAGAAGAGGATGGTCGTCAAGTCCATCAAGGAGAAGCTCCAGCATCGGTTCCGGGTTTCGGTGGCCGAGACGGACCACCAGGACACCTGGACCCGGGCGGAGCTCACGGCGGCCGTGGTGACCACCGATCGGGGTCAGGCCGATTCCATCCTGGACCGGTTGGACCGATTCCTGGAAGACGATGGTCGAGCATTGATCCTCAAGGTGGATCGCTCCTTTCGATGAAGACCTTTCCGCATTGCGAGCACGTCCATAGCTCCAGGGGCTGAGGCACTCCGTGGGCCTCGGAGGGTCGTCTGTGAACCTGCCATGACTCGTCATCGAAACGCCCGACTCAACGAGCAGCTGAAGAGGGAGATTTCCGAGATTCTGGCCCGAAAGGTCCGGGATCCGAGAGTGGGCTCGGTCCTTGTCACGGAGGTCCGGGTCACGGCCGATCTCTGGCTCGCGCGGGTGTTCGTCCGACCCCTGGATGGGGCACGAGAGGTTGAGGAGACCCTTCAAGGCCTCGCCACCGCAGCACCCTTCATCCGGAAGGAGTTGGCCAAGGCGCTGCACATCCGTCGGATTCCGGAGCTCCGGTTCCTCCACGACACCACCATGGACTCGGCCCTCCGGATTGAAGAGGTGCTGCGGGAAGTGCTTCCGAACCAAAAGGAGGACGGAGGGGAGGGCGAGGGCGCGAACGAGTCCCGTGCCGAGGAGAGGGAGGGGAACGGCGAGGGCTTCCCAAGGTCCTACCCCCTGGAGGAAGAGGATTGACCTCACCGGCCGGGATCCTGCTGGTGGACAAACCCACAGGACCCACCTCCCACGACGTGGTGGATCATGTCCGGATGGCGTCCGGAATGAGACGGGTGGGGCACGCCGGGACCTTGGATCCTTTCGCCTCGGGCCTTCTCCTTCTTCTGCTGGGTTCCGCCACCCGTCTCTCCGAGTATTTCGTGGGGATGGATAAGGGATACGATGCCACTCTGCGCCTGGGGCTGGAGACGGATTCCTGCGATCCAGAGGGTAATGTGATCCGGGAAGACTCCAACTGGATCCGCGTTACCAGGGAGGAGGTGGAGATGGCTTTGGTTGGCCTCAGAGGCCCGATCCTCCAGACTCCCCCGGTGCACTCGGCCAAGAAGGTCCGGGGCCAGGCGGCCCACCGCCGGGCCCGCCGCGGGGAGGTGGTAGCCCTGGAGCCGGTGGAGGTAACGGTGCGGGAATTGACCCTTGAAGGAGTCGAGCTTCCTTTCGTTTATCTGGGTGTTACCTGCTCTTCCGGCACGTACGTCCGGGCTCTTGCCAGGGATTTCGGGCGTGCCCTTGGGGTGGGGGCACACCTGACGGCTCTTCGCAGGACCAGCATCGGTCCTTTCGCCGTGACGGAAGCGTTGCCTCCCGGGGCTCTGGGGAATCCGGAATCGGTTCGGGAGGCCCTGATCTCCTCCGCCCTGGCCCTCCAGCACCTTCCGGCGGTGAGGGTGAGCCCCGAGGAAGCGGCCCGGATCCGGCAGGGCCAGCCCTTGCCCTCGGTGGGAGAGGAGCTTGCCGAGGAGGTGCCGGTGCGCGTCCTGCTGGAGGGAGATCTGGTAGCCATGGCGTACCCGAGAGGGGGCCGCCTCCAGCCCCGGAAGGTTCTGGTCCGTGGTTGATTACGCCATCGACCCCGCCCTTCCCCCAGGCGTGCCCCGGGATGGCCGGGGAACCGTGATCACCGTGGGAACGTTCGACGGAGTCCACCGCGGTCATTGGGCGGTGCTCCAGGAGATTCGCCGGCGGGCTCTCCACTCGGGGAGGCGGAGCGTGCTGGTCACATTCCACCCCCATCCCTTGATGATCGTGCGGCCCGACGACGCCCCTCCCCTCCTGACCACGCCTGCGGAGAAGAAGGAGATCCTGGCCGAGGCGGGACTGGACTATGCCGTCTTCCTCTCCTTCAACCAGGTGCTGGCCGCCTATTCCCCCCATCGGTTCGTGGAGGAGATCCTCCTGGGGCGTCTGGGGGTGGAGGAGTTGGTCATCGGATACGACCACGGGTTCGGCAGGGGGCGATCGGGGGACGTGGACACCCTGGCGAAGATCGGGCAGGAGCTGAGGTTCGCAGTGGACGTGGTGCCACCGGTCCTGGCCGGGAAGATTCCCGTCTCGTCCAGCCGGATCCGGAGGTCTCTCCTGGCCCGGGACGTGGAGGGAGCCAGGGAGGGGCTTGGTCGCCTCTATTGCATCAGGGGACTGGTAGTCAGGGGGGACGGACGGGGGCGAAGTTTGGGCTTTCCCACGGCGAACCTATGGGTTCCGGTGAACGGGAAGCTCATTCCCCCACCGGGCGTTTACGCCGTTCGTGCAGGGGTCCGGAAGGGGAGCCACGGCGGCGCCATCCACATCGGCCCCCGCCCCACCTTCACCGGTTCCGGTCCCACCATCGAGCTGCATCTTCTGGACTTCGAGGGTGACCTCTATGGGGAGGAGGTCCGGGTGGAGTTTATCCGTTTTCTCCGGGAGGTCCGGCCCTTTACGTCGGCGTCGTCCCTGGTGGAACAGCTACGCTCCGACATGGAGGTGACCCGGGCCGCCCTGGAGGAGGCGAAGCTCCCGGCAGGACGGGTTGAATAACGCATGGCCTGTCTCTATCTTTCCTGACTGAACAGTCTACCCAGACCATAACAAAGAGGGGCTTCCCCTGCAGCCAAGACTCCTGTGGAGGCTCGAACAGAATGGCCACCGACCGCGAAAACATCATCAAGAAATTTCAGCTCCACGAACAGGACCGGGGGAGCCCCCCCGTCCAGATCGCACTCCTGACAGCCCGCATCAACGATCTTCGCGCTCACTTCGACCAACACAAGAAGGATCATCACAGTCGGCGCGGGCTCCTCAAGATGGTTGGCAAGCGCCGTCGCCTGCTGGAGTATCTGAAGCGCACGGATCCCGAGCGATATCGGGAGCTCATCGCGGACCTGGGCCTGCGCCACTGATGGACTGGGGGAAGGCGGCGACAGCGGAAGGCTGTCGCCGCTCTTCTTCTACCTTCCATCCGCTTGTGAAGTGTTCTCCGGATGAACAACAAATGATAGCAAGCTCCCGGACCCCTGGGCCGTCGGTCAACCAGGGGGTCCCGGATGTGATCGGCTGAGAGATAGAGTGGAAGAGCAAGAACAGAGAGCAGAGAAAGAAACGGAAGAGAAAGCCCATGATCCAGAGGATTGAGCGCCAATTCGCCGGCCGACCCCTCACGGTGGAGGTTGGCCGGATGGCCCGCCAGGCTGCAGGTTCCTGTCTCATCGAGTACGGCGAGACCGTGGTTCTCGTGGCGGCCACCGGACAGGACAAGCCCACCCACCTCCCCTTCTTTCCGCTGACGGTGGAATACCGGGAGCGGAGCTATGCCGGCGGGAAGATCCCGGGGGGATTCTTCAAGAGGGAGGGGCGCCCGGGGGAGAAGGAGGTCCTGGCGGCTCGACTCATCGACCGATGCCTTCGGCCCCTCTTTCCCGAGGGCTTCATGCACGAGACCCAGATCGCCTGTTTCCCCCTGAGCGCAGACCAGGAGAACGATGCCGACGTCTGGGGCATCGTGGGCGCTTCCCTGTCCCTGAACATGTCCCCCATCCCCTTCAATGACGTCCTGGCCGGCGTGCGCATGGGCCGGATTCAGGGAAACTGGGTGCTGAACCCAACCTTCCAGCAACTCGAGTATTCGGATCTGGACATGGTGGTGGCCGGGACCGAGACAGCTATCCTCATGGTGGAGGGTGGGGCGGTGGAGGTGCCCGAGGAGGATATCCTGGAAGGGTTGGCCGTGGCCCATGAGGGGATCAAGGAGTTGATCGAGATCCAGAAGCAGATCCTGGCGGACATCCGGGTGCCGGACATGGAGTGGACACCCGTACTGCCTGACGAGGATCTGACGGCCAGAGTGGAGAAGATGGCCAACAGCAAGGTGGTCGAGGCCCTTCAGCTGACCGAGAAACAACAGCGAAGCCAGGCCATGGCGTCGGTGCAGGAGGATATTCTGGCCCAGTTGGCGGATGCCCAGGATGAGCATGCGGACCACCTTCCGGATATCAGGGAGATCATCAGGGGGATCGAGAAGCGGACCATGCGGGATCGGATCCTTTCCATAGGAGAGAGGGCCGACGGTCGCTCCCCGGACGAAATCAGGCCCATCACCTGCGAGATCGGCATCCTGCCCCGAACCCACGGGTCTGCCCTCTTCACCCGGGGACAGACCCAGGCTCTGGCCGTCACTACGCTGGGTACGGCCCGGGACGAGCAGCGCATCGACTCGGTGGACACCAAGGAGGAAGTCACCAAGTCGTTCATGCTGCACTACAACTTTCCCCCCTTCTCCACCGGAGAGGCCAAGCCGTATCGGGGTACCTCACGGCGGGAGCAGGGACACGGGGCTCTTGCGGAACGGGCCATCCAACCCCTCCTGCCTGCCTATGACGACTTCCCCTACACCATCCGGGTGGTGTCCGACATCCTGGAATCCAACGGCTCTTCGTCCATGGCTTCCGTGTGCGGCGCCTCCCTCTCTCTCATGGCTGCGGGGGTTCCGATCCGGGCTGCATGCGCGGGCGTGGCCATGGGGCTGATCAAGGACCGTGACCGGGTGGCGATTCTGACGGACATTCTGGGCCTGGAAGACGCCCTGGGCGACATGGACTTTAAGGTGGCGGGGACCCGAAAGGGCATCACAGCCATTCAGATGGATATCAAGGTCCAGGGCCTCACCCACCAGATCCTCCAGGAGGCGCTGGAAAGGGCTCGCAGAGGACGCCTTCACATTCTGGACATCATGGAACAGACCATCAGCGAGCCCCGTGACGACCTCTCGGAGTGGGCTCCCCGTATCATCTCCATCCAGATCAACCCCGAGAAGATCGGTGACATCATCGGACCCAAGGGCAAGACCATCCGGGCTATCCAGGATGAATCCGGCGCGACCATCGACATCGACGACTCGGGATTGGTGAAGATCGCGGCAGTGTCGGGGGAGGCGGGGGTGCGGGCCCGGGAGATGATCGAGGCCATCGTGCAGGAGCCCGAGGTGGGCCGGATCTACCAGGGTCCGGTGAAGAACACCACCACCTTCGGCGCCTTCGTGGAGATCCTCCCGGGGGTGGAGGGCCTCTGCCACATCTCCGAGTTGCAGGAAAGTAGGACGGAGAGGACGGAGGACGTGGTGAAGAGGGGTGACATGGTACGGGTTAAACTCCTGGCCATCGACGAAAAGGGTCGGCTCAAGCTGTCCCGGAAGGCCGCACTTGCCGAGGAAACCTGAAAAGCGGACGGGTCTTCCCGGGAGGCGGACGGGGGGGATGAACGATCATGATTCGGTAGGGGATGCCAGCGGAGCCGAGTCCAGGGTTTCCTCCCTCACGGGTGAGATGGCCCGGACTCTGCTGGCCAACGGTGTAGAGGTGCTCACGGAGCGGATCCCGGGGGTCCGCTCCGTCGCCGTGGGCGTCTGGGTGCGGCAGGGGTCTGCACACGAGTCGGCCCAGCTCATGGGCGCCAGCCATCTCCTGGAGCACCTGGTGTTCAAGGGGACGGAAGAGCGGGGCCCCCGGGAGATCGCCCTGGCTCTGGAGAGCCTGGGAGGCTCCCTGGACGCCTACACCTCCCGGGAGCACACCAGCTTCCAGGCCAGGGTCCTGGACGAGCACCTGCCCGTCGCGCTGGAGGTGCTGGCCGACCTTGTCCAGAATCCTCTCCTCCGGGACCAGGCCCTGGATCTTGAACGGGAGGTCGTGCTGGAGGAGATCGCCACCGTTGAGGACACCCCCGACGATCTGGTCTTCGAGCTCCACGGCGCGAGCTTCTGGGGTGGGCACCCTTACGGCAATACGATTCTGGGGACCCGGGAGACCGTGGCAGCCATGCCTGGCCACGTCCTGAGGGACCTGCATGGGAGCCGGTACACGGGCGAGAACCTGGTGGTGGCTGCTGCGGGCCACTTGCGACATGATGACCTGGTGGCCCGTACCGAAACCCTGTTTGGCGCCGTACCCCGGGGGGGGACGGTCCAGCCTCTACCTGAAGTTCCTCTCCTCCCGGTGGGCGAGAAGTCCGTGGAGCGGGAATCGGCCCAGACCCACCTGGTGTTCGGCAGTGCCGTTCCCGGGCACTCGGATCCCAGGCGCTTCCCCCTGATCCTGCTGTCGTCGGCCCTGGGGGGTGGAATGAGCTCCCGTCTCTTCCAGAAGATCAGGGAGGAGTTGGCTCTGGCCTACTCCGTCTTCACGTTCCAATCCTTCTACTCCCTGGCGGGAATCTCCGGGGTCTATGTGGGCACCAGGCCCGCCATGGCCGATAAGGCCGTGGAGGCGGTGCGAGAGGAGCTGGACCGGGTGGCCCGGGAAGGAATCCCGGACGAGGAGTTGGAGCAGACGAAGGACCAGGTGAAGGGTCAGATAATGCTGTCCCTGGAATCCACCGTGGCCCGCATGTACCGCCTGGCGGGGTTTGCCCTTCACCGGGAGCCCCTCACCACCCTGGACCAGCTCCTGGCCAAGGTGGATGCTGTGACCAGGGAGGACGTGGCCCGGGTGGCGGCCCAGCATTTTTCACCCGAGGGGCAACTCCTGCTCCGGTTGGGGCCGGCGGTGGCCCCGCCTGCCGGCGCTTGATGGCCCCATATCGCCGGTGTTCGCCACCTTTCTCTCCCCGGTCGGGCGGTGGGTTTCTTGTTTCCGCACCGCACTCGCGCCGGAGTATGCCCCGAGATTAGAATGTAGCCGGTTTGTCAGGAGTGGCCGGGCCCTCTCCCGAGTCTGGCGTGGATCAACCTTCTAGTGAGGAATACGAGTCATGCTCATAGGCGTGCCGAAGGAAATCAAGACCAATGAGTACCGAATCGCCCTTGTCCCGGCGGGTGCCGAGGCCTTCGTAGCGGCAGGACATGAGGTCTTCGTGGAAGCGGGGGCCGGAGAAGGAAGCGGCTTTTCGGATGACCTGTACGAGGCCGTGGGCGCCAAGATCCTGCCCACCTCCGACGAGGTATGGGCCAAGGCCGATATGATCCTGAAGGTCAAGGAGCCGATCAAGCCCGAGTGGCCGAAGATCAAGAAGGACCAGGTTCTGTTCACCTACCTGCACTATGCCGCCGATCAGGCCCTCACCAAGGCCCTCCTGGAGACCCGCTCGGTGAGCATCGCGTACGAGACGGTGGAGCTACCGTCGGGGGAGCTTCCCCTTCTCACGCCCATGAGCGAAGTGGCCGGGCGCATGGCCATCCAACAGGGGGCCAAATACCTGGAAAGGTTGTTCGGGGGGAGGGGAGTCCTTCTGGGTGGGGTCCCGGGCGTGCCGCCTGCCAACGTCCTGATACTTGGGGGAGGAGTCGTGGGTACCCAGGCCGCAAAGATGGCTGCGGGGCTGGGCGCCAACGTCACCATCATGGACATCGAGCTCCATCGGCTTAGGCAACTGGCGGACTTCATGCCGGCCAACTGTGACTTCATCTTCTCCAACCACCAGAACATCCTGGACCGGCTGCCCACCACTGACCTGCTGGTGGGGGCGGTGCTGCTCCACGGAGCCAAGGCCCCGAGCCTCGTAAAGCGTGATGACCTGAAGCTCATGCAGCCCGGCTCCGTCATTGTGGACGTGGCCGTGGACCAAGGGGGGTGTGTGGAGACCATCAGGCCCACCACCCATGAAGACCCCATCTACGTGGTGGATGGCATCACCCACTACGGGGTTGCCAACATGCCGGGGGCGGTTCCTCGGACCTCCACGTTGGCCCTCACCAACGCCACCCTGCCCTATGCCCTGGCCCTGGCAAACAAGGGCTGGAAGCAAGCCTGTCGGGACGACAGGGCTCTGGCCCTGGGGGTGAACATGGTGGACGGGAAGATCGTCTACCCCGCCGTGGCCGAGGCCTTTGGCCTTGAGTGGGAGCCCCTCGAACCCCATCTCGCAACCTGAGTGGGGAGCGGTTCCTGCAGGGGTGATTCCGGATGGCTCGGCCGGGAGGAGTGAGGGGGGTATGGGTGATGCTTACAGGGTGAGGTTTCTCCGACTGGAGGCGAATCCGGACCTCCCCCTCCCGAGTCGGGCCACCACCCATTCCGCGGGGTTCGACGTTCGGTCCGCGGACTTGGACTTCGTGCTGCAACCCGGCGAGATCCGTGCCGTGGCCACAGGGCTTGTCATGGAGCTTCCGCCGGGCCTGGAATGCCAGGTGCGACCGCGGTCCGGTCTGGCTGCCCGCCACGGGATCACCCTTCCGAACAGTCCTGGCACCATCGACCCGGACTACCGGGGTGAGCTCAAGGTCCTGCTCCACAATGTCGGTGACGCGCCGTTTCCCGTCCGGCGGGGAGACAGGATCGCGCAACTGGTGTTCGCTCGGTTCGAGGCTCCTCGGGTGGAAGAGACACAAAGGATCTCGGACACGCAAAGGGGGGGAGGAGGGTTCGGAAGCACCGGTCGGGGATGATCCCGGATGCGTGACCAGGGCCCCCCGGGATTCCGTTGCCCGGGGTCAGGGGTTGAGGGAGGAAGTCCGGTTTGTACAAGCCCGGCGCAGGGGCGCGCAGCGGGACGCAACGCCGCCGAACGCCGCCGGTCGCCGGGGTTTCCCGCTTGCACCTCTCCCCGGCGCGTCGTAGGTTCATCTGTTTCCTGAGGGCTCCCGCCTCCGCGGGAGCCCGAAAGGGTTTCTATCGTCCTTTCACCGTTTCCTGACTTGCCCAAAGAGACCTCGTCCCTATCGCGCTGGTTCGCCCACGGCCGCCTGATCCCTGTCAACGACATCGCCGTGGATCTCGGCACCGCAAACACCCTCGTCTACGTGAAGGGTGAAGGCATCGTCCTGAACGAGCCATCGGTTGTCGCTGTTGAGAGGGGCTCCCGGAGGATCCTGGGGGTGGGCCTGGAGGCCAAACGGATGCTGGGGCGGACCCCGGAGGGAATCGAGGCCGTCCGGCCCATGAAGGATGGGGTCATCGCCGATGTGGACGTGACGGAGTTGATGCTCCGGCACTTCCTGAAGCAGGTGACGGCAAAGAGGATCTTCCGCATCAAGCCCCGCGTGATCGTGGGCGTTCCCTCCGGAATCACGGAGCTGGAACGGAGGGCGGTCCGCTCTTCCGCCATGGCAGCCGGGGCGAAGGTGGTCTACATGGTGGCCGAGCCCATGGCGGCGGCCATCGGTGTGGGCCTTCCGGTGGAGACCCCCACCGGGAACATGGTCATCGACATCGGAGGGGGAACCACAGAGATCGCGGTCATCGCCCTCTCCGGGATCGTTTCCAACACCTCCATCCGGGTTGGGGGTGACGAGCTGGATACGGCCATCGTCACCTTCCTCCGAAAGAACTACAACCTCCTTATCGGAGAGCCCACGGCAGAGGCCATCAAGATCCAGATCGGGTCGGCATTCGACTTCGGCGAGGAAAGGGAGATGGAAGTGAAGGGCCGGGACCTGGTGAGTGGGATTCCCAAGACGGTCTCCGTCCACTCTCAGGAGGTTCGGGAATGCATCCAGGAACCCATCCAGGCCGTGGTGGAAGCGGTCAGGCGGTCCCTGGAGATCACCCCGCCGGAGCTGGCCTCGGACATCGTGGACCGGGGCATCGTCATGACCGGCGGTGGTGCCCTGGTCAGGGGGCTCGACCGTTTGCTCCAGCACGAGACCAACCTCCCCATCCACGTGGACGAGGAGCCCCTCACGTGTGTGGTCCGGGGGGCCGGGAGGATCCTGGATGACTTCCAGAAGTACAGGGGCGTGCTGACCACCTGATCCGGTTCACACGACCTGGATCAGCTCGATCCGCTCAACCCATGGGCAGCTACATCAATTCGCCGGAGGAGAGTCGCAGACACCGGGATCTCACCGTTGCCGCGGTGTTTCTCGTTCTGGCGGTCGTCAGCTTCTATCTTCCCCCCGGAATTCAGGACCAGGTGGCCGCCGGAGTCCGGGCGTCTGCCCTGAGGCCGTTCCTCATGACTCAGGAGGCCCTGGCCAGGGCACGTCTTCGGGCGGAGGACGCCCTCCGGCTCCAGGCCCAACTGGACTCCCTGGCCTTTCTGGTGGTCTCCCAGGCGACTATGGCGGAGGAGAATCGGAAGTTACGTGAGCTGCTCGGCCTTCAGGAGAGAGCGCCGGGGCTCTTCGTGGCCGCCAACGCAATTCGGCCATGGACCGCGGGGTCGGAGAGCGTGTTTCTCCTGGATGTGGGATCGAGAGACGGGGTCAGGGTCGGAGATCCCGTCCTGATGCGGAACGGGCGGATCGGGCTGGTGGGCGTGATTCGGGGGGTCCGGGGCT
>PXFI01000273.1 GCA_003564295.1 Gemmatimonadota bacterium | reverse complement strand
GCAGAGGGTGTGAGATCTTCGCTGCGAACCGCTATGCAGATGCTATTCCCTCATATCATGAGGCTTTCGGTCGTGACACCACATGGCTCGGGCTGCCAAGGCCCGGGAGCCCCGGTACTAGGGGCATTGGGAGCGGGAAGTGATGGCCCTGGCGGCCCTCGGGCGGACCGACGAGCCCCTCCAGTGGTACTGGGCTCCCATCAAGGATCATCCCGGCTTTCAGGAGCTGGTGAGGGTTCGGTGAGGTTGGGCCCGTCGCCTGTACTCCACCCCCCGCACGGCCGTCGGGGGGAGCCGCCGCGAGGCGCCGCCTCCAAACCAGTGCGGCCGAAGGCGGCGAGTCCGGGAGATTCTCCATAGCGACCCTCGGACGCCGCCAGGCGTCCGTAGCGAAGCGGGGGAGCGAGGAGAGCTCCCGAGACAGCCGCCGAGAGACCCGAGCTGGCCGAAGGCGGCGAGTCCGCGCCAGCCGCCTCAGTACGCCGCCAGCTCCAGGATCCCCTCCAGCACGTCCCCCGTCTGGGGCAGGATCGTCTCCTCCAGCCGCGGCGCATAGGCCACCCACGTGTCCAGGGACGCCACCCGCCGCACCGGCCCGTCCAGCCACGGGAAGAGCTCGTCGGCGATCCGTGCCCCGATCTCCGACCCCAGGCCCCAGGCCTGGGAGTCCTCGTGGGCGATGAGAACCTTGTTGGTCTTCTTCACCGAGGTCCCGATGGCCTCCATATCCAGGGGGCTCAGGGTCCGGAGGTCCAGGACCTCCACCTCCACCCCGTGCTCCTCCGAAGCCAGCTTCGCCGCATCCAGGGACCGCTTCACCAGAGCCCCAGCCGTCACCACCGTCAGGTCCGTCCCTTCCCGCACCACCTTGGCCTTCCCGAAGGGGATCATGAAGTCCGGCCCCGGATTCCTCCCCTTGTTGTAGACCTGCCGGTACAGATGCTTGTGCTCCAGGAAGATCACCGGGTCGTCGCACCGGATGGCCGTCCGGAGGAGCCCGTTGGCGTCCTCCGCCGTGGAGGGCAGCACCACCCGGAGCCCAGGGGTGTGGAGGAAGAGGGTCTCCCCCGTCTGGGAGTGATAGGGGCCGCCGCCTTTCAGGTACCCGCCGTAGGTCACCCGTACCACCATTGGGGCCGAGTAGCCCCCGTTGGACCGATACCGCATCATGGCCAGCTCGTCCCTGAGCTGCATGAAGGCGGGCCAGATGTAGTCGAAGAACTGGATCTCCACCACGGGTTTGAGCCCACGGACCGCCATCCCGATGGCCCGGCCGATGATGTTGGCCTCCGCCAGGGGTGAGTTGAAGACCCTCCCCCCCCCGAAGGCTCTCTGGAGCCCGTGGGTCACCTTGAACACCCCGCCCTTCCCCTGGACCTCCTCCAGGGCCGGCTCCCGGGAGGCGTCCGCCACGTCCTCCCCGAACACCACAATGCGAGGGTCCCGGGCCATCTCGTCCTTCATGCAGGCGTTCAGGAGGTCCACCATGGTGAGGAGCTTCCCGTCCTCGGCGTAGGCCGGTGAGTACTCCGTGTCGAACGCCTCACCCGTGGGATCCACGGACTCGGAGTACAGGTGGCGCATGGCCGTCTCCGGCTCGGGCTGGGGCCGCTGGACCGCCTCGTCCGCCGCAGCCGCCACGGCGGCCCCCACCTCTTCCTCCAACCTGTCCAATTCCTCTGCGGTGGCGATCCCCAACTCCAGGATGAGGGCCCGGGTCCGGGTGAGGGGATCCCGGCGCTCCTGCTCCTCCAGCTCCGCCCGGGTCCGGTACATCCGCTCGTCGTCGGACATGGAGTGGGAGTAGGGCCGGGTGGTGTAGGCGTGGAGGAAGGCGGGCCCCTTCCTTGCCCGGCAATGCTCCACCACCTCTCGCCCCGCCCGGTAGCTGTCCAGGAAGTCCGTGCCGTCGCAGTCCTTCACCAGGAGACCCGGGAAGCTGGAGACCAGCTTGGATATGCTCCCCCCGGCGGTCTGCACCTCCACGGGCACGGAGATGGCGTACCCGTTGTCCTGGATGAGGAAGATCACCGGGAGGGACAGGTTGCAGGCGGTGTTCAGGGCCTCCCAGAACTCCCCCTGGGACGTGGTCCCGTCGCCGGCGCAGACCAGGACCACCTCGTCCTCCTGGAAGTTCGTGATCCGCTCCCGGAGGTCCTCCTGGAGGGCGGCCCGATACGCCGCCTCGGCGGTACCAACGGCCTGGAGGAACTGGGTGCCGGTGGGGGAGGAGGTGCTGGTGACCTGGAGCTCCACGCTGGTGGGGTGGCCCGGCATCTGCCGGCCCCCCGTCTGGGGGTCGTCGTCGGCTCCCACCGCCTGGAGAAGCTGGTCCAGGGGGGTGATGCCCAGGGCCAGAGCCAGGGCCCGGTCCCGGTAGTACAGGTAGAACCAGTCATAGGCGGGGCGCAGGTGGGCCGCTACCGCCACCTGGATGCACTCGTGGCCCGCGCCGGAGATCTGGAAGAAGATCTTGTTCTGCCGCTTCAGACTGATCTCCCGGTCGTCCAGCCGACGGGCGGTCACCATGGTGCGATAGAACCGGACCAGGTCTTCCGGTCCAAGGCCTTCAGGAAGATGTTCGGCCGCCAATGTGCCCCTCCTGGATCATGAGGGCCTCTTGCAGACAACAAGTCGAGGCGTGGAATTCGAGGAAGAAGATAGTGAGGACATCTTGTTCGGCTACCCCTCTCCTCCAGTGGGCTTCTCCCTCTCCAGCTCCTCCAGGAGGTCCCCGGGGTCGTGGATGGGAGCGCTGCAGGTGAAGCTTCGGCACACGTAGGCCGTGGGGCCGTCTCCCTGCGGCCGTCTTCCCTGGAAGAGCGGGAATGGGGGAAGCTTCTCCGGATCCCCGCCCGCCACGACCCGGTTCGGAAGGTAGGGGTGGTGGGCCGCATCCAGCATTTCCCGCAGCCGAGCCCCTCCGCCCCGGGCCAGGAGGACCACCTCCACCGGAGGATCCAGGTGGAGGGTCAGGGCGGACAGCAGGCGTCCGAAGGCCGAGGGGAAGCGGCGCATGGTCTCCGCCGTCCGGGCAAGGGTCCGTAGGGCGGGCTCCCGGAGGCGCTCCTCCCCGCAAAGAGCTGCGGTCCGGAGGAGAAGCTCCACGGCCAGGGAATTCCCGGAGGGGGTGGCGTTGTCCGGGATGTCCCGTGGCCGCATCACCAGGCGCTCCCCATCCCTGGGGGCGTCGTAGAAGAGGCCTTCGTCTTCCTCCCAGAAGAGCTGCACCACCTGCTCCGCCAGTCCGAGGGCTTCCTGCAACCAGCGTGGCTCCAGGGTCACCTCGTACAACGTGAGGAGGGCGTTGCCCAAACCGGCATGGTCCTCCAGGAAGGCGGGCACCTTGGCCGATCCGTCCTTCCAGGTCCTCAGAAGCTTTCCGCTCTCCCGGAGGGTCTCAAGGAGGAAGGCTCCATTGGTGCGGGCTGCGGCCAGGTAGTCTTCCCGTCCCAGGACCGACCCGGCCTCCGCCAGGGCCCTGAGGACGAAGCTGTTCCAACTCACCAGGACCTTCTCGTCCCGGACCGGCGGCTCCCTCCGGCTCCTGGCTTCCTTCAAAGCCTCTCGGGCCTTCCGCAGGACCCCCTCCAGCTCTTCCGGCGGGATGCCCTCTCCGGCGGCCAAGGAATCCAGACCCCGAGGGAGGTGGAGGATGTTCTGGCCCTCGAAGTTACCTGTCTCGCTGACATCATAGACCCGGCGGAAGAGGGCTCCCTCCTCCTTACCCAGGATCTCGTCTACCTCCCGGAGGCGCCACAGGTAGAAGAGTCCTTCCTCTCCTTCCGAGTCCGCATCCCGGGCCGAATAGAAGCCCCCCTCGGGTCCCGTGAGGTCCTCCAGAATGTAGTCCAGGGTGGAGGTGGCCACATCCCGGAGCTCCGGATCCCGGGTGATCTGGAAAGCGTGGAGATAGACCCGGGCCAGGAGTCCGTTGTCGTAGAGCATCTTCTCGAAATGGGGCACCAGCCAGCGGTCATCCACCGAGTACCGGTGGAACCCTCCGCCCAGGTGGTCCCGGATGCCGCCCCTTGCCATACCTCGAAGAGTCCGGAGGACCATGCCCAGGGCTTCCCCGTCCCCCCGGCGATGGAACTGGCGCAGGAGGATCTCCAGGGTCATGGGCTGTGGGAACTTGGGAGCCGGCCCGAAGCCGCCATGGATGGGATCGAACCGGCCCGCCAGGAAACGGACGGCATGCTCCAGGATGGCGGGGCCCAGGTCTTCCGGTCCCGCTCCCTCCGGGGCTGATTCCACGTCGGCGTTGGCACCGGCCAGGGCGGCCAGAAGCTGGTGGGCTCCCCTCTCCACCTCCTCCCGGCGGTTCCGGTAAGCGTCGGACACGGCCTCCAGGACCTGGCGGAAGGAGCGCATACCATGGCGGGGCTCCGGTGGGAAGTAGGTGCCGCCGAAGAAGGCCCTGCCGTCGGGGGTGAGAAAGGCGGTGAGGGGCCAGCCCCCGTGCCCAGTAAGAAATTGGACGGCTTTCATGTAGATGGAATCCAGGTCCGGCCGCTCTTCCCGGTCCACCTTGATGTTCACGAACCTCTCGTTCATGAAGGCGGCGATCTCGGAGTCTTCGAAGGACTCCCGCTCCATGACGTGACACCAATGGCAGGCGGAGTAGCCGATGGAGAGTAGGATGGGCCTGTCTTCCCCCCGGGCCAGGGCAAGGGCCTCCTCCCCCCAGGGAAACCAGTCCACGGGGTTGTGGGCGTGCTGCAGAAGGTAAGGGCTGGTCTCTCGGGCCAGTCGATTCGCCACGTCGGCTCCTTTGTGGTGTGGGGGAGCCGACGCTACCTGATCTACCCGGAAGCAGGTTCCTCGGGGTCAGGCTTCCTTGAACGGCTCCAACTCTTCTTCGGAGAAGTCCCGGACCTCGGTCTCCGCGTCCAGGACGACCCCATATCGGCCAGGACGATACTCGCCCGTCTCCACGACTACTCCGGTCCTTCCGATGAGGTCCCAGGCCAAGGGGAAGGAGCCTCGCTTGACCTGGACTCTGGCACCCTGCGGGTAGAGAAGAGCTCTCATGGCGTCACCGGTACGATAGGCCGCGTCCAACAGACGGGCAGGGTGGAACGATCGTCTCAAGAGAAGAGGGATAGCGCAGCGCCAGGTGTTGGACCACCTGGGAGCCCATGAGCCGCCGGGCAGGGGCTCCTCCGGGACCGTCCCTCTCAGGCCTCCGCCTCCGGATCTAGCTCCTGATGCACCGGCCCGGGTCCCGGCTCCTCCAGAAGACGAAAGGCCCGGCGCAGGATCCGGTTTTGCAACTCCGGCCGTTGGGGCAGGCCCAGGGGGAAGCCCAGGGGGTACGGGACGGCCAGCCAGCGGGGTGGCTGAACCTGTTTCATGATGGGTTCGAAGGTGGAGAGGCAAACCGTTCGAATTCCTCTCTCCTCCAAGGCAGCGGCGATCAGTCCCACGGACTGATGACAGGTGGGTCAGACGGGTGTGAGGATCACCAGATCCACCCCGTCGTGGACCAGGGACTGGGCCACCTCCGGTGCCGTCTGCCGCACCAGCCGGAGGGGGGCGGTGATGGACCCCTGGAAGGACACGTGCCAGGGAGCCACCTCCCCGATCTCTCCCGCTTCCGCCAGGCTGCGAAGGCGGTCCAGGGGGAGCGCCAGGTTCCGGTCTGCTTCCACTCCGCTCCGGTCCCACGCTCCACTGGGATGGGTGCACACCAGAGAGTTGAGGGGGGTATCCCGAGGAATCATCCGGTAGGAATAGTCCCCTCCCTTCACCTTCTCGAAGGGGGGATTATCCGGAAGATGCACACCGGCTGTGGTGACGGTGGCCACTTTGCACCGCTTCAGGGCAGGGCCCGAAGCCTGCCATGGAAGGGGATTCACCTTGCGGAACCGATAGCGGTGGTACCAGAGGCGTTCCTTGAGGGAGAGGTCTGAAACGGTGGCCATGTCTTGGGCCTCCTATGCAGGCAAGAATCCGGTTCCTCAGGCCCGCGTCCAAGGGCGTTGAATCGGCAGAAGGCCCTGAGCCCGCCCATGCTCCGCCGGGAAAAGTCAGACTCCCCATGGAACCAAGGCCTGCCGGAGTCTCGCTCCAGGGACAGGTGAACGCAAGCGAGCTCCTCGGGCCGGGGGAGGCGGGCGCCATTGTGGCCGGCAAACGCGAGCGTTGTCCCCGGACCGGCTCACCTCTAGCTTGGAAGAGAGGCTCCAATCCACCGGACGGGGCCTGAGGAGCACGGAGAACGGTACGTGGGCAAGCTCTTTCTGATTCTGGTCCTGGGTCTCGGGATGGCCCTGTACTTTCCCCGGAGCCGAGCGGTGGTTCTCGATGTTTCGAGACCCGTGCTCAATCCGGTCCTGGTCTGGCAGACGAAGTCCGAGTTGGACAAGATCGTCCGGGAGCTTCAGGCCCTGAACAGGGAGGGCCGACGGTTGCCCGAACCCGGCCGGGAGTTCCAGGCCTGGATGGAAAGGAGCTTTCAGGGGGGGAGTCTTCTGGACTCCTGGGGCAGCTCCTACACCCTGAGGATCTGGATGGACTCGTTGGCGGTGGTTTCCCCAGGTCCGGATCTGGTGGTGGGCACCGAGGACGACATCGTCCGAACGGTGGACATCCAGCGGCGACGTGGAAGGTGATGGGGGCAGGGAGGGACGGCGCGGACCGGTTCCGGAGGCTCTCCAGTGGAAGGAGGGCCTCTCTCGTTGCTGTACTCGGCTTCGCTCCGCCGGGAGCCGAGGGATCGGTGGAACGCGGAGGCGATTCATGATGACGGTGGCCCTCACCGGAAACGCGGGTGCCGGCAAATCCACGGTGGCGGATATCTGGGAAGGGGCCGGAGTACCGGTGGTCAGGGCCGATGATCTGGCCCGGGCGGCCGTGGCTCCGGGGTCGGATGGCCTGGCCGAGGTGGTGGCGGCCTTTGGACCTGAGGTGCTCATGGCCGACGGCTCCCTGGATCGGGCCGCCCTCAGGGACCGCATATTCAGGGATGAGAAAGAGCGCATCCGCCTGGAGCGGATCCTCCATCCCCGGATCGGAGTGCTGCGAGAACGGTGGGTGGCCCGGTGGCGGAAGGAGGGCGCGCTCCTGGCCGTGGCCGAGATCCCCCTTCTCTTTGAGGCGGGGCTCGAGGGTGATTATGACGTTGTGGTGTGTGTGGACGCGCCTGGCGACGTGCGCCTGGAGCGCCTGGTGAATGACCGCGGATTGAAGGAGGAGGAGGCCCGGCGCATCATGGGCACGCAGATCCCGGCTGAGGAGAAGCGGAGGGGGGCCCTTTTCGTTCTGGACAACGACGGGTCCCGAGAAGAGCTGGAGAAGCGGAGCCTGGCCCTCCTGGACTTTCTCCGTGCCCGTGCCCGGGAGGCAAGGGGTACATGACCCTTCCCGCCGGCTCCACCATACGCCTGGATCTCCACCTCCATAGCCGGGCCTCTTGGGACTGTCTTTCGGATCCCGAGGCCCTTCTCGTGCGGGCACAGGAGCGGGGCCTTCACCGTATCGCCATCACCGACCACAACCGCCTGGATCTGGCCCTGGAGATGCACCGCAAGTTTCCGGACGGCATCATCCCCGGGGAGGAGGTCCGGACCAGGGAGGGGGTCGACGTCATCGGGCTCTACATTCGCCGGGAGATCCCCGGCGGGACGCCGGCCCGGGAAGTGTGCCAACTGATCCGGGAGGATGGTGGTATCGTCTACCTTCCGCACCCCTTCGCCCCCGGCAAGAGCGGCTCCGGGCGTCATGCGGAAGCGCTGGTCCCCTGGGTGGACGTGGTGGAGGTGTTCAACGCCCGACTGCACCCCCGGCGACTCAACGAGCCGGCCGAAGCCCTGGCCCGGTCCCACGGCAAGCTCCGGGGTGCGGGATCCGATGCCCATACCCTGGGAGAGGTGGGGGGGGCCTGGGTGGAGGTGCCTTATCATGAGAACGCTCCGGAGGCCCTTCTGGCGGCTCTGGCGTCAGGGAGGGTGGAGGGGAAGACGGCTCCCCTGTGGACCCATCTCGCCTCCACCTGGGCCAAGATCTACCGCCTCGCGAAGCCCTCGTCCTCCTTCAGGGCGTCGAAATAGACCAGGTGCCGGCTCGATGCCGCTGGCGCAGCCGTGTTCCACTCGAGGAGGAGACGAACCGCTACGAGCCCGCCACCAACCGCCTCGAGCAGCTTGCGACGGTGCGGGAGGAGTTTCCGCCCAGAGTGAGCATCAGCAACTCGAAGTTCACGAAGGACGGCAGCAATGTCGTATTCGCCTACCAGGCTGGATCCGAGATTGAGGCTGGCCTCCTGTACGAGGTGCGAGTCTGGGACGCCGAGGCCCGCGAGCTTCACGAGGCAGGTCCCGAAGCCTTGGGACCGGTGAGCTCCTCTCTCTATCAAAGGTACTTCGGCGGCTACAAGTCTCCCTTCTCCGACAATCCCGGGATCATAGGCATTTCCGAGCTTCGAAGAGACGTGCTCGCAGAGGTGGGAGAGGAGGACTGGGACCTGCCCCTCGAAGAGTGGCAACGGTAGTCCTCCAGCAGGTCCCGGGCTCCGGTGGGAATCCCGTTCCGGTGGCCTGTGACCCGGATCCGCTTCCCACTCCGGGCCCGCACGTGGGCGGAGATCGCAACGTTTACCCGGCGAAGGGTGGGCTTCTGGGCGGGAATCGCGTCTTACCCGGCGAACCGTGGGCTTCCCGGCGGGAATCGCGCAGCTTACCCGGCGGGAATTGGGCTTTCCGGCGACCCTGAGGCCCCTTATTGTGCCGGCCGGCCTCCGTTTTGGGCGGGCTTCGGTCCCTTCGGAGCCTCCATGGGCGAAAGAGGCCCCTTTGGGGGCCGGAGCGGGCTCGTATCGGGCGGCCTCTACCACCGCATCGCCCTAACCCTTTCCGCGACAGGGGCTTACCCGAGCTCAACTCTGGACCCTACTCCCTGCCGCTACCAAACCTTCTGTGAATTCCGCTCTGCGTCTTGGGGAAAGTCGTGGCCCGGCCTCACTTGTCCCGACTCACCGATTTCTAGAGGTTAGAAGTCCATTGGGGCGCTGAAAGAGTTCTTCGGGACCCGCCCCCACCACGGTTTCCATTGCGGCATTCTCCCAGAGGATCTTGAAGGGCAGCACCATGGTCATCCCCCAGACCCTCCGACGGGCCCGGCCCGGGACCTGTCTCCTCCCCACCCTGACGGCGGGGCTCCTCCTCCTCCCGCTCCTGCCGGAGAGGGCAGTCGCCCGTCAGGTGGACCCGGCCACGATCCCGGACTCGAGGGAGCGGACGATCCAGGCTTCTCGGGCCACGGGACCCATTACCATCGACGGCCGCCTCGACGAGCCCGACTGGGAGCGGGCCGAGATTGCGGTGGGATTTCTTCAGATGGAGCCTCATGAGGGGGAGCCGGCCGCAGAGCCCACGGAGGTACGCATCCTCTTCGACGACCAGAACATCTACGTCGTAGCCCGGATGTACGATTCCGACCCTTCGTCGATCCAGCGCCAGCTCACCCGTCGTGGGGAAGGGGGGCGAGCCTACGACTACTTCCAGGTCTCCCTCGACTCGAACCGGGACGGCCGCACCGGATACACCTTCCGGATCACCGCCGCCGGCGTCCAGGTGGACCGATACAACTACGACGACGTTCGTACTGACGACTCCTGGGAGGGGATCTGGGAGTCGGCGGTCCGGGTGGACGAGGAGGGATGGATCGCGGAGCTCAGGATTCCCCTTTCTCAGCTTCGCTACGACGCGACGGAGGGACCCCAGGTTTGGGGAGCCCAGTTTGGCCGGCGGAAGATCTCGACGAACGAACGAACGGACTGGGCATGGGTTCCCCAGGGGGTGAGCGGGAACGTGAGCCGGTGGGGCCAGCTCACGGGGCTCGACCTTCCGCCCCCCCGCCGGCACGTGGAGCTCCTTCCCTACGTCATGTCGGGCCTGGAGCAGGCGCCGGCCTCCCCGAACGACCCCTTCTTCAGCGGCCGAGCCACCCAGGGGAGGGTGGGAGCGGACATCCGCTACGCCCTGGGAGGCAACTTCCGCCTCGACGCGGCCATCAACCCGGACTTCGGGCAGGTGGAGGTGGATCCCCGGGTGGTGAACCTGACCCAGTTCGAGACCTTCTTCCCCGAGCGCCGGCCCTTCTTCACCCGGGACGACCGGATCTTCGACTTCGGGCTTGTAGGGCATCAGGAGACCCTCTTCTACTCCCGGAGGATCGGCCGCTCCCCCCAGGGACGAACCCCCTCGGGAGCCGACTACGTGGACCGTCCCTCCGAAACCTCCATCCTGGGCACCGCGAAGGTCACGGGTCGGACCCAGGGCGGGCTCACCGTAGGGATTCTGGGGGCCGCCACCGCCGAGGAGTGGGGTCGGGCTGCCTTCTTGGGAGGGGGGGAGGAGGAGACCTCGGTTGAACGGTTCCTGGCGGAGCCCCGCATGAACACGGGAACGTTTCGCCTTCTCCAGGAGCTTCGGGGGGGCGAGACCGTCATGGGGGCCATGGCGACCCATCTGGCCCGGGATCTGCCGGAGGACGGGAGCTTCGATTTCTTGCCCGAGCGGGCTCACTCCCTGGGCCTGGACTTCGAGCACAACTGGGCGGACCGGACTTGGGGGCTTTCCGGATACCTGGTGGGAAGCCGGGTTACCGGCACTCCCGAGGCCATCACCCGGATCCAGCGCTCTCCCAACCACTACCACCAGCGCCCGGACCAGGACTACCTGGAGTTGGACATGGAGGCCACTTCCCTGACCGGGATGGAGTGGCGTATCGACCTCAACCGACAGAGCGGCCGGAACTGGACCGGGGGTGTGTCCATGGGCCACCGGACCCCGGGCTTCGAGGTGAACGATCTGGGCTTTTCCAGCGGATCGGAAGGGGTTGGCGGGGGCGCCCGGATCTCCTACCGCCAGCCGGATCCCGGGGAGATCCTGCGTAGCTGGAACGTGACCCTCATGACCTTCCAGAACTGGAGAACCTCGGTTCTGGACGACCTCTTTTCGGGAGCGGCCTGGTCCCAGGCCCACAGGGGCGCGACCGTGGTGTCCCGGGCCGGGGTCACCTTTCTGGACTGGTCCGGGATGAACCTCTCCACCCGGTGGAGTCCCAGTTACCTCTCGGACCGGCAGACCCGGGGAGGGCCCCTCATGGTCTCCCCCTCGGAGTGGAGCATTTCCCTGTCCGGGAACACGGATCGCCGGCAAACCACTTCCTACTCCGCGAACATCTCGTTGAGCGGGAGCGAAATGGGAGACTGGGGGCGAACCATCTCCGCCGGGCTGGAAACCCGCCCGGCGAACGGGATTCTTTTGTCCCTGGGCCCCACCTACCAGAGGAGCCTTGACCGGGCCCAATTCGTCACCAGGTTCCCGGATGCGTCCTTCGATGCGACCTACGGCACCCGGTACCTCTTCGGCGAGCTGGAGCGTCACCAGTTCTCCATGGACACCCGGGTGAACTTCATCTTCTCTCCGACCCTTAGCTTTCAGCTCTTTGCCCAGCCCCTGATCTCCCGGGGAGGCTACCGGGCTTTCCGGCAACTCGCCGAAGCCGGAACGTACCGTTTCCTCCGGGCCGAGGAGGGAACCACCCTCGTTTTGCCGCCGGCGCTCCCCGGGGGCCATGAGGAGCTCTACTGCGAGGGAGGCAGCTTCTGCCGCCACGAGGGTCGCGTCTACCTGGACTTCGTGGGCGACGGGACTCCCGACGCCTCCTTTTCGGAGCCCAACTTCCACATCCGCTCCCTCAGGGGAAGCGCGGTGCTCCGCTGGGAATACCGGCCCGGCTCCCGGATCTACTTCGTTTGGCAGCAGCGGCGCCAGGCCCGGGACCTCTACCGAGACTTCGACCTGGGCCGGGACCTGGGGGGCCTTTTCTCTCCCGCGGGGGAGCATGCCTTCATCGTGAAGGTAAACTACTGGATCGATTTCTGAGCATCGGCCGGGGATGCTTTCGGCGACATGTGAGGGGGCAGGCGCTTGACGGCGGGAAAACCCGCTCTATCGTTCACTGACCCATGTGCTACCAGACCCCCGAATCCCGCCGCGCTGCGGTCGCGGAATTGCTCCGGGCCCTCATGAAGGCTCGCTGTGTACTCGTTACCACCCACATCAATGCCGATGGGGATGGGGTGGGGAGCCAGGTGGCTCTGTCAGCCTGGCTCAGGGGACAGGGCAAGGAGTCGTGGATCGTCAACCCTACGCCCGTGCCCGAGTCGTTGGCTTTCCTGCTTCCGGAGCGTGATTGGTGCATCGATGCAGGGAGCGCCAGGGCGAAGGAGGGGGTGGGGAGGGCGGATCTCTCCGTCGTCCTGGATACGGGGGAGGTGTCCCGTGTCGGCAGGGTGATGGACCTGATCCGGGGGATTCCCATGGCCGTCATCGACCACCACCCTGCCGGTCCCGATCCCATCCCTGGTCTTTCCCTCCGGGATCCGGAGGCGGCGGCCACGGGAGAGCTGGTCTTCGACCTCCTCAAGAAGGCCGGTGGCCCGTGGCCGCCGGAGACGGCCCTGGGCCTCTATGTGGCAATCCTCTCCGACACGGGGTGCTTCCGCTTCAGCAACTCCTCCCCAAGTGCCCACCGCATCTCAGCTGAGCTCCTGGAGATGGGTGTGGATCCGGAGGAGACCCACCGGAGGGTCTACGGGAGCACGCCTCTTCGAAGGCTGAGGCTCCTCCACGCGGCTCTGGGGGAGCTGGAGGTGGATGAAGAGGGAGGATTGGCTTGGATGACTGTGCCCACCCGGGCCTTTGTGGATCTGGGAGGCGACTCGGACGACATCGAGGGTCTGGTGGACTATCCCCGGGGAATCGAAGGCGTGGAAGTGGGCATCCTCTTCCGAGAGACGGCCCGGGGAGCCACGAAGGTCTCCTTTCGGTCCAACGGAGAGGTGGACGTAAACGCTCTCGCCAGGCTGTTCGGGGGAGGAGGGCATGTGAAGGCTTCCGGGGCCCTGGTGGAGAGGTCCCTCCCCCAGGTCCGGGAGGAGGTCATTCGAGAGACCCTCAGAGCCATTCGGGCGAGTGTGAGGGATGACGGCTCCTGAGCCTCACCGCGGGGGGTTCGAGACCGTTTCCGTGGCCCCGGACGCCCCGGGTCGTTTGCTTGCCCTGATGGAGGCCCGGATCGGGGTCGCCCACATGGACCGGGTCTGGCTCTTTCCACCCCTGGTCCGGGGGCGGAGGGAATGGGGGCTGGTGGCGGTGAGCCGGCTCACGAACGATCCGTCCAGGCGGGAGCTCCTGACGGGCCGGTATTCGGCCGAGCTCACTGGGGGTGGGGTGG
>PXFI01000041.1 GCA_003564295.1 Gemmatimonadota bacterium | reverse complement strand
TTCTGATAGCCCTCGGCGCCATCGCTCTGGTCTACGATGGCTTCACCTATTTCAGGGAGGAAGAAGTCGCCCAAGTCGGTCCACTGGAAGTCACGGTCGAGGAGGAAGAGAGAATCCCGCTGCCTTCTGTGGCCGGCGGAATCGCCGTGGCGGCCGGAGTGATTCTCCTGGTGGCGGGGGTGAGGAGAGGGTGACGGCTGTCCAGGGCCACCTCGCCCCGGGCCCCTTACAGCCCGGCATCACCGCCGCCGGAGCACCCCGATCGCATCTTTGAGGGTGGACATGGAGGGCCGGAAAGCTCAAGATTCCCGGAGTCTGGCGCCACCATGATTCCCAGGCTTCCCTGCCCTTCCGGAACCGGGGTGTCATGCCAGAACCCTCTGAACGACAAGAGCATGCGCACCGGTACCCGGCAAAGAACACCCCCGGAGGCACCCATGACCCTACCTCGATCTGGTAGACGTACAGCCCTTCCATTCCTCGTCCTCCTCCTCTCCTTCTCCTTTTTGCATGTCCACCCCCCACTCTCGGCGCAGCCGGTGGTGGTCCGTGCCGAGAAGATCTACACCGTCTCCAACGGCATCGTGGAGAACGGCATGATCCTTCTGGAGGACGGGAAGATCGCACGAGTTGGGAGCGCCTTTGACATCCCGCCCGGAGCCCGGGTGCTGGATGCCCGGGTGGTGACGCCCGGGTTCATCGACATGCACTCCCACGTGGGGATCTGGGGCACCCCCGGGGTGAGAGGGGACGCCGACGGGAACGAGATGACCAACCCCGTCACCCCGCAAGTCCGGGCCCTGGACGCCTACAACTTCGACGATCCGGCCATCGCGGCGGGCCGGGCCGGCGGGGTGACCACCGTCATTTCACGCCCTGGCAGCGCCAATGTCATCGGTGGCACCAGCGTGGCGGTGAAGCTGAAATCCGGTACGCCCCAAGAGGTGGTGATCAGGGAGAACGCCGACCTCAAGATGGCGTTGGAGGGCAATCCCATCGGGGTCTACGGCGGCAGGGGACAGATGCCCACCACCCTCATGGGTGTCTATCACCTTGCTGAGAAGGCCTTCATGGAAGCCCAGGCATACAGGGAGAGCTGGGCGAATTACGAGGAGAAGAAGGCGAATGGAGAGCAGGCCACTCCTCCCACCAGGGATTTGGGCAAAGAAGCCCTGGTCATGGCCCTCGAGGGAGAGATCCCCGTCCACATCCATGTGGCCACGGCCTCGGAGGTCATGTCCGCCATCCGTCTCGCCGACCAATTCGGCTTCAACCTCACTCTCTGTCACGCCTATTACGCTCACCTCCTGGTTGACGCGCTGAAGGACCGAAAGGACGAGCTGCACATCAACATCGGCCCCCCTATGTTCTTCAGCTACTACGATGATGCCCTGACCTTCAAGAACAGTCCGGCCATTCTGGCCAACGCCGGGTACAGGGTTTCCCTGCAGACGGACGCCCTGGGAGGCCCCCAACAGAACCTCCGACATCTGGCCATGCTCACCGTCCGGTACGGGATGGACCCGGAGGACGCCCTGAGGGCCATCACCCTGGCCCCCGCCGAAGCCATGGCCCTGGAAGATCGGCTGGGAAGCATCGAGGCGGGCAAGGACGGAGACCTTGTGCTCCTGGACGGAGAGCCCTTCGAGATGCTGACCTCCGTGGAAAAGGTCATTATCGACGGGAAGGTGGAGTTCGAGGGGCCGTCGGGAAGAGGGGCCGAGCAACCGGCTTTGGCCCGGGCTCTCCCCCCGGAGCGGACCCTGGATCTCCCCGCGGAGGTCTGGACGGCCAGGAGGATCGCCGTCAGGGGCGGTCTGGTCTACACCATGGCCGGGGATCCCATCGAGAACGGCACGGTCCTGGTGGAGGATGGCAAGATCACCCGGGTGGGAAGAGAGCTGGCCGTGCCCTCGGGCTACACCGTCATCGAGGCCGACGGGTTTGTGGTGATGCCGGGGCTGGTGTCCCCCCGATCCTACGTGGGACTCGGAAGCAACTGGCGGCGCCAGAGTCACATGGACGAGACCTCCAGGCCCGCGGTGCCGGCCCTGGAGGTCAAGCACGCCATCGAGCCCCACGATCCCAACTTCACCCATGCCCGCGAGCTGGGCGTCACCACGGCCCTGGTGACCCCCGGTGACCGGAACCTCTTCGGGGGCCGGGGAGCGGTCCTCAAGATGACGGGGCTGGTGGTGGACGAGATGATCGCCAAGGAAAGGGCGGCCATGGTCATGGGCCTGGGCACCTCCAGCAAGCGGGAGGGGCAGATGCCCTCCACGCGCATGGGCGTGGCGGCCATGGCCCGTGAGACCCTGATCAAGGCCCAGGAGTACATGCGCAAGGTGGAGGCCGGGGCAGACACAGCCAGCTCCTTCAAGAGGGACCTGGACATGGAGGCCCTGATCCCGGTCCTGAAAGGGGAAACCCCCGTCCTGGTGCACGCGGAGAGAAGGGACGACATCCACACGGCACTCCGGATCACCGACGAGTTCAACCTCCGCATCATCCTGGACGGCGCCACGGATGCCTACAAGCTCGCCGACGAAATCGGAGAACGGGACATCCCCGTCATCATCGAGAACCTCTTCCGGGGCATGGGAGCCATCGAGGATGAAGGCTTCGATCCCGAGGCCCCGGCCCTCCTCTCGAAGGCCGGCGTCAGGATCGCCTTCAGGCCCCGAATCACCTCCGGCTGGTTCACCCCGGCACCGGGGTCACCGGGGGCAGACCCCCTGGAGATCGCGGCGTTCGCCGTCAGGCACGGGATGGACCCGGACGCCGCCCTTCGGAGCGTCACCATGGACGCCGCCACCATCATCGGGATGGAAGACCGGGTCGGGAGCCTGGAACCGGGCAAGGACGCCGACCTCCTCATCCTGCGAGGGCATCCCTTCAGGACCCATTCCGTCCCGGAAGCGGTTCTCATCGACGGCAGGGTGGTCTATCAGCGCGATCCCCTGGCCCGGATTCAGATCAAGAGCTCCCCGGGAGGCAACCATGACTGATGCACGACGGGC
>PXFI01000259.1 GCA_003564295.1 Gemmatimonadota bacterium | reverse complement strand
CTCTTCCGCACCTCTACCTTGTGGGCGTGAAAGCTGGCGATGAGCGGCGGTTCCGGCTGACCCTCCATTACGACGGGTCCGAGTTCCAGGGGTGGCAACTCCAGCCCCGGGCACGTACGGTCCAAGGGGAGGTGGAGGCCGCCTTGGAGCGCCTCACGGGCGCCCGGCGAGCCGTGGTGGCGGCAGGTCGCACTGACCGGGGGGTCCACGCCCTGGGCCAGGTGGCGGCCGTGACCCTGCCCTCCCGCTGGGACCCCCAGGAGCTCCATCGCGCCCTGAACGCCCTCCTGCCCGACGACGTCTGGGTGGAATCGGTCTCACCTGCCCCCGACACCTTCCACCCCCGCTACCATGCCCTGGCCCGGAGCTACCGATACCAGCTAGGGCTCTCCGTCCGGGCCTGCTCCCCCTTCCACCGGCCGTGGTGCTGGCCCCTGGTCCGGGAAGTGGACCCGGACCTTCTCCACCAGGCCGCAGCCCTCATCCCCGGAGAACGTTCCTTCAAAGCCTTCGCCAAGGCCGGCCAGGAGGAGAGGGGCAAGGGCTGCAGGGTGGCCGAGGCCGCCTGGCTTCCCTGGGACGACCTCGGATGGGCATTCCATATCACCGCCAACCGCTTTCTCCACCACATGGTCCGTTACCTGGTGGGATCCATGGTGGACGTGGCGCGGAGACGGAGATCCCTGGAGGAACTGAAAGAGCTTCTCACCAACCCGGACACCCACCTGGAGACCTCCCCACCGGCTCCTCCGGAGGGCCTCTTTCTGTACCGGGTCCATTACCCGGAGGCCGGTTCGGAGCTAAATTGATTTTTTTCCCTTTCAACTCCATCGCATACGCCATGAAGATCTTCCTGGACACTGCGGATCTGAAGGACATCCGGCGAGCCGCCGAAGCCGGCCTCATCGACGGAGTCACCACCAACCCCACCCTCCTGGCCCGGGCCTCCGGCGGCGAGGACGCCAAGGAGATCTTCCGGCAGATCGCCGAGATGGTGGACGGGCCGGTGAGCGCCGAGGTGGTGGGGCTGGATGCCGACACCATGCTGGCGGAGGGCCGCCGCCTGGCGGCTCTGCACCCGAACATCGTCATCAAGGTGCCCCTCACCGAGGATGGGCTGAAGGCCTGCCGGCAGCTTCGAAGCGAGGACATCGGCGTGAACGTCACCCTCTGCTTCTCACCCACCCAGGCCCTCCTGGCAGCCAAGGCCGGCGCCACCTTCATCTCCCCCTTCGTGGGGAGGCTCGACGACATCTCCTCCGACGGCATGCAGCTCATCTCCCAGATCCGGCAGATCTATGACAATTACGGGATGGACACGGAGATTCTGGTGGCATCGGTCCGGCACCCCCAGCATGTGGTGGAGGCAGCGCTCATGGGCGCCGATTGCGCCACCATCCCTCCGAAAGTCCTCTGGCAGCTAATGAAGCACCCCCTGACGGACCTGGGGATCGAGGCCTTCCTGGAGGACTGGAAATCCATGGGACAGGAACTGTAGAAGGAGACGCTGGAATGGTTTCGCAGTACATGGGACACGGCATGGGGGAGCCTCTTGCCTCCGGGCTGGAGGCCTGGCCCTCCGGCCCTCGCCACTACCGGTCCCTACCGCCCGTGCTCTGGCGCCTCCCGCTGCCGGTGGTTCCGGTGGCGGCCCTCGTCGCCCTCTCCGCCTGCGCTCCCGCGGAGGGGAACGGAGGACCGGACGAGGCCCTGGCCCGGGAGGTGGAAGCCAGGGCTCCGGACGCCCTGGGAGCGGTCCTTCCGTCCCAGGAGATTCCAGGAGATCCCCGGGAGTCGGCCGCGGACGACTCCGGCGCCCCCGGGGAGTGGGGGCAGGAGGTCCGGGAGCAGGCCCTGGAGGCCCCGAGTCAGTCGGTTGAGGCCAGCCGGAGCACGGCCCTGGTGCGGGCGGCGGAGCGGGTAGCCCCTGCCGTGGTGAGCATCAGCGTCCTCAGAGAACAGCAGATCCGGCCCCAGACCTTCTTCGACCAATTCTTCCTCCCTCCCTCCACCTCCCGCCGGGCCACCGGGTACGGTTCGGGTTTCGTCTTCCACGAGGGGGGCTACATCCTCACCAACGACCACGTGGTCCGGGGCGCCCAGCAGATCCGGGTCACCCTCCCCGACGGCCGGGACTTCGAAGCCCAGCTGGTAGGGTCCGACGGCCTCACGGACGTGGCCGTACTGCGGGTGCAGGGGGCCTCCATCCCCCTGGCGCCCATGGGCACCTCCCATGGCCTCCTCATCGGCGAGTGGACGGTGGCCATAGGGAATCCCTTCGCCTACCTCCTGTCCAACTCCGAGCCCACCGTCACCGCCGGCGTGGTGAGCGCCGTGGGCAGGCACATCATCCCCTCCGGCCAGGATCAGGGGTTCTACCTGGGCATGATCCAGACCGATGCGTCCATCAACCCGGGCAACTCCGGGGGACCTCTCGTCAACGCCCTGGGAGAGGTCATCGGCGTCAACACCTCCATCTTCACCCGGAGTGGGGGGAGCGAGGGGTTGGGGTTCGCCATCCCCATCGACCGAGCCATCCGGGTGGCGGAGGACCTCATGCGGTACGGTGAGGTCAGGAGGGCATGGACGGGAGTGGGCGTGGAGGCCGCCGAGGCCGACAACTGGGGCCGCACCCACGGGGTGAAGGTCTCCACCGTGGCTCCTGGGTCACCCGCGGCGGAGGCGGGACTCTCGGTAGGCGACCGCCTGGTCCGGGCCAACGGGCGGCCTTTGAACACCCCTCTGGATTTCGAGGCCGTTCTCCTGGACCTCCGGGCCGGCGACCCCGTGGTCCTGGAGGCCGAAGGCCGCGCCCGCCCCTACAACCTGGTGACCCAGCCCCTGCCCACAACGCGGGCCGAGCGTGTGGAGATCCTCCAGGACCTGGAGGTGGTAACCATCACGCCCCAGATCCGGGCCGAACAGGACCTGAGATCGGAGGCGGGCGCCCTCATCACCGGCATCTCCCCCGCCCTGTCCCGGAGCCTGGGCCTGCGCCGGGGAGACGTCATCCTCCAGAT
>PXFI01000301.1 GCA_003564295.1 Gemmatimonadota bacterium | reverse complement strand
GCACCTACGTCTTCGTGGTGGTGTCCCTCCTGGAGCTCCCCCAGGTGGCCGCCTTCACCCGTGAGGCGAACCAGCGCCACTACCTCCGTGGTGTGTTCGTCCGTGACGACCTGAAGTCGCAGCTCCTTCCCCAGATCCTCCAGAGGGCCAACCTCCGCGCCGTGAACAGCCTTTTGGTGCACTCCGGTCCTGCGGTCCCGGGGCGGGTCTTGCGGGCCTTCTGCATGGGGGCAGAGGACTCTCTCCTCGCCGATGCCCGTGTGGTCGACGACCGGCTCTTCCTCATCAGCGCATCCGGAGAGACCCTCGAGGTCGTCATGGACGAGCATCCGGCCCTGGGGAAGATCCCCCGGGGGGACCGCCACCGATACGAGGTAGCCTCCGACGGCGCCTACGTCCACTGGCCCACGTGGGACATCCACCTGGACCTGCAGGAGGCCCGGGTCTTTCTGGACCCCAGGGAGCGGGAGAGGGTGCGGGCCAGGACCGCTCAGGAGACGGGGCGGTTCGGCAGGGCCGTGGCGGCCCAGCGACGCCGGCACGGACTCCGGCAGCGGGACATTCCGGGCCTTTCGGAACGGCAGGTTCGG
The DNA here is from genome assembly GCA_003564295.1 of Gemmatimonadota bacterium. Classification (GTDB taxonomy): domain Bacteria; phylum Gemmatimonadota; class Gemmatimonadetes; order Longimicrobiales; family Gaopeijiaceae; genus PXFI01. The sequence goes on along the minus strand of PXFI01000301.1, from coordinate 2,444 downwards.
CGGTATGAGGGCGGCGCACGAATCCCCCTCTCGTCCCTGCGGCTCCTGGCCAGGGCCCACGGCAAGGACCTGGACACCTACCTGGATGAGGTGGCGGACCTCGCGTCACAATCGGCCCGCCGTCTGGCCCGGGAGTCTCAGAAGGCTCCCTGAAGCACGTCCCCCCCACGGTCGATCCGACCTGGGCCTTGCGTCTGCTCCTTGAGTGGATGGAACTCCTCGCATCCATCGAGCCCCTCCCATAGGGCAGCGAGCCCGTCCTATCGGCGGGTCTTACAGCCGCTCAGCATCCTCCATCTGGGAAGACCCGCATCGCCGGCGCTTCGGACACCAGACCAGGTGGCCGTTCAGGAGATGGACGTTGCTCCGCGGGCTTCTTGTTCCCGGGCTGGACCGGGGCCCATGGCGCTATCCCGGGGCCCCTGAGTCGACCCGAGGTTCCGTGAGATGGACATGAGCGCTCCAGCGAGAGTACCCCGGATTCGACATATTGACAATCGTACAGATTCTTTTATGGATCAATGGAATTCGAGAGGGACGCTTCAGGATCATCTCGGCACGAAGGGCGCGCGACCATGAAGAAGCGGAGTACCATCAGCGCTTCGACCAGGGGGAGTCGGTCGGAGGGGGACAGGGGTAAGGAATTGGTTCGGGCACGGAGCGTTGATCTCCGTGAGCTCTCTGACGGAACAGATTGGGAACGCGTCGGGGCGCTGTCGGACGATGAGATTCGCCGCGCCATGGCCAAGGATCCTGACGCGGCCCCCGAACTGGACGAAGCGTTCTGGCGTAACGCTCAGATTCTCGATCCCCGGCACGGGAAGACGACCATCACCATGCGGGTGGACGAGGACGTGCTGGCGTACTTCAAAGGAAGTGGCCCAGGGTATCAGTCCCGCATGAACGCCGTGCTGCGAGCCTACGTGTATGCGAGACGAGAGCGGGCGGGCTGAGCACCAACTCATTGGACCGTCTGGCCCTGTAGCAACACCCCACCGGCATCGGGGTGATGACCCCCTCCCCCGAGAGCCCGGCCCTCAGGAACCCCACGCAGTGCCAGTTCCGTACCGGAGCGAAGAGACGACGAGATCACGGGGGGCCAGACCGCTGGCATACCCCTTGCGTCGGTCCTGGAACCTGCTCGTGCTCGAGTGCCCTGAATGGGCACCATTCTTCACCCGCTGGCCGAGGCTGAGCTCGGGTTTCTCACCAGCTCTCCACCGAATCGGGGGAGCCTCCCTCCTCCTCTACGCGTCCAGCATCCGCAGACAACGCTCGGCGTTCCCCCGGATCATCGTTGCCATGCGCCCCACCACCTCGTGTTGAACGCCTTCTTCCCGGACCGAGCCCACGGCCCGTTCCAGCGCCTCGGGAGTGGCCGCCACCACTTCCCTCATGCGCTCCACCACCGGCTCCGGATCCAAACGGCACTGGGCCGCCAGGCCCTCCCAGTGCCGACGCCGGATCTTCGAGAGGGCGTACTCCCGGTGGACCCGCATGGCGAGCTTCGCCGCCCTTGGGTGAACGAAGTGCGGGTAAGGCAGGATGCTGATCAGGTCGTAGAGGGGCGCCAGCCGGACCGATCCCGGGCGAATCAGGAGCGAGTAGTTCTTCCCGTGCCCGTCCGTTCCGCCCATCACCCAGTTGTGTGCCAGTGCATCGAAAAAGGCGCCGACATCGGCGTCGGGATCACTGGACTCCTCGAGAAGGAGCTGGACGATGGCCGGGGCTCCAGGCCCTCCCTCTCTCTCGTACTTCCTGAGAGGAGATACGGCCAGGGCTTGTCCGGCATCCTCCTGGTGGATCCGGATCCATGTCCCGTCTTCCCGTCGAAGCCGATCATACCTCCGCACAACAAGGGCCTGCTCTCCCGCGAACGTCCATAGGTCCGACGTTGCGGTCTCCATACCGAGTTCTCGGGCGAGGCGGAGGCAGAGGTGCTCGTTGGCGGCAAGCCCATCGAGTTGGGCTTGGCCCGGAGGCTTGAGGATGTGCGTGGTGGACATCGTGCCGAAAGGAATCCCCCAGCGCTCACCATCGAAGAAGAGCGCCATCTTCGGCTGAGCCCCGGCTAGGCTGAAGTAGCCCTGGTCGCCGGCGAGCCTTCCTGTCCCGCGGCGTTGGACCAGATCCCGGAGCCGTTCCGCCATGGCCTCCTCGGTCAACCAGTCCACACCCCCGTGGCCGGCGAGGAACACGCTTTCGTACCGTTCGGGACGGATGAACTGAACCGCACCAGCGCAGTCCTCCCCCATGTGGGACAGCAGGGAGAAGGGATTGCGTGGCGAGACCTGGAATCGCCTCGCCCAGGTCTGGAGGACGTCGGCATTGTCCGGCAACAACCCCTCCAGGAAGGGGCGAATGGCGCCATCGCCGTGCTCCCTCTCGCCCAGGGGCATGGAAAGGGACAGGGGATGGGAGTCGTCTCTTTCCCGCCACCCCTC
>PXFI01000172.1 GCA_003564295.1 Gemmatimonadota bacterium | reverse complement strand
GAGGCCCCGTAGGCGATGTCCGTGGCGTCGGGCCGGACCTGCTCCACCCCCAGGTGCACTCCCGTCCGGACCGTTCCCATGCGCCACCAGCGGGCCGATTCCAACTCGAAGAACCATCCCTGCTCCTCCCGCACCGTCCTGCCCAGGTCCAACCCCCCCATCCAACGGCTCCCCGTCCGGACCGCCCACGTCCACATGCCATCCATCCCAACGGCCTCGGCTCCCAGGTCCAACCGGGAAAACTCCTCGGAATCCGCCAGGGAGAAGGCGTTTCCGCCCAGCCGGGGAGACTCCGCGTCCCGGATTACCCGGTGGGTCTCCGCCAGGACCTCCTCCATGCCCACTCGGGCTCGTTCGTTCCCCGAATCCGCCTCCAGAGCCAGGCGATACGCCTCACTCGAGAGGAACCGCTGACCTTGCCACCGATGGAGGTCTCCCAGGAGGGCCTGGATCTCGGCAACCTCCCCGGGGCCGAACCAAGCCGTGCCCGTCGGCTCGGCGGATGCCTCCACCATCTTCATCTCCGCCAGCAACGACTCCAGCCGCGCCGTGGCCTCGGCGTTGCGCCCTGTCCACACCTCCAGGCGGGCGAGGCGGAACCGGAGCGCGGGGTCCTCACCCCCCAGGGCCTCCAGATGCAGGAGGGCCTCCCGGGCCCCCTCCACGTCCTCCAATCCGTACTGGAGGAGGTCGGCGTAGGCCCGCCAGGCGCCGGTGTCGGCAGGGTTCTCCCGGAGAGCGTCCCCGTAGAGCACGGCCGCTTCCTCGTAGTCCTCCTCCGCGAAGGCCATCATCGCCCTGCCGAGGGTCGTGGCTGGAGTCAGGTCCCCGGCCTCTTCCTCGGGCTCGGGAGGCGCCAGGGCTGCCAGGACCTCCGCCTTGAGGCGGCCCGCACCAGTGCGGCCCAGTGCCTCCTCGTCCATCCGGGAGAGAAGCTCTCCGGCTTCTTCCAGGCGCCCGGACCAGTAGTAGACCTGGGCGAGCTCAGCCTGGAGCTCCGCGGATCCAGGCTCCCGGGCCAGGGACGATGTCAGGACCTCCACGGCCCCGTCGTACTCCTTCCCCCAGGACAGGGCTCGGGCAAACTCCAGGGACATGGCCATGTCCCCGGGCTTCTCCCGTACCAGGGAAGCGTAGTGGGTGGACGACTCCTCCAGCCGGCCCAGATCCCGGAGGAGCCGGGCCAGGAGTAAACGCAGGCCCGGATACTCGCCGTCAGGGAGGAGCTGCCCCAGGACCGCCACGGCCCTCTCGGGCTGGCCGGCCCTACTCGAGGTCACACCGTATTCCCGCAGCACTCCCCGGTCCCGAGGGTGGGCCTCCAGGTACTCCTCAAACAGGGGCAGGGCGGCGGCGAACCGCTCCCCACTCAACAGGGGCTCCACCTCCGCCCAGAAGACTTCTGCAGGACCCCGTGGCACCGGCTGGGGCGGGGGAGGCGGGGGAGGAGGCTCCCTCCGGAGCTCCGGGGGCGGTGCGAAGGGAGCAGCCTCCGAGGGAAAGCTGATCCCCGACTCCCTCAGCCCGGCGCTCAGGACGTAGCGCCGGGGCAGGATGACCAGGACCAGAACCAGGGTCATGCCGCCCAGGAGGAGAGCCGTGAAGCCGAACCCCAGGACGTATCCCCCGGTCGGTCTTCTCTTCTCAGGCCTCCGGGCCACCGGATCCTCCCGGAGCCGCCGGCGCTCCAGCTTCCTCCAGGGGCCTGCCCGACCCGGAGAAGAGGGCCTCGATCCGGGTCTTCTCCGCGGGGTGCACCAGGATCTCGGACAGCAGTCGTGCCTGGTCGCCTGCGTGGGTCTTCAAAACCTTCCGCATGCGGTCGAGGAAGGCCTGGGCCGGACCCCTTCGGGCTCCCTGGAGAAGCACGAGGCATTCGTCGGACCCACAGACCGCCAGATCCCCTTCCTCATCCCGTATGGCGTCCACCAGAACCTTCTCTGTGTCCAGGGGAGGCACACCCACAAGCTTCAACCTGACCATGCTGAACACCGAGAGGGAAGGATCTGTCGCCCTCCGGTTAGCTTCCTTAACCAGGACGGACCGGGCCACCAGGCCCCCCATGGAAACCCTGGAGGGATCCGCCATGACCCCCAGGGCCGCTGCCGGCTTCCCTCCCGCCGACGCAGCCTGCCGGATCCGGGCGTCCAACTCCCGAAAGTCGACCCCCCCGCTCATACAGTCGTCCGCACCGGCTTCCAGGAGCTGGATGCGATCCGTAGACCGGATTGCGTCATCCGACGCCACCACGATAGCCGCCGCCGTCAGGGGTCGGATGGCACGGCAGGCTTGGACGGCCTGCCGGACTCGCCGGCGCGGGGCATGGATCAGGACGCTCCCGAAGCCGGAGTCGGCCTGCAGCTTCGCCACCCCTTCCAGGGGCTCCGCCACCACTTCCACGGTGAACGCATGTCGTGCCCATGCTTCCATTTCCGAGGAGCCGGACTCTCCCAGACAAAGGAGGAGGAGACGGCTTGTATCCCCGGCTGGCCGGTCCGAATGCCGACGGGCGGGAAGGCGGTCTGGGGCCACCAGGCCCTGTCCAGGAGTGAGCTGGAGGGTGACGGGGTCGTCGGACCCCGCCGCACCGGGAAGGGCTCTGTTCAATCGGACCTGATAGAGACCCTCCGGGCGACGGTCCACGAGAAACACCCCGCTCGTGGCGGGGACCAGCCACTCGGCAGAGGAGGGCAGGGTGTCGGCGCTATCCACCGACAGAGTGGCGAACACCGTGGACGGATGCCGCCTCGCCCACTCGATGAAGGCCCGCCCAAGAAGCGTTCGGGCTCCGCCCTGGATGAAGAGGGATCCGGCTTCCACGGCGATCCTGGTCAGATCCCGGGAGGCCAGGCCATCTAACTCCTCCAGGGCTTCCTCCGGCTCCGGAGACCGAAGCACTCGCATCTCGAAGTCGTCGCGGAACCCCAGGATCTCCAGGCGGCCCTCCCGCCAGGCGTCCTCAAGGGGGGAGCCCCAGGCCCGGGCCACCTCCAGGATCCCGTTGGGATCCCCCCCCGCAAGCAACAGCACCCGCTCCCCGGCTTCGACTCCGGCCCGGAGGAACTGAAGGATCGCTACCAGCTTCGCGGGCCCCGGAGCCCCGGCGAAGAGGTACACACCGCCCCGGTCCAGGCCCCCGATCCGCCTATCCAGCTCCTCGATCCCGGACGAAACTTCCGATCGTGCCGAGCCCGCATCGGGCAGAATCCTGAGCTCGAGGCCGGCTTCCTCCTCCGGCGCGGGCATCTGAGACTTCGCCACGTTTTCCATGGTTTCCTGGGTTTGGTCCTCGAACTGCCCATTGCTGCCCATGGCGGCCTACCTTCCGTCTGTTCCTCTGTGGGAACGGTGCCGCATCCTCCCGGTGCCGGAGCCTGCCACCGGCCACCGGAATGGGAGGGTGTCGAGGAGGTGTTCACCGAGTCCAGCATCCGATCTCGCCGCAGCCTCCCAGGGCAAGAAACCGAAGACCGGACCAAAACATTTGTTTCCCATTACCGGAAAAACTTTCCGGAGTCTTGCCTTCCGGGGGCGTTCTTCCGCTCCCCCGGGGAGGAGGTTGCCCGTGGTGGAAGCCCCTTCGAGACAGGCCGTTCACAGGCCCTTGCCTCGCCGGCGATGCATGGCCGGAATCCGAGCTCCCACATTCCACGAACCTCTCTTGTTGCAAAGGGTGGGCCCAGTCGGGCCCCTGCCCCATGGCGCCTCCCGACCGCTACGCACACATTCCCACCTGAGCGAGCCTCACGATTCGGGCCAGAAGAGCCGTATGCCTGAAAGACATTGGGGCGCAATGATTTTCACTTCCTGGCGCCGCCGGAGACTTGGGCTGCTGGAACACCACTTGACGGGGGGGAGTGTAAATCCGCTTGACACAATCCTCAGGTGGATGCCGGCCCTTCCGCTGGCGCAGCACCTCCCTTCCCCCTACCCTTTGAGCCCACGCCGTCCGACCTTCCCTCATGTGGCCCGGGGACCCGGGGATCAGAGGAGAGAGCCGGGGCATGCAGAGCCCGACCCGGAGACCCGGGAGCCAGGGACGCCGGGGCAGCCAGAGTCGGCGCCTGGAGAACCCGGGCCGGAAGAGCAGGGGCCGGGAGAGCCGTGACCGGGAGAGGGAATCAGGGAGCCGCAACCAGGAAGGAAGGATGAAAGAACGTCTCGTCCAGCTGTTCGCCGAACGCTACGGCCACCGCCCCGACGCCATCCTGGAGATGGCCGCCGACGGGTCCACCCGCCAGTACTTCCGCCTGATCTGGGGGGATGACCAGACCATGGTGGGAGCCGTGGGACCGGATCATGAGGAGAACCGGGCGTTCCTGGCCTTCGCCGGGGCCTTTCACGAGGTGGGCCTGCCGGTCCCGGAGATCTACGCCGAGGACCAGGAGGCCGGAGTCTGGCTGGAGGAGGATCTGGGTGACACGACCCTCTTTCGGGCGCTCATGGTGGCCCGGGGCGATGCGGAGGCGGAAGGGTTTCCTCCGGAAGCGGAGGAGCTCTTCCGAAGAGCCCTGTCCGTACTTCCCCGATTCCAGATCCTGGGGCACCAGGTCGTGGATTACAGCCTGGCCTATCCCCGCCAGGCCTTCGATTCCCGCTCCATACGCTGGGACCTGAACTACTTCAAATACCACTTCCTGAAGCTCGCCCACATCGACTTCAACGAACAGCGCCTGGAGGACGATTTCGGCCGACTCACCGACCTCCTCCTGGAAGCCCCCGACGAGTACTTCCTGTACCGGGACTTCCAGTCCCGCAACATCATGATCCGGGAGGGGGACCCCTGGTTCATCGACTTCCAGGGAGGCCGCAAGGGGGCCCTACAGTATGACGTGGCCTCCCTCCTCTACGATGCCAAGGCCAACATCCCGAATCCCGTTCGGGAGAGGCTCCTGGACCACTACCTGGACGCCCTGGGAGAGTATGTGCCCGTGGACGCCTCCCTGTTCCGGGACCAGTACGAGTGCTTCGTACTGGTGCGTCTCATGCAGGCCCTGGGCGCCTTCGGATACAGGGGCTTCTTCGAGCGGAAGAGGCACTTCCTGGAGAGCGTACCCTTCGCGGCCAGAACCCTGGACGGCCTCCTGGCGAAGGGGCTTCCGGCCCCCTTACCGGAGCTGGAGGTGGTCTATCGCCGCATCGCCGACCGCTGGGCGCTCTCCGGTCCCGGCCACGCACCCAAGAGCGAGCTCACGGTCCTCATCCAAAGCTTCTCCTACCGGAAGGGATATCCCAAGGACTCGGAAGGGCACGGAGGGGGGTTCGTCTTCGACTGCCGATCCCTGCCCAATCCCGGCCGGCTGCCGGAGTTCGCGGAGCTCACGGGAGAAGACGAGACTGTGGCGGATCACCTGGAGCGATCGCCGGAGGTCCAGGAGTTCTTCGAGAACGTCAGGGGCATGGCAGACATGCACCTGGAGGACTATCTGTCCCGGGCCTTCAAGAGCCTGTCTGTCTCCTTCGGATGCACGGGGGGACAGCACAGATCCGTGTTCATGGCCAACAAGCTGGCCGACCACATCCGGACCCGGTTTCCCCAGGTGGAAGCCCGCGTCAAGCACACGGAGCTCTGATGGAGGCCATGATCCTGGCGGCCGGCGCCGGGTCTCGACTCCGTCCCCTCACCGACGAGCTGCCCAAGGCCCTGGTGGAGGTAGGGGGGCGTCCCCTCCTGGCCTGGGTCATGGAACGGCTGGTGGAAGCCGGCGCAAGGCGGATCATGGTGAACACCCACCATTTCCACGACCTGATCCGAGCCTACCTGGAGGCCCATGCCCCTCAGGGGGTAGAGGTGGTCCTCTCCCCGGAGCCGGACGGACCCTACGACACGGGCGGCGGGCTCTTCGGGGCCGCGCACCTCTTCCGTAGCAGAGAACCCTTCCTCCTCCATAACGTGGACGTCCTGTCCACCATCCCCCTCCGGGCGGTCCTGGAGGAGCACATGAGGGAGAGCCTGCTCACGGCCCGACGGGTGGTGGCCTCCCTGGCCGTGCAGGAGAGGGACGCGGAACGGCGGCTCCTTTTCGATGATGTGGGGCTCATGGGATGGGAGAACCGGGGGAGTGACAGGGCTCCGGTGGGACGGCAGGAGGTCCGGGAGCCGGTGGGTCCCGTGCGCCGGCTCTCCTTCACCGGTATCCATGTCCTGGACCCATCCATCTTCCGTCTCGGCCGTCGCACCAGGACCTTCTCCATCGTCGATCTCTACCTGGAGCTGGCAGCCCAGGGGTGGGCCATCCACGCCGTGGATGTTTCGGAAGCGGAGTGGATCGACATCGGAACACCCCAGCGGCTCCAAGAGGCCCGACGGCGCTATCCCCCTTCACCCACCCCGAACACATAGACGGTCCGGCTCCGGAATTCCTGACCCGGGAGCGAGATTACACATTGGGCGAGGATCGCTTGAGGCAAAGGGGGATTGCCCTCTCCCCGGTGCCCGCCTTTCCCCTCAGCGAGGCCTGCCGGCGGAATCCAGCCGGGACACGGCAATCAGTACGAGAGCCGACAGCACCAGGGGCAGGATGCTGGCGTGGGCAGGCCCGAGCAGGCTCTCCAGGACCCGCCCCCCCCTCTCACCCAGCAGGGACACGAGAAGGGCGCCCTGCCGGAGCTCCCCCAGGACGGCCATGGCTCCTCCCACCACCACAGCCCAGAACGCCCCCCGGGAGGTGACTCCAAGCCGCTCCTTCCAGAAGCTGGCCAGAGTTGGAAGCGCCACACCTCCCACGAAGACCGTATAGGCCAGGAGAAGGGAGGTGATGATCCCCTGCTGGAAGGTGGCCAGGGCCCAGGCCACCCCTCCCACCAGGACCACGAACACCCGGGTCAACCGGAGCTCCTCCCCCTGCCCCAGCCTCGCGAGGGGGCTTACCACGTTGCGGGACAGAATCGTGGATGCGGAGACCAGGGTCGTGTCGGCAGAGGACATAACAGCCCCCAGGACACCCACCACCACCAGTCCCCGTAGCCCCACCGGGGCAAGCTGGGTCAGGGCAGCGGGGAAAGCGGCCTCGGGAGACAGCCCGGGGAACCTGGCGTGTATCAGGAGTCCCAGGAGAGCCAGCAGAAAGGAGAGGGGAACGACCAGGACGGCCGCCAGGAGGCCGGCCCTCCGGGCCGATCCCCCGTCACGGGCACAGAGGACCCGGGAGTAGATGTCCGGGCCCACCAGGTAGGGCATGCCCACGATGAGGGGGTAGAACACCAGGACCTGGTACCAACCGAAGTCCGGCGACACGGGAAAGGCCAGGTGGTGGGGATCCACTCCCACCAGGACCCCCCCCGCCTCCCACCCGGCCCGCATGACCAACACCAGGGTTGCCAGGAGACCAAAGACGAAAAGGGCCACCTGCCAGGCGTCGGTCCGGATGACGGAGATCTGCCCCCCCCACAGGGTGTAGAGGACGAAGATGGTTGCCACCACGGCAAGGGAACCATCGAAAGGGATGCCGAAGACGCTCCCCAGAAGAAGGGCCCCCGCCACGATCTGGGCGGCCACCACCCCACACCAGGCCAGGGAGATGACGCCGGCCCCGGCCATGGCCACCCTCCGTCCGTAGGCTCGTTGGAGAATGTCGGGCAGGGTGTAGACCTCCAGTCGCCGGACCCTGGCCGCCAGGACCAGGGCAAAAGGGACCAGCGCCAACGCCCCTACAAGGGACCACCACGCGCCGGTGAGGCCCCTGGCGTACCCCAACCCGATGATCCCCACCGTGGACGACGCCCCGAAGATGCTGGCCACCAGCGACGCCGCCACCGGCACGGTTCCGTACCGGCGCTCCGCTACCCAGTAGGCGTTGGCCGAACCCCGGCGGGCCCGCCAGCCCACCGTCAGCATGACGGCGAAGTAGCACCCCACAATGAGAAGATCCAACATCCCGCCCTCGTTCGTTTCCCTCCGGCACGCCCTGGCCGGTTTCCTCCCTCTGCACCCCCCCCAACGGCCTGCTCCTGCCGGCCTGCTTCCTCCAACGCCGCCCGGCACACCGTCTTCACGGCCCCCACTCCGTCCCGCTCCGGGAGCCTTCTGGAGTGGTAAGCTAGCTTGTTGCCGCCGCACACGGCACCGAGTAATGTTAGGGGCTAATCCGCCCTGAACCTGCGTGGGTGTCCCGGACACATGGCCGTTCACACAACCAGCATCGACTATGCTGCCGTCGTCCTGCCGGAGGAGGCCGTCTCCTGCCTGGCGCCGGCGGACAATATGGAACACGAGATGGCCTCTCTGGCCCAGGCCGTCTGGCCTGGCCATCCACCGATCCACTCCGCTCCCCAGGACGTCTTCCCCCGGGGACACCTCTTCCTGTCCGAGTTCTCCGCCATCAGCCAGTACGACCGGCTCGTGGAGCTGGCGGGGAACGGAACCGGACTCCCGGACCGGGTGGCATGCCTGGCAGGATCGGGGCTGGACTTCCGCGGCTACAAGGGCCGGCCCTGGCTAGCCATCCCCGGCAACCTGCACCTGGTGGTGCACCTGGCCCCGAGTCGGCCGGTGGACCGCTTCCACGTGGCCTTCACGGTCCTGGCCGCCCTGTCGGTAGTGGAGGCCCTGGACGGCATTCCGGGGCTGGAGGGTCGGGCCGGGATCAAGTGGGTGAACGACATCCTGGTGGAGGACGCCAAAGTATCGGGCGTTCTGGCCCACACTCAGAGCCGAGGTGACGTGGTAGCTTCCGTGGTCCTGGGAATCGGCCTCAACGTGGAAGGCACCCCCCGGGTGGAGCCCACCCCCTTCGTGCCCCGAGCCGCCGCCCTCCGGGATTTCCTGCCCCCTGGCCAGCCCGACGCACAGGCTCTGGCCCTCCAGGGGCTGCTGCACGCCCTGGACCGGAACTACCGGACCCTCCTGGAGGACGGATTCGACCCCCTCCTGGCCCGCTACCGGGACCGTTCCGCCATCCTGGGAAAGAAGGTTGTCGTCTGCTCCGAGGTCTCCGATCACAACTGCCGGGTGGTGGCGGAGGGCGTGGTGTCGGGACTTGGGGAAGCCCTGGAGCTTTTCCTGGAGGGACGGCCGGAGCCCCTCACCCTGGGCCGCCTGATTCTGGGAAGAGTCACCGGAGATCTTGCGCAGCGGCCTTCGATAACCGAGGATCCCTACCTGATGCGTTCGAGTTAGCTCGAGTTGGAGTTGGAAAAGGATCGTCCATCACAGACTCCCGTATGCTCGCGGCGAGTGAGCATCCGCCCCGGAGAGGCCAATGAACCCACCTGACCTGCTGGTCATATGTGCTTCAGCTCTAATCGCGGTCTTCTTCCTTCTCACCCTTCTTGCCGTGGTCATGAGGCTGCTCATGGCCGTGTACCCCGCGAAGGTGGAGGGAATCGAGCCCGCGACCCTTGCCGCCGTGGCTGCGGCAGCAGCGTTTGCGTTCCCTGGTACGAGAGTCACCAACGTTGAGGAGATACGATGATCTTCGCAGAAAAGCCCAAAAAGATCCGGGTGATGCTGACCACCTTCCGCGACGGGCTGCAGAGCAGCTTCGGGGGGAAGGTCCGGCTGCAGGATTTCCTTCCGGCCATGGAGCTCTCGGCCCAGGCGGGAATCCACCACTTCGAGTTCGGAGGGGGGGCCCGCTTCCAGGCTCCTCTCTTCTACCTGGGAGAAAACCCCTTCGATTGCATGCGTGAGATGCGGAAGGCTGTGGGCCCTGACGTGGACCTCCAGATCCTGACCCGGTCGGTTTCCGGTGTGACTCTCACGACGCAATCCCCGGAGGGACTGGCGCTGCAGGCCAAGCTCATGGCCGCCGCCGGAACCACCTGGGACCGGAACTTCGACTACATGAACGACGTGGAGAACCTGGCGAAGACCGGCCAGCCCATCGTGGACGCCGGGATGCACCACCAGTTGGCCATCGCCCTCATGGGCCTTCCCTTCCACTCCGATGTGGTCCACACCCCCGAGTTCTACATCGATATCGGGAAACGTGCGCTGGAGAGCGGAGTCCACATCGACTCCATCTGCCTGAAGGACGCCAGCGGCACCACCGATCCCACGACCGTCTACCACACCGCCGTGGGACTGCGCAAGATCATGCCTCCGGAGATGCCCCTCTGGATGCACACCCACGACACGGCCTCCACCGCCGTCTCTTGCTACCAGGCTGCCATCCACGGCGGTTGCGACGGGGTGGACGTCTCCATCCGTCCCATGGCCTCCGGCACCGTGCAGCCCGACGGCCGCTCCCTGGTCCACGCCCTGAAGGGCTCGGGTTACGAATTGGACATGGACGACTCCAAGTTCCCGGAGATCGAGGCGCTCCTGGAGGAGGGGATGAAGGACTACGAATTCAACCCCACCACCACCACCGCCGACGCCCGTGTGCTGGGCTTCCCCATGCCCGGAGGCGCCATCGGCCCCAACGTCCACATGATGGTGAAGGCCGGCATCCTGGATAAGTACGGCGAGGTCCTGTCGGAATTCCCGGTGGTGGTGGAGGCGGGAGGCGCCTTTACCAGCGTCACCCCCGGAAGCCAGCAATACTGGCTCCAGGCCTTCAACAACATATTGTACGGCCGGTGGGAGAAGATCGAGGCCGGCTTCGGAAAGGCCGTCCTGGGTTACTTCGGCAAGACCCCCCTCCCGCCGGATCCCGAGGTGGTGAAGAAGGCCTCCGAGCAACTCAAGCTGGAGCCCTTCGACGGCGATCCCCTGGAAGCGGCACCGAAGAACATCGAGCCTGCCAAGAAGGCCCTGCAGGATAACGACCTCCCGGTGACGGAGGAGAACATCTTCCTGGTGCTGGCTTGCATGGTACCCGGCAAGAAAATCGAGACCAACGAGGGCATTCGTCTTCTGAAGGGGAAAGGAAGAATCGACGTCCCCTTGAAGAAGAAAGAGGAGCCAGCCCCGCCGCCGGCTCCGGCGCCCCCTGCTCCCGTGTCCCCGGCCCCCGTGTTCACCGGTCCCGTCACCACCCGCATCCAGGTCCAGGAAGGGGCCACCACCCGGAACTTCTCCGTCACCGTGGAGCCCGTGGGCGAAGGGGCTGCGGCGCCGAATCCCGGGACGGGCACCGCGCCGGCCCCTGCCGCCGCACCCGCAACGGAGGCTCCGGCTGGCGGAAACCTGGTCTTATCCACCTTTGCCGGCCAGGTGGAGGTGGTGGACATCCTGAAGAAGGTGGGCGACACCGTGCAGGAAGGAGATGTGGTGGCGGCAGTGGAGGCCATGAAGGCCAAGCACGACATCCGGAGCAAGTTCAGCGGAACGGTGAAAGCAATCCACGTCGAAATTGGAGACGATATCGACAGCACCCGCCCCATCATGACCATCGCCTGAGGCGCCAGGTCCTATGGATATCTTAATCCAGCTATTCGAGCAGTCGGGGGTCGCCAACCTCAGCATCGGCAACCTCGTCATGTTCGTGGTAGCCGGGATCCTCATCTACCTGGCCGTCACGAAGAACTATGAACCACTACTCCTGATCCCCATCGGCTTTGGCGCCATCCTGGCCAACCTGCCCCTGGCAGACATGGGGTCCTACGGGGACGGGATCATGGCGGTGATCTACGACGCCGGGATCAGGACCGAGCTCCTCCCGCCCCTGATCTTCCTGGGGGTGGGGGTGCTGACCGACTTCAGGCCTCTCCTGGCCAGACCCTTGACCTTCCTCCTGGGCGCGGCGGCCCAGCTCGGTATCGTGGCGGCAGCCCTGGGGGCCTTCTACCTCCTGGGCTTCACCGCCAGGGAGGCGGCGGCCATCGGCATCATCGGCGGCGCCGATGGGCCTACCTCCATCTTCCTCACCATCCAGCTGGCACCCCACCTTCTGGGCGCCGTGGCCGTGGCGGCCTACAGCTACATGTCCCTGGTGCCCATCATCCAGCCGCCCATCCTGCGGCTGTTGACCACGAAGAAGGAACGGGGCATCGACATGCCCCAGGCGTTGCCCGTCTCGAAGACGGCGGTGATCCTCTTCCCTCTCCTCACCGGCCTTATCGCGTCGTTGGCGGTACCCTCCAGCGCTCCCCTCATCGGCATGCTCATGTTCGGCAACCTCATCCGGGAGTCCGGCGTGACGGAGCGACTCAGGAAGACGGCGGGCGGAGCCATGATCGACATCGTCACCATCCTCCTGGGCATCGTGGTGGGCGCCACCATGGGAGCGGAGAACTTCCTGACCTACCAGACCGTTCTCATCCTGATTCTGGGGGCGGTGGCCTTCGCCTTCAGCACGGCCGGAGGCATCATCCTGGCCAAGATCATCAACCTGTTCCTCGGGGAGGGGAAGAAGATCAACCCCTGTATCGGGGCCGCCGGTGTATCGGCGGTGCCCATGAGCGCCCGGGTCGTCCAGCAGTTCGTCTCCCAGGAGACCGGCGGCCGGGTGAATCCCATCATGCCCGCCATGGGACCCAACGTGGCCGGCGTCATCGGCTCGGCCGTGGCGGCAGGCGTGTTCCTGTCCATGCTGTTGTAGGAGAAGGACGCGGAAGCCCGGACCTGCGGATCTGACGGCAGGCCGGGAGCAAGAGGTGAGACGCACGAACCAACGGCCCCCGGGGCGCGAAGGCGCTCCGGGGGTTCGGTCTTCTCCCCCTCCTCCCGCTTGCTTGCTCCCCTTCCCCCATCCTACTCTCCCCCATGACTGGCCCCTGGCCATCCGGTTCGGTACAAGGACACCGTAGAGGAAGGACTCCGGAGATGAACACGCCGAAAGCCCGCCGTAGTCTCATGACCCTCATGGCCCCGGTCCTTCTGGTGGCCATAGCCGCCCTCCTGGCTGCCTGCTCCCCCTCGGAAGCTCCCCGCCTGGAAGCCGACCTCATCCTCAGGGGCGCCAGCGTGGTCACGGTGGACTCGGAGTTCACCGTGGCCCAGGGGGTGGCCATCCGGGACGGCATGATCATCGGTGTCGGGAGCGACCGGGAGGTCCTGGCCTTCCGGGGAGACGGGACGCGGGTGCTGGAGTTGGAGGGGAAGACAGTCCTTCCGGGGCTCATCGACTCCCACATCCACTTCCTGACGCTGGGCCGCGACGTGCAGCGCCAGGCCGAGCTCACCTTCGCCATGAACGCCCGGGAGATCCTGGATGCCTTGTCCGAGCTCAAGGAGCGCTTGAGCCCGGAGCCGGGGGAGTGGCTGGTGGGGAACCGGTGGGACCAGTACAAGTACCCGGAGATGGTTACCCGATGGCAACTGGACTCCATCGCTCCCAGAAACCCCATCTACCTGAACCGGGTGTACCGGGGTGTGGCCGTCAGCACGGCCGTCTTCAACCTCATGGGGATCTACGACGACCGTCCCGAGACCTGGCCCGGTTGGTGGCTGGAGGACCCGGCTGATTTCACCTTCGAGGACCGCATCTTCCGGGCCCCCCGGGAGATCATGGTTGCCGGCGAGCGACAGAT
>PXFI01000332.1 GCA_003564295.1 Gemmatimonadota bacterium | reverse complement strand
TTGTGATGTCACTGACGCAGTGGTCCTTCAACACGACCCTGCTCTTTCTCGGGTTCCTCCTCGGTCCTGCAGCATCTGGGTCGATCGCACAGGCCCAGGTGTCCACAGCCCCGTTGAGGGAGGAGGTTCGAGTCGGGTCCGTGTGGGATCAGGACCGGATGCTGACTGATGTCGGCGGGATTGCGGTGTACGGGGACAGCCTGCTCCTGGTCTTGGAGCGGATCGACCACGCGATCAAGGTCTTTGATTGGTCTGGAGAGCCGGTGGGCCAGATCGGCAGATACGGTTCTGGTCCCGGTGAGTTCAGGGACCCAACGACGTTGCACGTAAGAAATGACACGATCTTTGTGAGAAACGTGGGGGCGGCGTCTCTCGTCCTCTTGAACATCCTCGGGGAGGAACTTGCCCGATTCACCTTCCCATGGATTACTGTGGCGGACGGGACTGGAGTCATCCGGGGACCCTCTGGGATGCTCCCGGACGGGACCTTTCTCGGATACGTGACCGCGTCCAGGCCGCAGTTGTTTGAGGACCGGAAGGATTACTATTTGCCAACCCTCAAGATTAGCCCTTCCGGGGAGGTTCTCGATACGCTAGCTATGCGTCGGAGGACCACGGGCAGATCCATCAGTGCTACGGAGATCGGGCGCCCGAGGTTCCGACTCCCCGCCGAGACCCCTTCGGACATTGGCGTGACCTCGTCAGGACTGGGGATCGTTGCCACCGCGGAGCCATTCCCCCCAGGTCACGAGGCACACTACAGGATTACGAGTATCAACCACACTGGGGACACCGTCTTCTCGCGTCTGTACTCCTTTCAGCCGCAGCGGATCAAGGGAGACCAGTTGACCGCCCTGGCCCTCGCCTACAGCCGCAGTGTCAGGGATTCCCGAAGGGTGAGGAATGAGGTGGAGAAGGCTTATGCGGCCCGTCCGTATGTGTCACCAGTCAGCCGCTTGCGCATCGACAGCGACGGTCGCTTCTGGGTAGCCCGGGAAGAGGTTCCTGGGCAACCCATTCTATGGGAAGTCCTCACCCGGCTTGGCGAGCCTCTGTTCCGGGTAGAGCTTTCAGCGGGAGTCCGCCTGTGGTTCACCTCCGGGGACCTCCTTTGGGCGGAGGAGAGGGATGACCTGGGGGTTCCATTCATCGTGCGGTATCGAATCCTCATCCCTGATTGAGCCGGTTGGGACACGAGAATCCGCCGGCATCTGGGTCCCAGGTTCTGAGCGTCCATCTTCCGTAGGATGTTGGAACTGGGACCATTGGCGCCTCGGCCTCCGTTCGTCAGTAGCCATACTCACGAGCCGCACAACATGTTGCTTGACATAGAGATGGGTGATGTACGAGGATGGCCGTATACGAGGCCCGGACTTGACCCCCCATAATCTGAATTGAGGCCCACGGCCAGGATCCCCAGGAGCCACAGGGCCGTGGCGGCGTAGAACCGGGCCGTAGGGCCAGATGTCCTGGGCATGGTCTACCGACCTCGGGGCAACGAAGGGAGCCTCATCGCTCCACGTCCTGGCAATCGTCGTCCGACGCACAGTTGCTCGTGAACCAGCAGCACGAGGGACAGCAATAGCCCAGGGACTCCCGGGCCCCGTCGTACTTGCAGCAGTTCAGGATCCCCTGGGGCAGAATCTGGGTCCGGGCGGGCCCGGCGGCCAGGGCCACCGCCAGGAGGAGGTTCAGGGCCACCAGGGCCACGAGCAGGCTACGGCGCATGGGACGTTCTCCTGTTGGGGGATGGTGAGGCGAGATCAGGGGCCTGGGCCACCGTGCCGGGAGCATGCCAACGGGCCAGGCGCTGGCCGTCGGGAGCCTCCACCACGCCGAGAGCCCCTTGTGGGGTGAAGACGAACGGGCGGAACGCCGGCGGGAACGTGACGGCGTCCTGGGCCCCCGAGGCCGGAACCCTGAGCCAGGTGCGGCTCCGGCCCGGGGGGTCGGGGTCGGTGTCGAAGAGGCGAACCCACGCCACGTCCGCCGACGCGCAGCGGAGGCCGGTGGCCAGGGGCCGCCGCTGGGGGAACTGGTCCCTGCGGGCGACGGCCATGGCCGAGAAGTCGATGCCGGCCCCCTCGTAGTCCGGCCCCAGCTCCAGCCGGGCCATCTGGCGCAGGTAGCGTTCCATGTCCAGGAGGGTGATGGGCCCGGGGCTGTGCTCCACCGCAGCGCCTCGAAGGGTGTGACCCTGCCCGTCCAGCCAGAGGAGCTGGCCGGAGGCGGAGCTCCAGAGCACCACGACTCCATCGCAGGCGTCCCACAGGGGCAGGGCCTCCCACTCCCTCGGCCCGCCGGAGGCGGGACCGGCATGGTGGCTGAACCGGGCCAGAACGGGACCCGGAGCCAGGCGGTGGTGGGTCCGGACCAGGGAGCCGGTGACGATGTCGGAGCTCCGGTCCACCCGGCCCGGGAAGTGCGAGGCCAAAAGCTCGGCCCCGAGGCTCCGGACCCGGAACGGCTCCACGTAGGACACCTCCTCCAGGTCCCTGCGGACCCTGGTGGCGCCGCCCTCGTCCATGGGCTCCGACGCCAGGAAGACCCCGGCGGAATCGAAGCGGCTGACCCTGCCGGTCCCGTAGTCCCACACCCATACCGATCCCTCGGGGGCGCCGGGGCTGGGAAGGAGGGAACGGGGGTCCATGAGCTCCCCCGGCCCCGGGCCTCTTGCCCCGAAGGCGATGACCTCACCGCCCTCCAGGGTGACCCGGGTGACGAAGGGCGGGCTACCGTCCAGGACCCAGAGGGAGGCACCCGACAGGACCAGCTCCCGCACCGCTGTGAACCGGGCGCCGGGAGCCAGCACCTGAAGCTCCTCCAGGGCCACGGTCTCTGAGGCGGCCTCCTCGGCTGAGGGAGCCTGGGCACAGCCCGAGCCCGCCGCCCCGAGGGCCGTCACCAGGGCAGCCAGTAACGCCAGGCGGCGCATCATCCCGCCACCTCCAGCCCCAGAGCCTCCAGGGGCACCAGCTCGGCGATGCGGGCTCCATGGCCTTCGGCCATCACACGGCCCCCTTCGTCCAGGACGAAGACCCAGGGGGTGCGGCGG